>JBHEPS010000142.1:500-6349 GCA_046260175.1 Thermoanaerobaculia bacterium
CGGGATCGCGCCCGACCTCGGGTCATTGAATCGCCACCACCGCTTCAGCCCAGTTCCTCTACTCAGGCCACTCCCGGAATTCGAGGTCCAGCAGGGAGCTTGCACGGAAAACGAACATGCCTCGCGTCGCGCTCGTTCTGCTTCTCGGCCTCTCGCTGTCGTGCACGTCGGTCGCGCGGCGGGACGCGGAGACGGCGCCTCAACTGGCCCTCCACGCCCATCCGGTCGGCGGGGCGGAAAGTGACTACGACGCACTTCTCGGCGCGATCGGAGACGCGAGCCTCGTCCTGCTCGGCGAGGCGACCCACGGCACCCACGAGTTCTATCTCGAGCGCGCCCGCATCACGCGCCGCCTGATCGAGGAGAAGGGCTTTACCGCCCTCGCGCTCGAGGCCGATTGGTCCGATGCGACTCGCATCGACCGATACGTCCGCGGCGCGGGAAGCGACCGTTCCGCCGAAGATGCGCTCTCGGGCTTCGAGCGCTTTCCGCGATGGATGTGGAGGAACCGCGAGTTCGCCGACCTCGTCGAGTGGATCCGCGCGCACAACGCCACTCTCCCCCCGGAAGGGCCCCACGTAGGAGTCTACGGTATCGATCTGTTCGGCCTCGGCGGATCGGTTGAGCTGGTCGTCTCGCAACTTCGCCAGGTTGACGATGCGGCGGCCGAAGAAGCCGCGGAGCGATACCGATGCTTCACGGCGTCGGACCGCGACGATCCCCTCAGCTACGGCCGAGCCGCGGCGCAGAGAGCCAACCGCTCGTGCGCCGAGGCCGCCAGAGCGCAGCTGGAAGCAGTGCGGGCGCTGCGCAGCCGGCCGCTCGACGCGCGGGAGCTCGATCTCCTCTTCGCGGCCGAACAGAACGCACGAGTCGTCCGGAGCGCCGAGGAGTACTTCCGAGAGGAGGCGCACGGCCAGGTCTCGACGTGGAACCTGCGCGACCGCCACATGGCCGCGACGCTCGCGGCCCTTCAAGAAGATCTCGCGCGGCGGGGTGGCGGCGATCGCATTGCGGTCTGGGCCCACAACAGCCACGTCGGCGACGCCCGGGCGACGCAGCGCGCCGAGATCGGCGAATGGAACCTCGGGCAGCTCGTGCGTCAGCACTGGGATCGCTCCCGGAGTTTCTCGGTCGGTTTGATGACCGACACCGGCGAGGTGATCGCCGCGACGAACTGGAACGGGCAACCGCAGGTGAAAGCGCTCCGCCCCTCGATCCGCGGAAGCCACGGGGCGATTCTTCACGCGATCAACCTCCCCGCCTTTTACCTGATCCTCTCCGAGATCGAAGCGCCCGTCCTCAATGAGGCGAGAAGCCAGCGCTTCGTCGGCGTGATCTACCGCCCGGAGGACGAGCGACGGAGTCATTACGTGAGAGCGAGGCTGCGCGAGCAATTCGACGCGGTCATCCACCTGGACACGACCAGGGGTCTCGAGCCGCTCGACTGAGGAGTGCGGAATAGGAGCGGCCACTTTCAGACCATTTCTGGAAACTCGCTGCCTCCGACTCCAAATCCTTCGACGACCCGGGGGCGGCCCGCGCCGGGCTGAAGTTTCCATTTTCAGCCCAACGCACGAAACCCTGTGACGCCCCTACAGCCGGGGCGTGACGAGGCGCACGAACACATCGCACAAGCCCCATAGAAAATCGGCTGAATGACCATTCATTCAGGCTGTGCGCGATGAGCGATCTTGGAGGTCCCATGCTATTTGAAGGCAAGTCCATCCAGTGCTCGATGCCCCAGGAGGGCATCGTCGAGTTGCGGTTCGACCTCGAGGGGGAGTCCGTCAACAAATTCAACCAGGCGACCCTCGCCGAACTCGCCGAGGCGCTCCCGCTGATCAAGGCGGCGCCTGGCGTCAAAGGACTGCTCGTCACGAGCGGCAAAGACTCTTTCATCGTCGGCGCCGACATCACCGAGTTCGTCGGCTACTTCAAGAACCCCGAAGATCAGCTGGTCGCGTGGATCCTCGACGTCCACAAGCTCTTCTCCACGGTCGAGGACTTCGACTTTCCCACCGTGACGGCGATCAACGGCTTCGCCCTCGGAGGCGGTCTCGAGTTCGCCCTCTGCACCAGCTACCGCGTGATGTCCTCGACCGCCAAGGTCGGCCTGCCCGAGACGAAGCTGGGCATCTTTCCCGGGTGGGGCGGCACCGTTCGTCTCTCCCGTCTCGTCGGCGCCGACAACGCCATCGAGTGGATCGCCGGAGGTGAGCAGTACGGTGCCGACGTGGCCCTCAAGACCGGCGTCGTCGACGCGGTGGTCGCACCGGAGAAGGTCCGCGAGGGCGCCCTCAACCTGCTCGAGCAGGCGATCGCCGGAAAGCGTGACTGGAAGGCCCGCCGCCTCGAGAAGGTCTCTCCTCTCAAGCTTCCACCGACGGAAACCATGATGGCTTTCGAGACCGCGAAGGGATTCGTCGCGGGCAAAGCCGGGCCGAACTATCCCTCGCCGGTCGCGGCCATCACGGCCATGCAGCAGGGCGCCGGCCGCAACCGCGATGACGCACTGAAGATCGAAGCCACGACTTTCGCCCGCATGGCGAAGACGCCCACCGCCTTCCACCTGGTGACCATCTTCCTCGGCGATCAGTTCGTCGGAAAAGTCGCGAAGAAGATGGCGAAGACGGCTTCCCCGGTTGAATCCGCGGCGGTCCTCGGAGCCGGCATCATGGGCGGCGGCATCGCCTACCAGTCGGCATCGAGGAGCATCCCGATCGTCATGAAGGACATTCAGGAGAAGGCGATCGCCCTTGGCCTGTCCGAGGCCGAAAAGCTCCTGGTGAAGCGGGTCGAGCGCGGGAAGATGGACGCGGCCGGAATGGCCGAGGTGCTCACGCGTATCCGCCCGACGCTCTCGTTCGGCGACTTCAAGGACGTCGACCTGGTCGTCGAGGCGGTCGTCGAGAACGAGAAGGTCAAGAAGTCCGTCCTCGCCGAAGTCGAAGACCACGTCAAAGACGACGCCATTCTCGCCAGCAACACGTCGACCATCTCGATCACCCGCCTGGCGGAAGGGCTCAAGCGCCCGGAAAACTTCTGCGGAATGCACTTTTTCAACCCGGTCCACAAGATGCCGCTGGTTGAAGTCATCCGCGGCGAGAAGTCGGGCGAGCGCGCCGTTGCCACCACCGTGAGCTACGCGCTCGCGATGGGGAAGACGCCGATCGTGGTCAACGATTGCCCGGGCTTCCTCGTCAACCGCGTCCTGTTCCCCTACTTCGCCGGCTTCATCAAGCTGATCAACGAAGGTGTGGACTTCCTCCGGATCGACAAGGTCATGGAAAAATTCGGCTGGCCGATGGGTCCGGCCTACCTGCTCGACGTCGTCGGCATCGACACGGCCCACCACGCGGACGCCGTCATGGCGCAGGGGTTCCCAGACCGGATGGCCTCCTCCGAGAAGACCGCCATTCAGGCGATGTTCGAGGCGCAGCGTTTCGGTCAGAAGAATGGGAAAGGCTTCTACGTGTACGCTCCCGACAAGAAGGGCGTCCCGAAAAAGACCGTCGACCCAGGCGTTCAGGAGATTCTCAAGCCCCTGGTGCAGGTAGACAACAGCGCCTCGATCACCGATCAGGACATCATCGACAGGATGATGCTTCCGCTGATCATCGAGTGCTCGCGCTGCCTCGAGGACGGAATCGTCAACACCCCGGTGGAAGTCGACATCGCGCTGGTCTACGGCCTCGGCTTCCCTCCCTTCCGTGGCGGCGCGTTCCGCTACGCCGACGCCGTGGGCCTGAAGGCTCTCTGCGATACGGCCGGGAAGTTCGCTTCGCTCGGGAAGCTCTACGAGCCGACCGCCCAGATGCTCAAGCTTGCCGCCGCCGGCGGCAACTTCCACGAAGCGAGAGAGCTCGACGAGCCCATCGCCCAGAAGCCCGAGCTTGCCAAAGTCGGAGGTGACCGATGAAAGACGTCGTCGTCGTTGATGCCGTTCGCACACCCATGGGGCGTTCCAAGGGAGGGATGTTCCGGAACGTACGTGCCGAGAACCTTTCGGCCGCGATGATCACGGCTCTTCTCGAGCGAAACCCGAAGGTCGATCCAGGCGAGGTCGAAGACGTGATCTGGGGCTGCGCCCAGCAGACCCTGGAACAGGGCTTCAACATCGCCCGCTTCGCCGCCCTGATGACGGCCTTACCGAACACGGTGAGCGCCCAGACCATCAACCGCCTTTGCGGCTCCTCCATGAGCGCTCTCCACTCGGCCGCCATGGCGATCATGACCGGCAACGGAGAGATCTTCCTGGTTGGAGGCGTCGAGCACATGGGCCACATCCCCATGACTCACGGGGTCGACCCGAACCCCTCGACCAGCAAGCACTCGGCAAAGGCCGCCGGCATGATGGGCATCACCGCAGAGGTCCTCGCGAAGATGCACGGGATCAACCGCGCGGCCCAGGATCAGTTCGCGTTCCGCTCGCACCAGAAAGCCCACGAGGCGAGGACCGAGGGGCGCTTCAAGGATGAGATCGTGCCGATGGAAGGGCACGACGCCAACGGCTTCTCGGTCGTCTATGACTACGACGAAGTCATTCGCGAGGACACGAACCTGGAGGGCCTCGCGGCGCTCAAGCCCGCCTTCGATCCGAAGAACGGCACCGTCACGGCGGGAAACTCCTCGGCGATCTCAGATGGTGCCTCGGCCCTTCTGGTGATGTCCCTGGATCGCGCGAAGGCGCTGGGCCTTCAGCCGATGGCACGCGTCAAGGCGATGGCCACCGCCGGAGTCGATCCGTCGATCATGGGCTACGGCCCCGTTCCGGCCGTGAAGAAAGCCCTCGGCCGCGCCGGAATGAAGATCCAGGATATCCAGCTCTGGGAGCTCAACGAGGCCTTCGCGGCCCAGTCGCTTCCGGTGATCAAAGACCTTCAGCTTCGCGACCAGGTCGAAAAGAAGGTCAACCTCAACGGTGGCGCCATCGCTCTGGGTCATCCCCTGGGATGTTCCGGGGCCCGCATCACGACGACCCTGCTCCATCAGATGAAGCGAGGAGGCCACGAGACCGGCGTTGCCACGATGTGCATCGGTCTCGGTCAGGGCATCGCGACCGTCTTCGAGCGCGCCTAGCGATCCGCGCGCCTCAACTGCTTTCTCGAAAAAACGAACCAGATACTGGAGGCAACCAACCATGGCTCAGATTCTTGCGGACCGCAGAGACGTCGATTTCATCCTTCACGAGCAGCTGGGCGTCGAAAAATTCTCCAAACACGAGCGCTATCCGGAGTTCAACCGGAAGGCGATCGACCTGATCATCTCCGAGGCGCGAAACCTGGCCGTCAAGGAGATCCTCCCCACGCAGGCCGACGGTGATCGCGTCGGCGCGAAATTCGAGAACGGGAAGGTCACGGTTCCCGAATCCTTTCACAAGGCATGGAAAGCGCTGCGCGACGGCGAATGGCTCGCCATGACCGAAAACCCCGACTGGGGCGGCCAGGGGATGCCCCGCACCGTGGCCACCGCCGCTGCCGATTTCCTGATGGCGGCGAACTTCGCTTTCATCATGTACGGGGGCCTGACTCACGGCGCCGGAGAGCTGATCGACCACTTCGGATCCGACGAACTGAAGAAGCTCTACCTCAAGAAGCTCTTCTCGGGTGAGTGGACCGGAACGATGCTCCTCACCGAGCCGGAGGCGGGCTCCGACGTCGGCGCCCTGAGCACCACGGCCACCCCAAACCCGGACGGAACGTACTCGCTCACTGGCAACAAGATCTTCATCTCCGGCGGCGAGCACGATCTCTCCCAGAACATCATTCACCCAGTCCTGGCGCGCATCGATGGCGCGCCCGCCGGTACCGCCGGCATCTCCCTCTTCATCGTCCCGAAGGTCTGGG
>JBHEPS010000143.1:0-6325 GCA_046260175.1 Thermoanaerobaculia bacterium
AGATGAGCGTCTGGTCGAGCAGCGCGTCGAGGTCGTCCGCCTTGGTCGCAGTTCCGGCTCCATCAGCCGCGGCCGTCACGGTTGGCTCGGGTTCGGCATCCGTCAACTCCCCGAAGATCTCCTCGGAGCCGATCCGGTCGCTCTCCCCCGCCGCGACCGCGTGGGCAGCGGCCGGATGGAACCCGGGTGATGTTCCCGTTTCCAGAGGGGCATCCCTCTCGATCGGATGACCCAGGAGTCCCTCGACGCGCGCCATCAGATCAGCCTGGCTGAACGGCTTTGCGAGCAGGTCCTCCGCGCCGACGCGACGCGCGTCCGCATGAGAGTCGCGTCCGCTGTAGCCGGAAACGGTGAGGAGAATCGGGATGCGCGGGTCGCCCGCCGCGTGAATCGACGCAATGAGTTGCGTGACGTCGGTCTTCGGAAGGATCCAGGAGAGAATGACCGCCGAAGGGCGTGATTGCTCGAGTGATTCGAGCGCCTCCCGGCCGTCGCGGGCGAACGACAGATTCACCGGCGTGCCGGCGAATGCTTCTCGGAGCCTGTCGATATAGCGCGGCTCGTATTCGATGACGAGGACCGTCTCTGCCATGGGCGGGGTCGCGATGGAGACATTGTTGCACGGATTCCCAGGTCGAGGCCAACGAAAGCGGGAATGATTCGGTTGGGGTGGGGAGATTCAGGAAGGGCTCGAACGACGAGGAGTTTCCGCTTGCAATTTCGAGGGAGGCTCGCGCATACTGACCGGGCACCTCGTGCGGCGGATTCGCGAAGGGCATTCCTGCCGGGCGTCGAGAGAAAACCTCTCCGCCTCGAACCGTCAAGCAATCGGAACCCGAGTCGTTTTTTTTGAGACGACGGAGTTGCATGACAACGGACGAACGCACATCACGTAAGCGGCGACGCCGAAGGCGACGCCCCCCAGGCTCCGGGCAGGGACAAGGCCCGAACACCGCTCCGGCTCAGGACGGCGAATCGCAACACCCGGCGGGGGAAGCTCGCCCGGGGCGTTCGCGCCGCCGTCGCTCCCGCCACCGCGGCCGGAAGGATTCGGCCGGGGGCGAGAACACCTCCGAGACCGAATCGGCTCCTCCGAGCGGCGAGCCGGTGCCGGTCGACGGCGTGCTCTACCTCAAGCCGAACGGGTCGGGCCTGCTGGTCAACCCGACGAACAACTACGTTCCGCAGCAGGGTGATCCCACGGTTCCGCGGTCCCTCATCGAGCGTCACCACCTCCAGCCCGGCCTTCGGCTGATCGGCCAGGCGCGGCGTGGAAGCCACGGACCCGAGCTCAACCAGCTCGAGCAGGTCGAGCAGATGCCGCTCGAGGAGTTCCTCGAGGCGCGGCGACCGTTCTCGGAGCTGATCTCGATCGATCCGCTCGAGCAGTTCAAGCTCGAGACCGACTCGGACCGGCTGACCACACGCGTCATCGACCTGCTCTCTCCGCTCGGCAGGGGGCAGCGCTGCCTCATCGTCGCCCCGCCGAAAGCCGGGAAGACGACGATCCTCAAGGACATCGCCCACGGAATCGAGACGAATCACCCCGACGTGATCGTGATGGTTCTGCTCGTGGATGAGCGGCCGGAAGAGGTCACCGACGTTCGCAGGTCGGTCAAAGGCGAAGTGATCGCGTCGAGCTCGGATGAAACGGCGGAGAACCACATCACGATCGCCGAGGTCGTTCTCGAGCGCGCGCGGCGCCTTGTCGAGCTCAAGCACGACGTCATCATCCTTTGTGACTCGATTACCCGGATGTCGAGGGCGTACAATAACGAGCAGAAATCGAGTGGCCGGATCATGTCGGGCGGCATCGATGCCCGAACGATGGAAAAGCCGCGGCGGTTCTTCGGCTCGGCGCGCAATGCCGAAGACTGGGGGTCGCTCACCATCGTTGCGACGGCACTCGTGGACACCGGCTCGAGAATGGACGAGGTCATCTTTCAGGAGTTCAAGGGAACGGGAAACACCGAGATCGTTCTCGACCGCGGGCTGTTCGAGCGGCGGATCTTCCCGGCGATCAACATCGCCCAGACCGGAACCCGGAAGGAAGAGAAGCTGCTTCCGCCCGATGTCCTCCCGAAGATTCAGACCCTGCGAAGGGCGCTGGCCGGGACCGATCCGACGAATGCGATGCGAATGCTCCTCGAGAGGCTCCAGAAGTTCCCCTCGAACGAGGCGTTCCTGAAGAGTTTTTAGAACAGGCAGCAGGCTCGGCTTCGGTCCAGCCGGGTGTGAGCGGCGTGGCGTGATTCCCCGTAAATTTACGTGTTCTCCTCGCGAGGTGTGCTCGCCGGGGACGGAGGTTCGGGTATCTTGCAGCGCCGACTGATTCATTCAGAGTTCAATAACCGATCCCGGTTCGTCCAAGACCGGGTCCAAATCCGTAGGAGGGTTTATGTCGCGTAATCGCATTCTTCAGGCTGTGCTATGCCTGATTCTCGTCGCGGGGCTCGTACTGCCGATTCCGGCCGCTGCCCAGGTCACGACCGGTACGCTCACGGGGACAATCTTCGCCCGCGACGGCGCCGTGCTTCCGGGCGTTACCGTCGAAGCGACGCACGTCCCGACCGGAACCACCTATCAGGCGTGGACCGGCGACAGCGGCCGTTACACGTTTCCGAACATCCGCGTAGGAGGTCCGTACACCGTCACCGCCAGTCTCGACGGATTCCGTACCGCCGTCGCGACCAACGTCCAGGTCGGTCTCGGATCGACTACGGCGGTTCCGCTGACACTCGATCTGGCCGCGGTCGAGCAGACGATCGAGGTTCGCGCCGAGGCCGACGAGATCCTGAACCCGAACCGCACCGGCTCGACCTCGCGCGTCAGCGAGCAGCAGATTGAATCGCTGCCGACGGTCAACCGCTCGCTTCAGGACTTCGCACGCACGAACCCCTACACCAACGTCGACCCGCAGGACGCCACGGCGACGCGCATGACGATCGCCGGGAAGAACAACCGTTACAACAACATCCAGATCGACGGAGCCGTCAATAACGATCTCTTCGGACTCGCCGACACCGGAACCCCCGGCGGCCAGGCCGACGCCCCGCCGATCTCACTCGACGCGATCCAGGAGCTCCAGGTCCTCATCTCGCCGTACGACGTCCGCCACGGCGGCTTCACCGGTGGCGGCGTGAACGCGATCACCCGCTCCGGAACCAACGCGATCAACGGCTCGGTCTTCTACTCGCAGCGCGACGATTCGTTCGTCGGCGACGGGCCGAACGACGATCCGATCACGAACTTCGAGACCGAGCAGTACGGCGGCCGAATTGGCGGGCCGATTCTCCGAGACCGCCTCTTCTTCTTCCTCAACGGCGAGGTGAACTCGCGCGAGGAGCCGACCGGCGTGAACGCGCTGGAAGGATCAATTTCGCTCAACCCGGCGATCGCCGAGATCGCCCGACGGGCAGCGCAGATCGCGCAGGACCGCTATGGTCACGACGTCGGCACGCTGGGCGAGTTCCCGCAGACGAAGGATAGCGACAACTTCTTCGGCCGCCTCGATTGGAACATCTCCAGCAAGAATCAGTTCACGCTCCGCCACAACTACGTCGACGCTTCGCGGGACGTCGTCTCCGACCGCTTCTTCACCCGCTTCCGCTTCCCCACCTCGACATACGTTTTCTACGACGAGACCAACTCCACGGTCGCACAGCTCAACTCGGCCATCAGCCCGACCCTCTTCAACGAAGCGCGTGTGAACTACACGACGATCCGCGACAAGCGCGCCTCCCGCGCCGAGTTCCCGGCGATCGAGATCGGCGGAGCACCGCGCAGCGCGCAGGTGATCCTCGGCAGTGAGCAGTTCTCGCAGGCGAACTCTCTCGATCAGGACATCCTCGAGATCACGGACGATCTGACCTGGCTTCGTGGCGATCACACGCTCACGATCGGGACCTCGAACCAGATCTACGACTTCGCCAACCTGTTCCTCGCCCCGGCTTTCGGCTACTACTTCTTCCCGACCCTCGATGATTTCGAGGCTGGAACCCCGACCCGGTTCGAGGTCACGTTCGCGACCGACCCGAACAACCCGCGCCGGCCGACCGAGTTCGGCGCCGCGCAGTACGGCGTCTACGTCAACGACGTCTGGCAGGTCAGCCCGACTCTCTCGATGACTCTAGGACTGCGGGCCGACATGCCCAGCTACGACGACACGCCTTCCTACAACCAGATCGTCGAGGATGCCATCGGCTGGACGACGGCGCAGATTGCCTCGGAGGACGTGGTGCTCTCGCCGCGCGCCGGTTTCAACTGGCAGCTCGCCGAGAATCAGCAGGTTCGCGGCGGCATCGGCGTGTTCCTGGGCCGCGCTCCCTACGTCTGGATCTCCAACGTCTATGCGAATACGGGCGTCCAGCAGCTCACGCTCGTCTGCAATCAGCCGAACTGCACGACCACCTTCGAGCCGGATCCTTTCAGTCAGCCGCGCAACTTTGCGGCGGGATCGGGCGCGTTCCGCGTCAACCTCATGGATCCCGATTTCCAGCTTCCGCGCATCCTGCGCGCGACGCTCGGATACGATCGTGAGCTCTTCTGGGGCGTCCGCGGCAGCGCGGAAGTGGTCTATTCGCAGAACCTCGAGGACGTCTATTACACGGACGCGAACAGCGTCCAGACCGGCACCAGTGATCTCGACGGCCGACCGACGTACTCGCGCATCAGCCCGAGCCTGACGCAGGCAGTGCTCCTGACCAACACCGACAAGGGCGACCAGCTTCTCGGGTCGGTGCAGATCAACAAGCGTTTCTCGCGCGGCATCACGCTGACAGCGAACTACGCATATCAGGATGCAACCTCGGCGTTCGACGGCACCTCGAGCCAGGCGCACTCGAACTTCCAGTTCCATCACACCCAGGGCGACATCTTCACTCCGAAGGAGTCGCGCTCCGCGTTCGAGACCGAGCATCGGTTCAACCTGGCCGGCTCGTGGGACTTCTCGACCGGCATCTTCACCCACAACGTCGGACTGTTCTACAACGCGCAGTCAGGCCGGCCGTACTCGCTACTGTTCGGCACCGACATCAACAAGGACGGGTTCTCGACGAACGACCTTCTCTACATCCCGGCCGCTGACCAGGTCATCATCCAGCGTCACGGCAGCTCGACCTGGACTTCCGATCCCGCGCAGCAGTGGAAGAACTTCCTCGCTGCGGCCGGGCTCGATGCGGACTCCGGACGGATCCTCAACCGGTACGAGTCGAACGAGCCGTGGACCCGGAAGCTCGACTTCAGCTACGAGCTCGGGCTCCCCGTCATCCGCGACTTCCGGACGTCGCTCACGTTCGACGTTCTCAACGTCCTGAACATGATCGACGAAGACCAGGGCGTGGTCCGCTACGTCGCGAACCAGAACTACTCACCCGTGACCTACCAGGGAATCGACGCCGCGACCGGCAAACCGATCTATCGCGAGCGATTCGCCGGGGCTCTCGAGGAGGAGGCGCAGCTCTCGACCTCCGATCTCGCCTCCCGCTGGCAGGCGCGCGTGGGACTGCGATTCAGCTTCTGATCCCACCACCGGGATGACCAGAGGGGCCGCCTCGCCCGAGGCGGCCCCTCGCTTTTTTCCGGAGGGGCAGCGGCCGGATCCGGCACTCCTGCCGTGCTATACTCCGCCGGCGTTGCGAAGTCCGATTCCCAGCCCCTTCCCGGTCGTCCGGAAGAGGTTGTGCGGAGTGGCGGGCGTCGCGGATCTCACGCCGCGAGTTCGAGTCAAACGATGGATTCCCCAATCCGGCCGGAATCCGCCCGAAAGGGCCCCGGCTTTCAAGATCAACAGGAGGCTTTTTATGTCCCGTCACCGCATTCTTCAGGCAGTGCTATGCCTGATTCTCGTCACCGGCACCGTGTTCGCCCAGACGGGCAGCACGACCGGCGAGATCAACGGCTCGGTCGTCGACAGCTCGGGAGCCGCGCTTCCCGGGGTGACGATCACCGCCACCAATATCCAGACAGGCCTGGTTCGCACGGCCTACACCGAGACGAGCGGGCAGTACAACATCCCGCAGCTCCCCCCCGGACAGTACCGGGTGGAGGCGGAGCTGGTCGGTCTCGGCCGGACCGTTCGTGACAACGTCCAGGTCTTCCTCGGCCAGGCGGCGAACATCCGCTTCACGCTGACTCCCCAGTTGACCGAGCAGATCACGGTTACGGCCGAAGCGCCGCTGGTCGACACGACCCAGTCTGGCTCGACCGAGTCGGTCACGCAGACCCAGATTGAGAACCTCCCGATTCTCGGGCGCGACTTCAAGGACCTGGTCTCGCTGACCCCCGGCGTGTCGAACTCGTTCGGCGGCCGCGTCTCGCTCAACGG
>JBHEPS010000144.1:0-5866 GCA_046260175.1 Thermoanaerobaculia bacterium
GGCGGAAAGGCTCGGTCGAGGATCGGCTCTCTCACGCGCTGGTCAAGGGAATCGTCGATCACCTCGAGCCGGACCTGACCGAGGCTCGCGAGAAGTATCCGAGCGCCCTGTCGATCATCGAGGGACCGCTGATGGACGGGATGAGCGTGGTCGGCGACCTGTTCGGAAGCGGAAAAATGTTTCTTCCCCAGGTCGTCAAGAGCGCTCGCGTCATGAAGAAGGCGGTGGCGTGGCTGCTGCCCTTCATGGAGGCGGAGAAAGATCCTGCTGGCAACCGTCAAAGGTGATGTCCACGACATCGGCAAAAACATCGTGGGCGTCGTACTCGGGTGCAACAACTACGAGGTCATCGATCTCGGTGTCATGGTTTCAGCGGAGAAGATTCTGCAGGCGGCGGCGGGCCAGAAGGTGGACGTCATCGGCCTCTCGGGACTGATCACTCCCTCCCTCGACGAGATGGTTCATGTTGCGCGTGAGATGTCGCGCCTCGGGTTCAGCGTACCGCTGCTCATCGGCGGAGCCACGACCTCGAAGCTCCACACCGCGCTCCGGATCGCGCCCGGCTACGAGGGTCCCACGGTTCATGTTCACGATGCGTCGCGCGCGGTGACGGTGGTCTCGTCGCTTCTCAGCGATGCACGGGACTCCTACGTCGGAAAGCAGAGGGTCGAGCAGGAGGGGCTTCGACGGCAGTACGCGGCCTCGGCCGGCGACCGCCCTCTCGTCGATCTCGAGCAGGCGCGCGAGGGGCGGCTTCGCGTCGACCACGCATCACCGGCCGTTCCCTCGTTCACCGGAGCGAAGATCCTGACGAGGGTGCCGCTCGAGACGCTGGTGGAGTACATCGACTGGAGCCCCTTCTTCCACGCCTGGGAGCTGAAGGGGATGTTCCCTAAGATCTTCGATCACGAAGTTTACGGGGCTCGGGCGAAGGAGCTGTGGGACGACGCGAAACGTCTTCTCGACGAGATCGTCTCGAAGCAGCTGCTGGAAGCCGAGGGAGTCTGGGGACTCTTTCCTGCGGCGGCGGTCGGCGACGACATCGAGTTGTATGCCGCGCCGGATGCCCGCGACCGGGCCATCGCGACATTCCACACGCTGCGCCAGCAGCAGAAGAAAGCGGGCGGCCAGCCGTACCTGGCGCTCGCCGATTTCGTGGCACCGAAGGAGTCAGCGCTTCACGACTACGTCGGCGCGTTCGCGGTAACTTCGGGTGGAGGCCTCCAGGAGCTCGTCGACCGATTCGAGAGCGACCATGACGACTACGGGTCGATCATGGCCAAGGCCCTCGCCGACAGGCTCGCGGAAGCGTTCGCGGAATGGCTCCATCGCGAGGCGCGCATCGCCTGGGGATTCGGCCGGGGCGAGGAGCTCTCGAAGGATCAGCTGATCGCCGAGAGCTATCGCGGGATCCGTCCGGCGCCCGGCTATCCGGCGCAGCCCGACCACACCGAAAAGCGAATCATCTTCGACCTTCTCGGAGTCGAGCAGGCCACGCGGATGCAGCTGACCGAGTCGTTCGCCGTATGGCCGCCGTCCTCGGTGACGGGCCTCTACTTCTCTCATCCCGAAGCAAAGTACTTCGCCGTCGGCAGGATCGGAAAGGACCAGGTCTTCGATTACCACCTTCGCAAGGACCTGCCGCTGCAGGCGGTCGAGAGGTGGCTGGCTCCGAACCTCGGGTACGAGCCCGAGCCGGCCGATTCGGCCGCGGCGTGCCCGTGCGGCAAGAGCCACGTTGCCGCGCGCACGTCGTCCTGAGGCCGTGGCAGAGGATCTTTTCCTCTGCCCCCCCAGGCCACGGAGCGGGATACTGCCATTAGGGAGGCGGAGGAAAAGATCCTCCGCCACGCGCGCTCAGGATGACATTCCGCTACTCCTTCGCGCGGATCATCTCCACAACCTGCTTTGCGAGATCGTTGGGGACCGGGATCGTGAGGTGGTATTGCGCGATCTTCCACTCGGCACCATCCCGGACGAGAACTCCGGTTCCGCGCGTCGTTCCGTACGAGGCGTTCTCGAGGATCTCGTCGAACCACGCGGTCGAGCCGCCCGGCCCGATGACGATTTCTCGCTTCGTCGGGATGTAGGTCCACCCGCGGCCCTTCTCGAAGTAAGGCTCAGCGAACGCCCGGAACTCAGCCAGGCTCCATCGTTCCGTCGCGTCGGTTCCGATGTAGACCGCGTCCTTCGACATCAGCGCGAAATACGCCTCTCCATCCGCTCGGGAGGCCGCCTCGTGAAAAGTATTCAGCGTCCTCTCGACTTCCGCGGTGGCGCATGGCGCGACCGGTTCGGTCCAGGAGGGAGGATTGGCCGCGATTGCTGTCGCGGCGATGAGAAGAAAGCTCGCGCTTTGAAGAAGGTTCATTGTCGTTCGGTCCTTCGGTCGGTCTACTGCTATCCGGTCATCCAGGGGAGAGGCGCGGACAGTGCGATAACCGGTCCGAGCAGTAATGCGAGGACCAGAGTCCTTCCAGGGAACATCAGGGGAGTGTAACGGATGCAACGCCTTCGGGATGTCACCGGCTCGTTTCAACAGCCTCATGCGAGGTCGAAGTGCCGGATCTCGCTGATTTCCCGTTTGAGCTCGGCCCGGAAGTCGGGGTGGGCGATGGAGATTAGCGCCTCTGCGCGTTCGCGCAGCGAGCGGCCCCAGAGGTTGACGGCGCCGTACTCCGTGACGATCCAGTGGACGTGGCCGCGGGTCGTGACGATGCCCGCCCCCTGGTTGACCGACTTGACGATGCGAGAGACCTTTCCGCGCGCGGCAGTTGAGGGGAGGGCGATGATCGGGACGCCTCCCGGGGAGAGCGCCGCGCCGCGCATGAAGTCCATCTGTCCTCCGATGCCGCTGTAGATGCGGTAGCCGAGGGAGTCGGCGCAGACCTGCCCGCTGAGGTCGACTTCGATGGCCGAGTTGATCGCGACGACCTTGTCATTCTTGCGGATGACCGCGGTGTCGTTCGTGTGGTCGCAGGCGTAGAAGCCGACCAGGAGGTTGTCGTGGATGAAGTCGTAGAGCCGCTTCGAGCCGACGCAGAAACTGGTCGTGATCCGGCCGGGATGGACCTTCTTGAGTCGATTCGTGATGACGCCGGCTTCCACGAGATCGATCACGCGGTCGGAGAACATCTCGGTGTGGATTCCGAGGTCGTGTTTGTCGAACATGCGCGCGAGGGCGGCGTCGGGAATGGCGCCGATCCCCATCTGCAAAGTGCCGCCGTCGGGCACGAGTCTGGCGATGTGCTCGCCGATGGCAGCTTCGGCCTCGGTCGGCAGGCCGATCTCGTGGGAGGGAAGCGGCCGGTTCGTGTGAATGTACGCAGAGAGGGCACTGAGGGGCACGAGAGTGTTCCCGAGCGTGCGTGGCATCTGCTCGTTGATCTCGGCGATCAGGACTGGCGCGGTGCGGGCGGCCGCAATGGAGGCGTCGACCGAGGTTCCGAGGGTGCAGTTCCCGTGTTTGTCGGGAGGAGATAGCTGAAGAAGCGCCGCGTCGAGCGGAATCTGCCGGCGCCAGAAAAGCGCAGGGACGTCCGAGAGGAAGACCGGGGTGAAGTCGGCCCGGCCGTCGTTGACCGCGTCGCGGAGACTCGCGCCGGTGAACAGGGAAGTGACGCGGAATCGATTGAGATTCTGCGGCTCGACCAGGGGGATGGTCCCCTCGAGATGGATGTGGTAGGTCGTGACGTTCTCTACATCGGTTCGCGCCGCCAGCGCGTTGATCAGAGACGTGGGCGTTGCCGCGGCACCGTGGATGAACACTTTCATCCCGCTCGTAATCTTCTTGACCGCCTCATCGGCGCTCACGGCTTTTGAAGTCCAGTTTTCGCTCATTGAATCCTCCGGGTCGCTGACGGGCTTCTGGCGCTTGCGCGACCTGTGCCGATCGGGGGAGCGGCAGGCGCGGACAGTTCGCTTCATCCGCGGGCCAGAGCCAGCCAGACGTTACTCCTCCCGCCGTCCGCAGACTGTGCGGGTCAACCCCCTGAAGTGTGATCGTATGGTCATCGCCTAAGGTTGTTTTTTTGCGGCGCTTCGCGCCCGGCGCGCATTCGCGTGCGGAATTGCTCCCGGGTCGAGCATCGCGCTACGAAACGGTAAACGCGCGCTTCCATGATGCAACGATCCGTGCTCGGACTCGGACGATTCGACTTTGCTCGATCCTGCGGGGAAAGTACACTCGGCGGATGCGTAAAAACTTCTTCGACTTTCTGTTCGGCTCCCCGGCCGGCGTGAACGCTCCCCTCACGGACGCGGGCCTGCTGGTGCTGCGGGTTTTCGCCGGCCTCGCCCTCGCTTTCGGGCATGGACTGGGGAAGCTCCCTCCCTCACCGGGTTTCGTCGAAGGCGTGGGCGAGATGGGCTTCCCGCTGCCGGCGCTGTTCGCATGGGCGGCAGCCGTTTCGGAGTTCGCGGGCGGACTTCTCCTCGCTGCCGGGTTACTGACGCGGCCCAGTTCACTCCTGATTCTCTTCACGATGGCGACCGCCGCCTTGATCCGTCACGCGCCCGATCCCTTCTCGAGTAAGGAAAAGGCGCTTCTCTTTCTGTTCGTCGCCCTCCTCTTCCTCCTGGCCGGGGCGGGACGCTACTCGCTCGATGCCCTGTTGGCTCGACGGAGAGCGAAGCCGGTGTCGACCGAGGAGATGATGCATGGGTGATCTGATGGTCACGCCTCAGCTCTCGGGCATTTCGTAATCGGGCGCGGAATCGGTTGGAGGTGGCTCGCCCCGAAGAGAGGCGAGGATCCTCTCCACGTGAACGTGGCTGGTTTCGATGAACTCCTTGACCCCGCCCGACTGAGTTCCGGCCGAGGCGGTTCCGGCCACGTAAAGACCGGGGACGTTGGTCTCCATCGTTCCTCTGTCGAAGACCGGACGGCGCTGCACACCCTCGAGCGCGACGCCGGCCCGGACGAACAGGTCGGTATCCTGCTCGTACCCGGTCAATAGCAACACACTCTCCGCGTCAATTTCGCTGAGCTCACCCGTGCCCGTCGCCTCGAGGAGGACCGACCCCGGCTTGATGCCGCGGATTTTCGTTTCGGAGAGGAATCGCATCCGCCCGTCGCGGATCATCGCGTTGATCTCCGGAAGGAGCCAGAACTTCACGTGTTTCGCGTCGAGCTCGCCGCCGCGGTGACAGAGCGTGACATCGGCTCCGACCCGGACGCAGCGGATCGCCGCCTCAATGGCCGAGTTCTTCCCTCCGACGATCACCACCTTGCGACGGAAGTAGAGGTGGGGATCGCCGAAGTAGTGGCTGACGTGGGGCAGCTCCTCGCCCGGGACGCCGATCTGCCGCGGACGATGCATGTCGCCGATGGCGAGAACCACGCGGCGCGCCTCCCAGCGAGTTTCTTCATTTCCGGGCCCCAGGGTCCTGGCCTCGAAGCCGCCCCCTTCCAGGCGCGCGAGAGAGACCACCCGCTGAAAAGTCCGGATGTCGAGATCGAACTGGATGACGACGGCTCTCAAATAGGCGAGGTACTCCTCGCGGGTGGCTTTGGTCTGGTCGAGCGTCTGAAGCGGGACGCCCGCGATCTCGATCCTCTCGGGCGAAGAGAAGAAATGGGTCTGGGGAGCGTACCAGGAGATCGTCCACCCGATCTGTCCCGCGTCGACATGGGCATAGTCGAAGCCTCCCTTCTTGAGGGCGACTGCGAGCTCGATCCCGATCGGGCCGGCGCCGACGAGGAGAATGTCGGTTCGAATCGTCTTGGGGCTCCGCTCTTCCGTCACGAAGCGAATCATAGAGCATCGAATAGAGCCGGATGCCCTCCCGCCGGTTCACCCCTCGCCCCTCGCCCCTCGTTTGCATTCCTCGGAGGAGCGGTTGAGAATCGGAAACATGGTGCGTC
>JBHEPS010000144.1:5968-6264 GCA_046260175.1 Thermoanaerobaculia bacterium
ATGGACGCACGGCGCGCGCGGGCGATCCTCGAGGATTGCGGCACGCGGGTCGAGCTCGAGTTCACATTCGGCGACGACGGACGGGTCGAGAGCATTGACTCTCCCGGACGATTTCGCGATGTGAACGGCGTCGGTGTGCCGACTCCATGGATATGCCGACTCGACGAGTGGGGACGCGCGGACGGCTTTCGAGTGCCGTTTGCAGGCGAGGTGGCCTGGCTGCTGCCCGAGGGCGACCTGGTTTACTGGAGGGGAAGGATCTCCGAGATCCGCTTCGAACCCGGCGGGGTCACGGG
>JBHEPS010000145.1:0-478 GCA_046260175.1 Thermoanaerobaculia bacterium
CCTGGGCGTTGATCGCCTTCAGCTTGATCCAGGCCTTCGAGCGGCGATTCTCGTACACCGACCCGCTCCGCTTGGCGATCAGCCCCTCGTGCCCCTCTCCCGAAGCCTCGCGGAGAAGAGCCTCCGCATCGCCCCGCAGCTGCTCCGCCAGGCGGATCACGCCGCGCTTCGACCCTCGCCCGATCAGCCCGATGAGCGCCTTCCGGCGCTCTTCGACCGGCAGCCCCCGCAGATCTTCCCCGTCGAGCCAGAGCAGGTCGAAAGCCACGAAGACCGTCCGGTCGTCGAGCTCTCCCTGCTGAAGAAGCTGGAACCGGGATACACCATGCTCGTCGAGGGCGACGATCTCACCGTCGAGAACCGCGTCGGCGGCGGCGAGTTTCGACAGCGCATCCGGAACGTGGGGGAACCGGGGCCCGAGGTCGAGGGCGTTCCTCGACCAGACCTTCGCCTCCCCGTCCGCAATCGCGGCGACGGC
>JBHEPS010000145.1:488-6173 GCA_046260175.1 Thermoanaerobaculia bacterium
GTGACATCTTCTCCAGAAGAACGCGCGGGGAGCGTTTCGGTCGCGGCATGCCATTCGGCTCCTGTGCGCGGAGGATGCCATCCGGCAGAGGCGAGACGCAATCGGAGGGCCAGGGGAACCTGGACCAGCGGTTGCCATTTTCAACCGGACGCGCCTCCCTCCCGCCAGTAGAATGAATGATCCCCTCACGCCCACCCGAAAGGAGGCCCTGCGATGGCTCACAGATTCGTCGTTCATTGCTGCCCGAGCGAACCAGCCAGTTTCGACTACCGTTGGATCGATCAGATTCTCGGAAGTGACCTTGCGGACTTCCAACCCCGGCTTCTCGAGCCGGGAGTCTGGCTGCTCGAAGGGGACGGGGCGCGCTGGGCGCGTCACATCCTCCAGACGCTGACCATGCGCATCCAGGAGAACGACTCGGACGGGAGGCTATCCATGCGGGTCCGCTCCCTCGCCGACCCGCTCGACCGTGCCTCCTGGCCGGCGGGAACCATGGACGAGGGCGATCTCGACGAGCTCCTGCTGCGGCATCAAGTCTAGAGGCGAGGGGCCAGGGAAAAAGGCAGGGACTAGGGGCTAGGGGTCAGGGGCTAGGGAAAAAGGCAGGGACTAGGGGCTAGGGGCTAGGGGCTAGGGAAAGACAAGAGCAAAAGCCCGAGGCAGAGAGACGACAATGCCTTTGCTGTTGCTGTTCCCTAGCCCCTAGCCCCTAGCCCCTGGCCCCTCGCCCCTAGCCCCTGTAAAACCCGCTTGCTGCCAGCCGCTCGAGTGCCGGCGAGGGGGTGAAGCGCCCGCCGCGCTCGCCGTGGTGGGCGGCTAGTTCCTTCAGTTTCTGCGCAACGAATCCGACGCCGATCCGGTCGGCATATCGCAGCAGGCCGCCCCGGAACGGCGGGAACCCGGTACCCATGATCATCGCGAGGTCGATGTCGGCGGCGGAGGCGGCGACGCCTTCGTCGAGGATCCGCGACGCCTCGTTGATCATGACGAAGACCATTCTCTCGATCATGTCGTCGGGATCGCCCGCCCGGGGAGACGAGACACCGAGCAGTGAATAGATGGCCGGATCGGGGTCGGTCCTCTTTCCTTCCTTCCACTGGTAGACCCCGCGGCCGTTTTTCTTGCCGTATCGCTTGTCCGCGAGCAGTCTCTCGACGAGCGGAGAAGGGGGCATGCGGTCCCCGAACGCTTCGCCCATGACGAGTGCCGCCTTGCCGGCGACGTCGATTCCGACTTCATCGAGCAGTGCGAGCGGGCCGAGTGGCATTCCGAAGCCGACCATCGCTTTGTCGATCGACTCGATCGAGTTCCCCTCCTCCAGCAGATACCCCGCCTCGTTGAGGTAAGGGGCGAGGATGCGGTTCACGATGAAGCCAGGGGCATCGTTGCAGATGACGACGGTCTTTCCGAGACGTCGCCCGAACGCCGCGATCGTGGATACGGTCTGCTCGGATGTTTCCTTTCCGCGGATGACCTCGAGCAGGGGCATCTTGTCGACGGGACTGAAAAAGTGCATGCCCACCACGTTCTCGGGGTGGCTCGCCGCGGCGGCGATCCGTGAAATGGGGATCGTCGAGGTGTTCGTCGCGAAGATCGCTCCCGACCTGGCCACCGCCTCGAATTCCTCGAGGACCTGCTGCTTGATCTCGAGATTCTCGAGAACGGCCTCGACGACCGCGTCGACTTTCTCGAATCCGGTCCAGTCGAGCGTCGAGGTGATGCTCGCGAGCTTGCGATCCATCTCGTTCCTCGTCATCCGGCGCCGGTCGACCTTCTTCTTCCAGACCTTCGCCGCCGACTTCATCCCGGAAGCGAGAGCGTTCCAGTTGATGTCCTTGAGCCGGACCGGAACGCCGGCCTTGTCGACGATCGTCTGAGCGATTCCGCCTCCCATCAGCCCGGCGCCGAGAACTCCCGCCGAGTCGATCTGCCGCGGAGGCGGGCCCTCAGGCTTCTTCGCTTCCTCGATCATGAAGAAGAGCCGCACGAGGTTGCTCGCCACGTCGGTCATGGCGACCTTCGCGACCTCCTGCACCTCGGCCCGGAGACCAGCCTCGTACCCTTCGCTGAAGCCCGTCTCCATCGCATCGATCGCGGCGAAGGGCGCCGGATAGTGACCGCCGGTCTTCTCGCGAACCGTGGAGCGGGCCTTCGAAAAGATGACTTTCCTGCTGAGGGGATTCCCCTCGATGTAGAACTTCGTGCGGCTCGACCGGGGGTCGCGCTTGCGGCCCATCGTCCGGCCGTACTGTCTGGCGGCATCGAGCAGGATCGCCGGAGCGACGACGTCGTCGACGATCCCGATTCGTTTCGCCCGTTTCGCGTCGAGGCTCTTCCCGGTGAGGATGAGATCGAGGGCCGCGGGAATGCCGATGATGCGGGGGAGCCGCGTGGTGCCCGTCCAGGCGGGAAAGATGCCGAGCTTGGTCTCGGGGAGTCCGATCTGAGACTTCGGGCTGTCGGACATGAGGCGATAGTCGCAGTTGAGAGCGAGCTCGGTGCCGCCGCCGAGGCAGACGCCATCGATGGCGGCGACGGTGATTTGGGGGATCTTCGAGAGGCGGGTGAAGACCTGCTGCCCGCGGCGGACGAAGCGGGCCGCTTCCTCGCCGGTGGCGATCGATCCGAACTCCTCCAGGTCGGCGCCGGCGATGAAGATCCCCGGCTTGGCCGAAGCGATCACGACCACGCGGACCTCGCGCATCGCCTCCAGCTCGGCCAGTACGGCGTCGAGCTGATCGAGGATCGTGCTCGAGAACTTGTTGACCTTCTCGCCCGGAAGATCGAACCAGACGACGGCGGTATCCCCGTCGGGCTCGAGGCGGAAAGCTGGCGTTGTCGGAGCTTCGGTCACGGACATGGAACCTCCTCGGATCAGTCGGCCGCGGCGCCCTCGCCCGACTCGTCGGCATACATGGCGTCGATCAGGGCGCGGTACTTCTTGTCGATGTTCTTTCGCTTCACCTTGAGCGAAGGAGTGATCTCGTCCTCGTCGATCGAGAAGTCGCGCGGGAGCAGAGTGAACTTGCGGATCTGCTCCTGTCTCCCCAGCTGGTCGTTGAAGTGGTCGATTTCCTTCTGAACGATCGCCCGGATTCTCGGGTCGGCCACCATCTCCTCGCTCGATGCGAACTCGAGGTCCATCTTCTTCGCGTCCCGCTCGAGGCGCTCGAAGTTGGGCACGATCAGCGCGGCGATGAACTTCCGCCGATCTCCGAGAAGCACCGGGGTGTTGACGTAGGCCGAGGTCTTGAGCAGATTCTCGAGCGGCTGAGGAGCGATGTTCTTTCCATAGGCGTTGACGATGATGTCTTTCTTGCGATCGGTGATCTTGAGGAAACCGTCCTCGTCGATCAGGCCGATGTCGCCCGTGTAGAACCATCCCTCGCTATCGATCGCCTTCTCGGTCGCCTCGTCGTTGTTGAAATAGCCTCGCATGACGTGCGGGCCCCGGGTCAGGATCTCCCCATCCTCGGCGATCTTGACCTCCACGCCCGGGATCGGCTTGCCGACCGTGCCGATCCGCCGGGCCGCGGGCGAGTTCGCCGCGATCACCGGCGAGGTCTCGGTCAGCCCGTAACCTTCGTAGATCTCGATCCCCGCGCCGATGAAGAACGCGGCGAGCTCGGGCGAGAGCGGGGCTCCGCCGGAGATGATGAACTTGATTCGCCCGCCCATCCGATCGACGATCTTGCGGAAGACCAGCCGGTCTGCGATCGCCGCCTTCCAGGCCAGACCCGTCGGCATCGGCTTCTGGTCGATCACGTAGGGGAGCCTCTCCTGCGCGACACCGAGGGCCCATCGGAAGATCTTCTGGCGCGCCGCCGGAGCCTGGGCGACCGTCTCGAGGATGCGGCTCTGCATCTTCTCGAACAGCCGCGGCACCGCGGCGAAGTAGTGGGGCCGCACCTCCTGCATGTTGTCCGCGACCTTCGTCACGTCCTCCGCGTAGGCGATCGTCGCTCCACGGTAGAAGTAGGCGAAGTCCACCGTCCGCTCGAGGATGTGCGAAAGCGGAAGAATATTGAGCGCGATCTCGCCCGCTCCGAGCCCGTACGGATCGATCGAGCTCACCACGTTGCTCGTCAGGTTCCCATGCGTGAGCATCGCCCCCTTCGGGTTTCCCGTCGTGCCGGACGTATAGACGATCGTCGCCAGGTCGGAGGGCTTCCGCTCCATCAGAGACTTCTCGAAGAAGGCGGTCCCCTCCTCCTTTTCCACGGCCTTTCCCTGGGCGAGCGCCGCATCGAGGGTGATCACGTTCGCGGGCAACTCGTCGGCCGGGTCCATCAGGATGATCTGCCGGATCGCCGGACAGTGCTTGCACACCTCCTCGATCTTCGAGAGCTGGTCGGCGTTGGAGACGATGACGATTACCGCCCCGGAGTCGTTCAGCATGTACTCGATCTGCCACGCCAGCAGAGTCGGGTAGATCGGGACGGAGACCGCGTTGGCCGTGAGGATCGCGAAGTCCGCCTGCGACCATTCGGGACGGTTCTCGGAGAGAATCGCGACGCGGTCGTCCTTCTTCACCCCCATCGAGCGCAGGGCCATCGACAGGTGCCGGACGCGCCGGCCGAACTCGTCGACCGAAACCTCCTGCCAGCGTCCTCCTGCCTTGTACATCTGAGCGGCGGGCCGCTCGACCTTCAAGCTTTCAAGGAAGATTTCGTTCAGAGTCTGCGTCGCCATCCCTCACCTCGTCGATCGGAGTCGTTCGGTCCCGAGAATATAGTTCACTCTCACGACCGGGCGCCAATCAAGGAACCGGCGTAGGGACCGGCTGCGCCGGTCCGGTCGCGAAGCGACAGGGGCGGGCGGGGTCGGGCGCGATTCGCGCGTTGTGCACGGAAGGCGTGTCCCGCTGCGCGGGACCGGACCGCCGCAGGCGGTCCCTACGTTGAGCCCCTCAACACACTCTGCCCGTATCTGACGCTCGTTCCAGCCTCCAGTTTCATCTCGTCCAGATCGATCTTCCCCGGCTCCACGAGAACCACCACGCTCGATCCCATGTGGAACGTTCCGAGGCGGTCGCCGGTGGCGATGGGGACGGGGGGGTCGTAGGTGCGTAAGGCTTTGCGGGGCGAGCCGGAGGCGTTCGAGATGAAAGTGTCGTAGGTGACGCTGATCTTGCCGACGTTGGTGGCGCCGATCATGACGACTGCGATTCGGCCCAGATGGGAGTCGATGTACGTGATCACGCGCTCGTTGATCGAGAAGAGCTCGTCGATGTTGGCGAGCGACCAGTCGTTGACCGGCCAGAGTTTTCCCGGGATGTGAAGACTGGCCGGGATGGAGCCGCCGACGGGGGAGTGGATGTGGTGGTAGTCGGTGGGGGAGAGATAGAGGTTGAAGAACGCCCCCCCGTGATATCGGCGGACGCTAGTCTCGTCGCCGAGGAAACGCTCGAGCGTGTAGGTCTTCCCCTTGATCTGTTCGAGCTTTCCGTCGGTGATGGGGCCGAAGTTGCGGAGGAATCCGTCGACCGGGCTGACGAAGTCGCTCTCGATGGGGCGAAGCCCTTCGCGAAGGTCGCGCGTGAAGAACTCGCCGATCGAGCCGTAGTCTTCCAGCTCGCGCGACGCGGCTGAAACGTCGATCGTGTAACTGTCGGCGAACCAGCGCACGAGCCGGCGGGCGATGGGGCGCGGAAATTGGACATGCATCAGTCCGCCGGCGAGGCGG
>JBHEPS010000146.1:0-6157 GCA_046260175.1 Thermoanaerobaculia bacterium
GGATGATGACGCCCGCTCCCTCGGGAACGCGAAGGCCGCTGGCGATTTCCTTGAGCTCGCGACGCGTCTCCTCGTCCTCGACTTTGCGCGAGACTCCCTGGGTATCGTCGAAGGGGGTGAAGACCAGGTGGCGGCCGGGCAACGAGATGTTCGTCGTCAGCGCCGCCCCCTTCTGGCCCTCGGGCTCGCGGGCGATCTGGACGATCAGCGTTTTGCCGCGGTCCAGCACGTCCTCGATCCGCGCCCGCTTTCCCTGCGCCGGGCGGTGGTGCCAGAGCTCCGGTACGAGGTTGTCGAGCGAGAGGAAGCCGTTCTTCTCGGCGCCGTAGTCGATGAAAGCCGCGTTCAGGCTCCCCTGGATCGAGGCGACGACTCCACGGTAGATGTTGCTGCGGGTCTGGCTGGCTTCGCCTGCCTCGACCTGATAGGTCTCGAGAATCGAATCGCGAACGATCGCGATGCGCAGCTCCTCGGGTCGCTGCGCGTTGATGAGCATTCGGCGGGTCACATGTTCTCCGGACTGGCGCCCACTGGCGGGGCGCCTGTTGCTGCATTCCAATCTGGTCGGGGGGGGCGCGTCAAGCGGCCTGCGGAAGGGGGGCGGCCGGCGCGTGATCGGAGGCGCGGGTTTCCCCGCGCCTCCTCGGTTCGATTCTCAGGTTACTGATCGCTCGAAGCGGTCTTGATGACAGGTTCGTGCTTCGAGGCCGGCTTGGCCGCGGCGATCGCATCTTCGTCCAGTTCGAACGAGGAAAACATCGACACGATGTTCGGCTCGCCGAGGCTTGCCTGCTCTCCGCTCAGGTAAATGACCTGGTAAAGACGTGGATTGGAGATGACCATGTCGGTGCGGCCGAACATCGGGCGGGCGCCCTGGATCGCATAGTTGAAGCTGATCCCTTTATGCCCGTCGATCTCGACCTCGCGCTCCGATTCGAGGGTCGCCTTCAGGCTCTTCATGAGCGATTGCTTCTCTTTGGCGAGATAGGCGTCGAGATCTTCGGTCGGCGCCATCAGCGCATGCGACACGATCACGATCTCGCCCTTGTCGTTCTTGGAGACGTAGGTGGTGACCTTTTCCCCACGCTGAACTTGCTTCGCGAACTTCTGGAATCCGTCAGGCAGAACGATCGCAAAGCTGTCTTCCTTCACCGGGGTGGCTGCCCAGAGGGTTGCCGTTGCCAGGGCCAGAACCGCAAGGGACACCACTATCTTCGTCTTTGTCATGCATGAATCCTTTCGGGGGGGGTTGTCGGTAAAATCTTTATAACAGATTCAGCCGGAAACGTGTTCCGATCCGTGACAGGAACGTAATCTGGGCCCGGATGGCGCTCTTCACGGGCGTAAACCCATGATTCTGGAAGGTTTCAACGGTCCGCCGGGCATTGCGGACCCGTCATCCCCGTCTGCCACGTCAGGCGAATTCTTCGCTCGCCCGCGGCAGAAGCCCAGCGACTCACCCTACGCGAGAGTGATTCCCGCGCGCTCGGCCAGCCGGGAGAACTCATCGGCGAACGCGGGACCTTTTGCCTCGTCCTCGTGCTTGAAGAAGAGCCACGCCTCGCGCCAGTTCCTCGCCGCGATCCGGTCGGCCCAGCGCGAGAGCGCGTCGTTCTCGTACTCCGTTCGGCGGAGGCGGAGATATCCCCAGTCCGCCGACCCATCCTGGAGCTCCCCAGTCTGCTCTTCATCGGTCTCGGCGATGCAGACCGCGGCATTTCTCCGGCCGAGAATTCCCTCGACGGCGGCATCGCGCCAGCTTTCGTGACGGAACTCGAATGCGAACGACGTCCCGGCCGGAATCTTCTCGAGAAAGGCGGTGAGCTTCGCGTCGTCGCGGCGGAGATATGGAGGAAGCTGGAAAAGGATCGGGCCGAGGTGCGGACCGAGGGAGGTGGAGACCTCGACCAGGCGCGCGACTTCCTCGCCGGCGTCCACGAGCTTCTTCTGATGGGTGATCCGTTGTGGGGCCTTCAGCGCGAACCGGAATCCCTCGGGAACCTGTTCGGTCCATCCCTCGAGCATCGAGGGAGCCGGCATCCGGTAGAACGTGTTGTTGATTTCCACGGCCGAAAACCGTCCGGCGTAGTAAGCGAGGTACTGCTTCTGCGGAAGATCCTCCGGATAAAAGCTCCCCTTCCATTCCTTGTAGGAGAACCCGCTGGTGCCGAGGTGGAGGAGCATGCCGGATTGTAGTGGCCGTGGTTTGGCCGTATCAACCGCGGCCGAGAGCCTCCCGGATCCGCGCCTCGATCGCAGGATCGCGATCGAGGCCGCTGTGTCCCTGCCAGCCGGCGGGGGAGAAGAGGAACGGGCCGAGCCTCGAGTCGTCGTGCGTTTTCGGGAGGAGGTGGATGTGAAAGTGCGGATCGACATCGCCGACGGCCGCGAGGTAGAACTTCTCGACGCCGAGGATCGACGCGGCGGCCTCGGCAACGTCCCGGGCGAGGCGAAGGACGGCCGCCGCTTCCGAAGGAGTGGCATCCTGGAGCAGCGGACGATGGGCTCTCGTGGCGACGGCGATGTGACCCGGTCGCGCCGGCTGCCGCACGAAAAAGGCCTTAGCTTCATCGGTGGCGGCCAGGATCTCCTCTTCCGGCCAGTCGCAGATCGTGCAGGAGTTCGCGGTCATGAGCTCAGAGCTTCTTCGCCGCCAGGCTGGGCTCTTTGTCGGTACGAGTCCCGAGCTTGAGAAACGTCGAGAGACGGACGACGCCTTCATCGTGCAAGGTCGCGTGGACCCGGGCGACGATCGCGAGGATGTCGTCGAGCTCCCCCTCGACGTTGGTGCCATACGCGTGCAGTTCGACGGTGAGTCCCGAGTCGCGAATCAGCTCGTGTGCGCGTCGGACTTCCTTCCGAACCGAAACGCCGCTTCCGATGGGGATGACCTGGATCTCGGCAGTAGCCTTCATTGCTTTCGAACCTCCGCAGCTCATTCTGTCGCGAAGCGGAGCGCGAGGCCAGGGTTTCTCCTTCGCACCCGCCGCGGTCCGCGTGCTACAATTTTTTCGACCCCTTTGAATTCGATCGGAGCGGGAGGGTGTGATGGGCGAGGATGGGCTGTTCCAGATCTGCTACGAGGGCGATCTCACCGTTGAGGTCTCCGAAGCGCTCAAGCGCCTCGGCGCGAGACCGAATTTCGACCAGAGCTGGGAAGTGACGATGCCGCGCCGCCGCGCCTCGACGATCCTTCGCTACCTCAGGATGAAGATCGGGGGCGACGCCAGGCTGATGGTTGCGGCGCTCGACCCGCGGCGCTCGCGGGACTACGTCCTGGTCAGGCACAGCCTCACTACCGGTGCCGACTACAGCGAGTTGCACGGCGCGCTCGAGCGTCTCGGCTGGGTCCTCGAGCTTCCCTTCGACGCCACGTTCATCGTCGAGACCGACGACCGGACCGACGCGCAGACTCTCGGGGCCGCGCTCACCGAGCTCTGTCCCGACGAGGCGCTCATGGTCGCCGGGATCGCTCCCGATTTCGCCTGGTGCACCGCGGATCTCGGCTCGTTCGCCCCCGGCGCCCTCGCGGTCGGATCACTCGCGCGCGTCCGGACGATCTAGGGAACCCCAAGGTCATCGGCAGTCAATAAAAGAGGCATGCTCTGGCTCGGCTTTCGCACGCTTCGGTCAGCATCGGAGGGGAGTCCCTCCCTCCCACGGTCGGTCATTTCTATTCGTCTGATTTCTGGAGGTATACCTTGATGAAACGTTTTCTCGTCCTTCTGTTCGTCTTCTCGATTCCCGCTCCGCTCCTCGCCCAGAGCTTCATCACGAGGCTTCCCGGCTTCTACGGCCGCGTCTATAGCGACGTCGAAGGCTACGCCTATGGCGGCCAGCGGCCGCTCGACGCGAACGCCCCCGCGGGGTTCACCTGGGATGGCGCCCTCACCCTGATCACCGATGACGACATCGACGGGTTCGCCCTCTCGGTGGGCTACGGCACCTCGTCCGGCGCGCATCCGTGGCGGTTCGAAGCCGGGATCGGCCGGGTCGACGCCCCCGGGGGAGGCGATACCGACGGTCTCTCGATCTCCGGCATCTATCAGCTTCTCGCTTCCGAGGGGCTGTATGCCATCAACGCGTCGGCCAGCGCCGAGCGTTTCGACGATATCTACGACGCGGTCGGTGCCTCCATCAACGGCGAGATCCGGATTCCGCAGACCGACTTCTCCCTCGGAGCCTCCCTCGGCGTCACCTCGGTCGACTTCGAATTCGGAGGGTCCGAGAGCGACGTCACCGCGGCGATCGAGGCGATCTACAGCGTGCCTGATTACGGCTTCGCCCTCGCGGCCATCTACCAGACCGAGTCCGACGTCAACGACAGCGCAGGTGGCCTGAGCGTGAGCTGGGCGGTTCCGCCCAACTTCCTCTTCCAGCACTCCAACCTGCAGGCAGGCGTTCTCGACGAGCTCGTCTTCATCCGCTATCGCGCCCGTTTCTGATCTCCTGGCGGGGTCGCCCTTCGCGGGCGACCCCCCATCTTCTCTGCGCGGTGCATAATCGGCTCATGCGAGCCGCCCTCCTTTTGACCGCGTTCTTCCTGTCGACCTTTCCTGCCAATTCCCAGGAGCTGCAGTGGTTCAAGGGAAACACGCACGCTCATACGATCAACAGCGACGGAGACTCCACGCCGGACGAAGTCGTCCGGTGGTATCGGGAGCACGGGTATCACTTCCTCGTGCTCACCGACCACAATTACCTCACTCCCATTGACGGCCTCAACGCCGTCCACGCGGCGCCTGGCAAGTTCCTCGTCATTCCGGGGGAGGAAGTCTCGGACTGGTTCGAAAAGAAGCCGATCCACGTGAACGGGCTCGACGTCGAGAGCCTCGTCGAGCCCCAGGGAGGCGAGAGCGTCACCGAGACGATCCAGCGGAATGTCAACGCGATCCGCGGAGTCGGCGGAGTTCCGCACATCAATCACCCGAACTTCGGATGGGCGATCTCGGCCGAGGATCTCGCTCGCGTCTCCGGGACGAAGCTATTCGAGATCTTCAACGGGCATCCACTGGTGAACAACCAGGGAGGGGGCGGGCGGCCGGGGCTTGAAGAGGTCTGGGACACGCTTCTCTCGCGCGGGATGCTGATCTACGGCATCGCGACGGACGACGCGCATCACTTCAAGAGGCCGGGAGATCCGAACGCATCTCTGCCGGGACGCGGATGGGTGGTCGTCCGGGCGTCATCGCTCCAGAAGGAAGAGATCCTCGCGGCGCTCGAGAGAGGAGACTTCTACGCATCGACCGGTGTGGAGGTCGAGGAGATTGACGACGAGGGGGAGCAGATCAGCGTCCGCATGCGGACGCGTGGCGACACCGCATATACGACCTGGTTCATCGGGCGCGGGGGGAACGTCCTGCTCGAGACGGGGGAGAACCCTGCGGTCTACCGGCCGAGCGGAAACGAGGGATACGTGCGCGCGCGGATCCGCGACTCGAACGGCCGGATGGCCTGGACCCAGCCGCGGCTGGTCGGCGAGAAGTGACGGGGGCCCGCGCCCGCCAGGATGACGATGCGACGGGCCGGAGTCTTGCACGAAAACCGCCCGAGTCGAAGGAGGTCCTCGATGAGCTATCACGCAGACAATCCGGTCGTCATCATCAGCTCGGACGGATTCGAGTTGGCTGAGCAGCGGTTTCGCTGGGAGGACGTCGAAAGAATTACGGCGAGGCGCCGCTTCGGGGGGGACGAGGATGAGCTCGCGCTGCGGTTCGCCCTGCGCGACGGTAGGAGCGTCGAGGTCACCGAATCGATCCCGGGCTTCACGCAGCTGGTCGTTCTTCTTCCGGAGCTTCTTTCCGGCTTCCCGGAATCGAACGAGTGGTTGTACGAGGTCGGTGACGCCGGTCCCGCCGACGAGGAGCTCCTTTACGAAGCCGCCGGCCCGCACGTCCGCGGAATGAGCCGCTGACCGCGCAGTATCACGATCCCGGCTGCGGGGCCGGATCCTTCGTCGCTCGACCCGTCCACTGCAGCACCGCGAAGCACCCGAGAGCGAAGACTGCCAGCAGCACGAAGCCCCACGAGTACGTGCCGGTCCCGCGGTAGAGCGCGCCGACGGCGAGCGGCGGGAAGAATCCGCCGAGACCTCCAGCGGCTCCGACGAGGCCGGTCACGCTGCCGACCGTGTTGGGGAACCACTGAGGGACGAGCT
>JBHEPS010000147.1:0-6076 GCA_046260175.1 Thermoanaerobaculia bacterium
GGGTCGACCGGCTCGCGGATCATCGAATCGAGATTCCCGACCAGCGGTTCGGATCGGTGGTCAACGACTGGATCCGCTACCAGGCGATCTCGGCTCGCATCTGGGGACGGGCTGGTTACTACCAGCAAAGCGGGGCATTCGGATTCAGGGACCAGCTTCAGGACTCGCAGATCTGGCTGACCATCGACCCGGCGAAGTGCCGCGATCAGATCCGGCTTCATGCCGAGCATCAGTTCGCCGACGGATCGGTGTACCACTGGTGGCACCCCCTTTCCGAGATGGGCCACGTCACCGCGATGACGGACGACCTGCTCTGGCTCTCGTTCGTCACGTCGAGTTACATCCGCGAGACGGGTGACGCTTCGGTGCTCGACGACACGGCCCGATTCATCGATGAGGAATCTCCGACTTCGATCGAAGAGCACGCGCGGCGCGCCTTCGAGCGCGTCTTCATGCGAACCAGCTCACGGGCGCTCCCCTACATCGGAGCGGGCGACTGGAATGACGGGCTCTCGGCCGTTGGACTCGAAGAGCGGGGCGAATCCGTCTGGCTCGGCCACTTCCTCGCCGGCCTTCTCGGTGATTGGGAGGAGATCCATCGGCGAACTGGGAAGGCACCGTTCGCGGCTGATTACGGCGAGCGAAGGAAGCGGCTCGTCGACGCGCTCAACCACCATGGGTGGGATGGGGAGTGGTACTGGCGGGCGCTGCGCGACGACGGCGAGAAGATCGGGAGCCGCGAGAACCGCGTCGGTCGCATCTACCTCAACGCGCAGACGTGGGCGATCCTCAACGACGTCGCGGACGAGGGGCGCTCGAAGCAGATCTGGGAGGCGGTGAAGGAGCATCTGGTCAGTGAGGTCGGCGCGCTGCTGCTGGCGCCCGCCTATGACGTGCCGAACGAGAAGATCGGCTACATCACCCGCTACGCCCCCGGACTGCGCGAGAACGGCGGCGTCTACACGCACGCGGCGACGTGGGCGATCGCCGCGGCAGCGAAGATGCGCGATGCGGAGACGGTCGCGAAACTTCTGACTGCCATCGACCCGAGCAACAAGGATCCGGAGCGCTACTGGGCCGAGCCTTACGTGCTTCCGGGCAATGTGGACGGGCCCGACTCGCCTCTCTTCGGCCGCGCGGGGTGGACCTGGTACACCGGCTCGGCCGCCTGGCTTCACCGCATCGTCTCGGAGTGGGTACTCGGCGTGCGCCCCGAGTGGGATGGGCTTCGGATCGATCCCGTGCTTCCCCCTTCATGGGACCGCGCGAGGATGGTCCGACCGTGGAGAGGCTCGACATACGACATCGAGATCGAAAGAACGGGAACGTACTCGGTGGAGATGGACGGGAAGGCGATCGAGGGCGTCATCGCTGCGCCAACCGAGGCTGGAACGCACAAGGTGAAGGTCACGGTGTAGTCATCCTGAGGGCGCGGCGAATTCGTGCAGGAGAGAGATCGGTGCCGCGCCCGAAGGAACTCAAAATTGCAGGATCGCCATCGTGTTCTTTCGTCCGTCCCGCCGGGCGTCTGCACGGTCAAAGAACCCGATTTCGATCCGCGCATTTTGAGGTTCTTCGGCCGCGGCACCAGCTTCCATTCTTCCCGTTGCTCGAGGCGGCCTCAGAATGACGGCGCGCCACTGTCAGAACGGGCAGCCGACGCAGCCTTCGCCGCAGCAGACGTCCTCGAGCGCGGGACGGATGGCGCCGGGCGGCGGGCCTTCCCGCTCCTCGGGCTCGCGCTCCGGCTTTTCGGCCGCGCGCTCTTCTCGATCTTTCGTCTCGTCCACGGAGCCGAACATGATGCACAGATCCGGCCGATCCGTCATCCCCGAGGGATAATCGATGCATGAAAGCGCGCACTCTCGTAAATCAGACGAGGCGAATCAGCCTCTCCTGGAGCGTCTCACTCATTTTCCGGGCAGCCGAACGGACGGCGCGTGCCATGATTTTCTTACTCATGAGCTCCTGCCAGGCCGCACTGACGTCATCGGGCCAATCCTCTGCCAGCACCTCGAGAAGCTGCTCGGCCTGCCTCAGATCCTTCCTCGCCTTCGCGGCCTCGGATGCGGGCCGCTGCGAAGATAGCCACAGCTTGTGAAGTGCGTACCGCGCGGGAGCCGGGACGTTGACGAGTACGCTACTCCCGGCGAGAACCGCCGCGTCGATGCTCCCTTCGATCAGATAATCGAGGCCTCGCAATGGCCTGGCTGCGACCCCGAGATGAGGAAGAACGACGGGCTTTCCCCCGGCCCCCCCGCGGGAGGGGGTTAGAAAGTCCACCCTTAGATCCCGCCCTCTCACTTTGAACGACGTGCTCGGCTCCCGGACGTCGATCCCCGGAACCGCGAAGAATGCTGGATCCGCCGACTGGAGACGGGATAGGAGATTACGGTCGTCATGCTTGGGGATACCCAATTGAATGGTCGTGTCGTACGCGACATCGACATCGGCCGTACGGAGAGTCTCGCGGTCGAATCCGACGCCGAGAAGATTCGCGATCGTCGTGAAAGCCTGCGTCCCCACCAGTACGCCACCGGCCCGGAACACACTCGCCTCGGAGAGCACGCGCAACACGGTTCCGACCGCAGCAGACTCGCGGAACATTCCTCCGGCCGCGAGCATCGTGACGAGCTCGCGCCTCCTCCTCTCGTCCGGCTCCCGCGCTTTCTTTCCCGCGCTTGATGACTGGATTCGATCGAGGAGCTCCGTCGATTCGGGACCGAGATAGATCTGCCGCTTCGCGGCGCCCTCACTTCGCTGCTCGTACCAATACACGCGGCCACGAATCGTCTTGGAGACGAAGGTGCCCTTGACGTCGGCTGTCGCCGCCTCCGCATCCGCCGCCCTCAGTTGATCGAGCAGCTCCGCATAAAGCGTATGGACCGTCTCGGGAAGACGTCTGAAGGGCATGAGGATATTATACGCAGGATTCGACTACTCTGCGTATAACAAGCATTCATCGCTGGGTGCTCAGGGCAGGATGCTCGGAATGATCGCCCCCTCGCCCCTCAATGAACACACGGATGCATCAACCGCTCATCTTGATGAGGATTTTATCCGTTCGATTCCGCCTGTGCGAGCCGGAGGGACCCGAATTTTTCGCCGTCCTCCGCGCCCCATCGTTGCGCGCCGGGGATGGCTCAGCCACAATCGCAGTCCATGACTGTCGATGCTCTTCCGAAACGCGCTGCCGGCCTGAGGAGGCTCCTCCGATTCGCGGCTTGGGCCGCCCTCCTCGTTCTTGTCATCGTCCTCCTCCTCGTCGCCGGAGGATGGCTGACGCTTCGGTCGAGCCTGCCGCTCACCGGTGGCGAGGTTCCGGTAGCCGGACTCACCGCGTCGGTCACCATCGAGCGCGACGCCCTCGGCGTTCCAACGATCACCGCCGCATCGCGAGTCGACGCGCAGCGAGCGCTCGGGTTTCTGCATGGTCAGGAGCGGTTCTTCCAGATGGACCTGCTGAGGCGGCAGCCCGCCGGCGAGCTCGCGGAGCTCTTCGGCCCGGTCGCCGCGCAGTCGGACGAGAAGATGAGGATCCACCGTTTTCGCGCTCTAGCATCATTGGCGCTCGAGCAGATCCCTGCCGAGCAGCGCGAGGTGCTCGAGGCGTACGCCCGGGGTGTGAATGAAGGAGTGGCTCACCTCAGGGCGCGGCCGTTCGAGTACATCGTCCTCAGGTCGAAACCCCGCCCCTGGGCCCCCGAGGACACCATCATGGCGGTGTACGCGATGTATCTCGACCTGCAGGACGAGACCGGGCTCACTGACTCCACCTACGGGGTGCTGAGAGACACCGTGCCGGCCGGGCTGTTCGAGTTCCTCACCTCCCGCGGCTCCGCCTGGGATGCGCCGATCGACGGCTCGCAGCTGCCTCTGCCATCGATTCCCGGATCCGAGGTCATCGACCTCCGGGAGAGGGAGCTCGAGCGAATCGAAGCGGCTCGATTCGAGCTCGATTCTGCAGCCGACTATTTTCTCGGCAGCAACAACATGGCCGTCGATGCCTCGGTCGGCAACGGTCGGGCGATTCTCGCGGGCGACATGCATCTCGGCCTGAACGTGCCGAATATCTGGTACCGCGCGTCGATCGTCATTCAGGATGGCGCCCGCGAGATCAGGGCGACGGGCGTGACGCTCCCCGGCTCCCCCGGCGTCGTCGCTGGAAGCAACGGGAAGGTTGCGTGGGCTTTCACCAACAGCTACGGCGACTGGGTCGACCTGGTGGTCCTCGAGGAGCGCGAGAAGGGCGTCTATGCGACAGCCGACGGCGAGCGCAAGACCACCTTTCACGAGGAGACGATCTCGCTCGGCGATGGGACGACGAAGACCCTGCAGGTCGAGGAAACGGTTTGGGGACCGGTCATCGATACGGATCATCGCGGACGCCGACGCGCGCTCCGGTGGGTCGCCCATTCGACCTCAGGGGCGAATCTCAATCTGCTCGGGATGGCCGAAGCCCAGAGTCTCGAGCAGGCGATGGAAGTCGCCCAGCGAACGTCGATGCCGTCGCAGAACATCCTGATCGCCGACAGCAGCGGGAGGATCGGCTGGACTCTTACCGGAGCGATTCCGAGAAGGAGCCAGGGGCAGGACCACCGGCTTCCGGTTTCCTCATCGGAGGTTCCCGCGACGTGGCAGTGGCTCGAGCCTCACGAGGCTCCCCGGCTCACCGATCCGCCGAGCGGCCGGCTCTGGAGCGCCAACGCCCGAGTGGTCGGCGGGGAGTCGCTCGAGATCATCGGAGACGGCGGCTACGCCCTGGGCGCGCGCGCCCGGCAGCTCCGGGACGGGCTCGCCGCGATCGAAGGGGCTTCCGAGAGCGACCTGCTCGCGATCCAGCTCGACGACCGCGCCCTCTTCCTCTCGCCATGGCACGCGGTCATGTCGAACGTTCTCGCCCAGGCTCCGGCTAATCCGCTGCGCGATCAGATGAAGGAGGAGCTGGCGCGATGGGGCGCGAGAGCGTCCGTCGACTCCGTCGGCTACAGGCTCGTGCGAGCGTTCCGCGCTTTCGTCGAGCGCGATGTCTTCGATGCTCTGACGGCGCCGGCGAGGGAGGCCGACCCGCAGTTTCGCTGGAACCGGCTCGTCCAGAGGGAGCATCCCCTCTGGCTTCTAGTATCCGAGCGGCCCGAGCACCTCGTTCCGCCGGGTCACGATTCATGGGAGGACTTTCTACTGGCCAGGGCGGATGAAGTTGCCGCCGAGCTCACCCGGGACGGCGCATCGCTGCCCAGCCGGACCTGGGGTCAGCGGAACACGAGCCGGATCGAACATCCCATGGCCAGGTCGATCCCACTCGTTGGATCCCGTCTGTCGATGCCGCGGCTCGAGCTGCCGGGCGACTGGGACATGCCGCGCGCGCAGGGCCCCGATATGGGCGCTTCCCAGAGGATGGTCGTCTCTCCCGGACGGGAAAGCGAGGGCATCTTCCACATGCCGGGCGGACAGAGCGGTCATCCGCTCTCGCCCCATTACGATGACGGCCACGAGGCCTGGGCGCGCGGCGAAGCGACGCCTTTTCTGCCTCAGGAAGCGGTGACTACGCTGCGCCTGGTCCCGGGAGACCGGAACGGGGCGCAGCAGTAAGTCAGATCTCGCGCAGCACTTCCGCGAAACGCTGTGCCTCGTCCGTGGTCCCGACCGTCACGCGATTCCAACCTTCGCGGAAACGGCCCCGGGGGATCAGGATTCCCTTCTCCCTGAACGCTCCGGCGAGATCGCGATCTCCCTCGCGGAACCAGACGAAGTTCGTCGACGAGGGAATCCAGCCGATGCCCGCCTCATCGAACGCGTCGCAGATGACTTTGCGGGATTCGACATTCCTCGATCGCGAGAGCTCCACGAACTCCGGATCGTCGAGAGCAGCCATCGCGGCGGCGAGCCCGAGTGAATTGATCACGCTGAACCGATGTCCTGCGAGCCTGCGCGCCGTTTCGGGTTGAGCCACGGCATAGCCGATCCGCATCCCGGCGAGCCCGTGAATCTTCGAGAAGGTCCTGGCGACGATGACATCACCGCCATCGCGAACGACCCGATTCATCGAGCTGCTCAGCGTGGGATCGGCATACTC
>JBHEPS010000148.1:0-6072 GCA_046260175.1 Thermoanaerobaculia bacterium
GCGAAGGGGTGTTGGGAAACTGTTGCGGTCGTCATTTCGACTCCTTGACGAAAATCTATTGGAAGTTCCTCTGGGTCGCGACCAGACCTGAGGCCGCCGGGCAGAGAGAGTGCGTGGCTTCTGCGGGCGGCGAGGAAAGGCGCGGAAAGGACGGTGAAGTCTACCCGAATAATAGGACGAATAGGACGAATAGGACGAATAGGACGGATAAGCCTCACTGCCCTTGATCGGTCCTGCTGGTCCGGGCCCGTTCACCTCAAGGTCCTATTCGTCCTATAGGTCCTATTCGTCCTTCAGGCAGCCGCCGGCGGCGAGCGCCTGCTCGGCTCGCTGGCGGCTCGCGGAATCGATCGTCGGGCTCTCCAGAGCGTGCCTCCAGGCGGCTCCCGCCGCGGAGCACTCCCCGCGCGCCGACAGGACGTGGGCGAGCGTGTCCCAGGCCAGATGTGCGTCGGGGCCATCGCTCTCCGCGGCCCGCCGCGCGAGCGGTTCCGCCTCATGAAGCCGCCGCTCTTCGTACAGCAGCCACGCCAGGTTGTTCGCCGCATCCCGGTCGCCCGGAGCGATCCGCAAGGCTTCTCGATAGGCCGCCTCGGCCTCGGATCGCGCTCCCAGCCGCGCCTGAACGTTTCCGAGATTCGTCCATGGCAGAGGGCTCTCGGGATGCTTCCCCGCGAGCTGCCGGTAGAGATCTCTCGCCTCGGCGAGGCTTCCCTGCTCTTCCAGCAGGACGGCCTGACGCAGCCCCTTCTCGAGCGAGGCCGCCCTCACGATGAACGTCGCGTGCCCCGCCCCTTTCCACGGTCTCTCCAGCGTAGAAAGATTCGTCCACCGGGCTTTACCGTCCCCGAACTGGAGGCGGATGAGGCCCGTCCCCGGGTCGTAGCCGTCGGCGATGACGTAGTGATAGAGGTCGCGGTTCTCACCCGGCAGATTGGCGACCTGAATCATCAGGATCACCGGCGTTCCCTGACCGAGGTGCTCGAGAACGAGAGCTTCGTCGCCTTTCACCAGCTCGGCGTCGAATCCGCGTCTGCGGGCTTCGATCAGAAGATCGATGCTCACCACGCCGCCCGCGCGCCCCTTCGGAAAGGCCTCGTCCAACTCGGCCTCGGTCACCGGGTCCCCAAGGTGAGTCAGCACTGACGACAGGGCGGCCGAACCGCAGGTGTTGTCCCCCCAGGTCCGGAGCGGAACCGTCTCGATCACCGTGGCGGACGAAGTCGGCTCCATCGAGCGGGGCTTCATCGTGAGACACCCCGTCAGAACGACGGCGAGGGAGGAGACGAGGAGAAGAGGGAAGAGTCGTTTCATAGTGGGAGAGTTGGGAGGAGCCGGTTCGCCGGCTCCTCCGAAAATCGGGGCGATCAGAGAACGAGAACCAGAATCAGCACCGCGAGGGCGCCGACGCCGATCCACATCCATTGGTCCTGAGTAAGGCCCGCTGCCTGGATCTGATCGATGTTGTCGGCGAGGCTGCTGAGATCCTCGTTCGAGAGAGCCGCTAAGCGCGACTCGACCTGTTCCGCGGTGAATCCCTGCGCTTCGAGAGCCGCGACGACGCCGCTGATCTCGAGCACGCTGCTGACCTTCGCCAGGTCCGCATCGCGGGCGACGAGCGTCTGATCGTCAGCCGTCTTCGAGGGAACCGGGCCGGCAAACGCCGGCGCAGCCGCCAAAAGAAGGGCCAGGGCCATGACTGTCATCAATGCATTTCGCTTCATTCGAGCCTCCTGTTCGTGCCGCGCCGGAAATTCGGCGGGCTTCGAATTTCGATGAGCTCATCTGTAGCAAAGCGCGAGCCACGCGCTGAGTGCGCTTGGACGCCCCGCGAGGGTCCCTACCGAAGATGCTCCCGGAACAGCCCCACCGTGCGGTTCCACGCATCTTCGGAAGCCTCGGGATTGAACGCTTCCGGACGCGTGTCGTTGAAGAACGCGTGATCGGCGCTCGGGTAGACGACCGCATCCGCCATCTTGCCCATCGCCCTGAGTTTCTTCTCGAGCTCGATTCCCCTGGAGGCTGGAACGCCGCTGTCGTTCTCGCCGTTTGCCTTCTGATCAGTGCGTCGGGAACGAGGGCTGCGCGAGCGGGACGATCTCCCTGGACGAGAGCCGGAAGAAACGGACCAGCAGCAGGACCGCCACCGCCGTCAGTCCGATCGCGAGGCCCCACCAGATCCCGACCACGCCGAGCCGCGTCCGGAAACCGAGCCAGAGCGCGATCGGAAGTCCGATGGCCCAGTGGCCGACGAGGTTAGCGGCGAAGGCGAACCGGGTGTCTCCGGCTCCGCGCAGGGCGCCGGCACCCACGGCCTGGACTCCATCAGAAATCTGAAAGAACGCCGCGACCGCCAGCAGCGGGACCACCGCCGCGAGAACCACCGGTTGATCCGTGAGGATCGAGCCGAGCTGCCGCGGCATCAGCCAGAAGAGGATCGCGGAGAGAGTCATGAAGCCGGCTCCTCCCGCAAGCGCAACCATCCCCGCCATCCGCGCGCCGACCCGGTCTCTCGCTCCGACGAATCGTCCCACCCTCACCGACGCCGCCGCGCCAACGCCGACCGCCACGGTGAACGTGAAACTCGCCAGAGTGAGCGCGATCTGATGGGCAGCCAGCTGCGCCGCTCCGAACTTTCCAGCGAGCACGCCGGCCAGCGCGAACACGCCGACCTCGGCTCCCATCTGAAGCCCGACGGGGAGCCCCACGCGGAATCCGCTCGCGAACAACGGCCGGTCGAAACGGCGAAGCCGCTCCGGCGTCGCCTCCTTGAGCGGAATCGTCCGCACCGCCAGCGCCAAGATCACGAGCTGAATGAAACTCGCGATCACCGATGCCGCAGCAGCCCCCGCCACTCCGAAAGCCGGAATGTTCCGAAGGGGGCCGGTCCAGACGGGAAGGACACCGCCGCCGAAGACGAGGATGATGTCGGCCACGAGGTTGAACACGTTCGCAATCACCATTGCGATGATCATCGGACGGACGATGCCGTGAGCCTGCAGGTAGGAGCGCAGTGCGATGAACATCATGAACAGCGGAAGGCTGAGCATGCGGATCCGGACGTAAAGAGCGGCCGGCTCGGATAGGTGAGCCTCGATCCCCATCGGAGCGAGGATCAATGGCGAGAGCGCCATCGGAATCATGAGTCCGAATCCGACGATGTTCGACAGCCAGATCCCCTGCCAGAGAACCCGGCGCGCCTGCCCCTCCTGCCGCGCACCGAGAGCCTGGGAAACGAGGGGATCGATCCCCATGACGACTCCCATTCCGAGAATCGCGATGCCGAAAAAGAGGGCATTTCCCAGCCCGCTCGCCCCGAGCTCGGCGGCGCCGAGACGTCCCAGGACGGCCACGTCCACCAGACCCATGAGCTGGGTGCCCGCCTGCGCGGCCGCAAGCGGCATCGCGAGGCGCAGCATCGAGAAGAGCTCCTGTCTGGTTTTGATGGACATGATGAGTTCCGCCGTTCCTGCGGGACGAACGACAACCATTAGTCTGGAGGAATCTTTCCTTCCCTAACCTGCTGAAACAAAATCGTTTCCGGCCGTTCACCTCGGGTCGGTGAGCTGGCGGTAGGCCTTCAGGTGGCGGATCGCAGCCTGCCTCCGGCCGCGTTTCTCGAAAATACCGGCGAGGTTGAAATGGGCGTCGGCGAGGTCGGGATCGATCTCGAGGGCGCGACGATAGGAAGCCGCCGCCTCATCGAACCTCGACATGTCTTCGAGAGCGACGCCGAGGTCGAACGCTGCGGTCGCGTGTTCGGGACTGGCCGCCAGGGCGACCCGGTAGTGCGCTTCGGCCGCCCGGGGCTCTCCTTCCTCGTGAAGAAGCCGGCCGAGATTGACGTGCGAGTCGGCGTGGAACGGATCGATCTCCACCGCGCGCCGGTAAGCGTCCCGCGCCTCCTTCGCATCGGTCATCTCGAGATCGCATCCGAGCGCGTACCAGTCCTCGGCGGTCAGGCCGCTGTCGTCGCCGCGCGCTTCCCGGATGTTGCGCCGCGCCATCGGGGCGACTTTGGTCGCAAGGTCCGAGACGGCAAAGTCGAAAAGGACCTGTCCGTCCTCGGGGCTCCATACCGTGCCGCCGTCCTGGACGACGACGCGGTCGCCGCGCGCGGCGATCCGCACCGCCGCGATTGGGCGTCCCTTCGGAAGTTGCTCGCGCAGCCGTCTGAGCGCCGAGCGGATCTTGCGCTGCGGCACGCGGGCAGCCATCAGGCCGGCCGCCGCCTTCAGAAGGACCACATCCTGGAAGGTGAAGCGAAGCTCACCACGCGGGCCCCGGGATGCGTGGAGGAAGCCGGCGCGCGCATAGGCACGCACCTGGGATTCCGAGACGCCGGCCGCCGCGGCGGCATCTCGTGTGGAGTAGCCTTTCACCGGGACGATTGTATGAGAGGTGCCGCGGTTTGGCTTATCAAGTGGCCGCGGTTTGGCCTCATCAACCGCGGCTTGTTGGATCCGGAGTAATGCCGAAATCAGGACCGAGCCCGTCGATTCACGTGGGGGGTGGCCTTCGGAAATTGGTCCCTGCCACGGCTGGTGAAGCCAAGCCGTGGCCACTTGGGACGTGATCCCCGCCACGGCTGGAAAGCCGTGGCCACCGGCCACTAGCCGCGGCTGCGGCCCTTGCCGGCGGAGGCGCGTGTGGTCTTCTTCGCCTCGGTCACCGGGGCGCGACGCGCTGGCTTGCGCGCCGGAGCTGCGCTCTTTTTCGATCCCGAGGAGGAGAGGCTGGCCTTGAGCGCCTCCATCAGGTCGATCACCTGAGCTTTCGGCTCTTCGGTCCGGAGGGCGACGATGTCTTCCCCCTCGATCTTCCGCTGGATCAGCGCGCGGAGCTTCTGGTGGGACTGATCCTGATAGCTGTCGGGGTTGAAATCGTCCGAGGAGATCTGATCGGCGAGCATCGTCGCGAGCTTCAACTCCTGCTCGCGGATCTCGCCCCCTTCGATCTCCAGTTCCGAGAAGGGGCGGACCTCATGCGCATAGTGAAGCTGCTGCATCACGAGCCCGTCCTCGATCGGGCGGAGGGCGACCAGGTACTCCCTGCCGCGCGCCGTGTAGGTGCCGATGGCCCACTTCCCGGTCTGGCGCATTGCCTCGCCCAACAGCCGGTAGGCGCGGTCGCCGCCGCGGTCGGGGCCGAGGTAGTAAGCCTTGTCGAAATAAACGGGATCGACGGCGTCGGCCGGGACGAACTCGTTCACGACGATCTCCTGGGTGGTCTTCCGCTCGAGGGCCTTGAGCTCCTCTTCCGAGAAGATGACGTACTGCCCCTTGGTGAACTCGTATCCCTTGACCATCTCGTCGCGGGATACCTCGTTCTCCTCGTCGATGCAGCGGTAAAACTGCTTGAGGCGCGATCCGCACTTCTGATGGAGGAGGTTGAACGAGATCGCCTCGGAGGTCTGGCTGGCTGCGTACAGCTTCACCGGAACGGTCACGAGGCCGAACGTAATCGTCGCGTTGGCGATACTTCGTGGTGCCATAGTCGAGGTCGCTCAGTTTACACGGACTGAAAACCGGGTGCAACCGTTCTTGTGCACGGCACCCGTTGGAAAGTGGAGTATGCGAAAGTCCCGCCCGCCGTAGGGACCGGCCTAGTGCCGCCAAACGTCATCCTGAGGAGGCGCGCGCTGAACGAGCGCGCATTCGGAATCGTGCACGCCGACGAAGGATCTCAAAATTGCAGGATCTCGTCGGTCGGTGTGGGGGAAAGCGGCCGGTGGCAGGATCCTGCCATTTTGAGTTCCTTCGGTCGCGCCCGCGGTTTCCGCGAAGCCGAGCCATCAGCGCGGCGCTCCCTCAGGATGACGGCGCGCCGGCGGCTCGCCTACCTAGTCCGGCGGGTCGATGTCGAACCCGAGCTTCCGGTTGACCCACCACTCCATGTAACGGTTGCGGTTCCGGGGAGAGAGGGCGCTGCCGGCTGTGCCGGTCATGATGAAGGGGTCGACGATCGGGTTGATCTGAACGTTCGAGCCCGCCGTGGCGAAATTCACCATGAACGGGTTGAATCGGACAGTTGTTTTCGATCCACCGAGGTTGAACGAGAAGAGTGGCCAGC
>JBHEPS010000149.1:0-6046 GCA_046260175.1 Thermoanaerobaculia bacterium
CGTGGCAGCATGACAAACGGGCAGGATCGTCTTGCCGACAGGGAAAACACAATGAACCGCAGCTCACCAGATGGCGATCGGCTCGTTCGCGATACCGGCGTGGCGGCGATCGCCGGCGCGTTCGCGCTCTGTCTTGCTCTCGCATCAGCTGCAAGCAGCGCTCCGGCTCCAGCCGTGCCGGCCGAAAAGTCAGCTCGCTCGAGCATCGCGCGCGCGACGCCTCTCCTGACCGCCCTGGAGACGCACAAGGCGCGGGAAGGACGCTATCCCCAATACCTCGACCAGTTGATCCCGCGGGATCTCGGCGCGATCCCGCTCGCGTCCGGCAGTAGCGAAGCGAAGAGTCCCTTCGTCTACGACGGCAAGGATCAGTCCTTCGAGCTTTTCTTTCTGTTGCCGTCCAGCTCCGATCTCTTTCTCTATCGTTCGTCGCACGACTATCCCGCGCGAAGGGAGTCGGGGCCGTACGAGCTCGTGAAGAGGGTCGGGGACTGGGCCTGGTATCGCGTCATCCCGATGCGCAAGGCCGTCGTGGTCCGGCAATGGAAGGGACGACTCCCGCTCGAGAAGGGTCCTCTCGGTACCCGCCATGTCACCGATGCCGCGAGTCTGGAGAAAATCTGGGCAATGTGGGAGATCGGCGAACCGATGCCGAGGGTCGATTTCACGAGGCAGATCGTTCTCGTCGCGATCGTCCGCTCGGGTCTCGTCACGTTCATGGAACCGATGATCGACGACCGGGGAGACCTCAAGAGGAACGTCGTGGCGACTCCCGATGCCCCCTCTTTTCTGTCATGGGCGGTTTGCGTGATCGAGCGTGAAGGGATTCGCAGCGTCGACGGCCAACCGTTGTGACGGTGCACCACCGTGCGCCATCACTCCTGCTGTCGAATGTTCAGTAATGTTGGCTCTTTCGTCGCCAAATAGGGAAAGGCGGTCGTCCAGCCTGGTTAGCGAGAGTTCGGTGGTACTTTTCGCTCGCTCGAGACCCGAACGGATTGGCTGGGAGGCAGGGAGTCGAACCCCGATTCTCTGGTCCAGAGCCAGATGTCCTACCATTGAACGACCTCCCAGCAAGAGGTCAAAGCGACCGCGAAAAGGAATCGCGGTGTGCGGAACCCCGAGAACCGGTCCCGGGGCGCGGTTATTCTACGAATTCGCGCGCCGGGCGCAACCCCCAAATGCAGGCGGCGTTGGCTGGGGAGGGAGGATTCGAACCTCCGAATGTCGGCTCCAAAGGCCGATGCCTTACCACTTGGCGACTCCCCACCGCCGCCGCCCTCAACAGAGTGCCCTGCTGCCGGGATTCCATGTTGCGGAGGATTCATCCTCCGGCCCGCGGGTCCCCAGCACTCCGGCCTTCACGTCCGAGCGTCGGAGGATGAATCCTCCGCCACTATGTCCTCTGCCACACTACCGCAGGTCGCTCATCGCTTCGTGGGCCGACATCATTTCGCACGGCACCGCGTTCAGTCCGCGCGCGAACCGCGGCACCGCGCGGTCCCTCGATTCGCGGTCTGGAAACGCCCCGAAGATCGCCGAGCCCGATCCGCTCATCAGCGCCGCCGCAGCTCCCGCGTCCAACAGCGCTTTCTTGAGGTCCTCCAGCCTCGGGTGCATGCGGAACACGACCGACTCGAAGTCGTTGAGCAGTTCCGATCCGCGCTCCACGACTCCCTCCCGCATCACCCATTCGGCGAGGTCGAAGCGGAACGGTAGCGGCGGACGAAGATCCCCGCTCGCGCGCGCTTCCGCCAGCGCGGCATAAGCCTCGACCGTCGAGACCCTCTCTTCCGGCAGCAGAACGATCAACGGCACGGGCGGAGGCGACGGAAGAAGCCGCAGCCGTTCTCCCCTCCCCGCCCCCCACGCCGTTCCTCCGACGAGGAAGAAGGGTACGTCCGATCCGAGCTCCAGAGCGATGTCGAGCAGCCGCTCAGGGCCCGCGTCGAGCTCGAATATCCGGTCGAGCGCCATCAGCGTTGTCGCGGCGTTCGATGAGCCTCCACCCAGTCCACCGCCTGCGGGAATCGCCTTCTGGATGTCGATCCTCACCGGATCGATCCCGAACTCCTCGATCATCCGGGCAGCCGCTCGCCAGGCGAGATTGACCTCTCCCGCCGGAATCGTCGGGTCGTCGCACGCCAGCTCGAGCCGGTCGGACCTCGAGAAGGAGAGAACGTCGTGAAGGGAGATCGTCTGGAAGATCGTCTCGAGATCGTGATACCCATCCGGGCGACGGTCGAGGACCCGAAGCATCCAGTTGATCTTCGCGAAAGACCGGACTTTGAGCGGTTCCATCGAAGGCGAAGTCTATCGGAAGTGAACGGGGAGTGCAGGTGGCTATTGCGCCCTGCCCGGCACCGCGATCTTCCAGGCCGGATCGGGCTCCGGAATCACGATCGGCTCCGCTCCCGGGACGATCTCCAGGTGCTCGAGAGTCATCGACGATCCGGGGGCCACCACCCTGACCGCGACGGGGGGATAGACCGCCGGCTCGTAGACGATCCTCGCATTCCCCGCAGCCACCTCCTCGATTCCCGACCTTCCGACCCGGTAGTGCAGCCCCTGCGAGGAAGTTCTCCACTCCCCTTCTCTAACCGTCGCTCCCTCGAGCGGGAGGCCGAACAGAAGTCGTCCGAGCTCAGAGGCTTCGACGAGAGGGACGCCGGCGAAAAGTCCGGTCCGGACGGAAAACTCCGCGAACGATCCACGCCACCAGCTCTTGTCGTGATCGTTGAGGACCAGGACACGGTCCCCTTCCGCGAAAAGTCGGAAAAGGGTCGTGCCTAGCGGTGAGATGGCGCTCATTGCGAGGCGCCCCTCCGCGTCGAGCGCGAGGGTGGCGTCGAATCGGCGCGCCCCGTCCGGCCGGATCGACAGAAAGCTCGAAGCACCCTCGAAGCTGCGTCCGAGCTCTTCGAGCCGCAACCACGCCTCGTCCGCCGAGCTGGCGCCGAGAGTATCGACGGCCGGCCGCGGGGCTGACCGGCAGGAGAGGGCGAAGAGCGGGATCAGGAGGAGAAGCACGATTCTCTGCATGAGAGTGAAGACGGCGGCACCCCTCCGCCGCCATCCGACTTCCGCGCTCAGTTGCGGCTCTCGAGCTGGGCGATCTTGACCTTCAGCCCCTCTTCATCGGTCGGCTCGGGATCGAGCCCGAGGGCGTTGCGATAATGACCCAGCGCCCGATCGAACTGGCCGAGCTTCGAATAGAGGTCGCCGAGATGCTCCTGAACGGTGGGATCGTCACTGACGATCTCGGCGGCCTGAACGAGGTATTTCTCGGCGAGGTCGAGCTTGCCGAGCCTGAAGTAGACCCAGCCGAGCGAGTCGAGATAGGCGCCGTTGCGCGGATCGGCCGCGACGGCCCTCTCGATCATCTCGGCGGAGCGCTCCAGATTCACGCCGCGGTCGGCCCACATGTACCCGAGGTAGTTGAGCGTGGGCGCGTGCTCCTGCTCGAGGGAGAGGAGCTTCTCGAAGACCTTCTCCGACTCCTCGATGCTTCCGGATCGCTCGAGCGCCGCGCCGAGCTGAAACAGCACCGGGATGTTCTCCGGCTCGGTCTCACGCACCTCGCGGAGGATGTCGACGGCCCGCTCGTACTCCTTGACCTGAACGTAGACCTCGGCGAGGGCAAGCGTCCCGCGCTCCCGGCCTCGCAAAGCCGTAATTACAGTCGAAGCCTCCTCCTGCCGATCGGCGTAAAGAAGGAACTCGAGCTTGCGGGCGAGCAGATAGGAATCCTGGCCGAACCGGTCGATCTGCGCCTCGAGGAGATCGATCGCGGTCTGCCACTCCTCGCGCCGCTTGTAGACATCCAGAGCGACGTTGATCGCCTGGTTGTTGAGCCGATCCCCTTCCGTCGCAGGGAGCGCGTTCTGAAGTGCCGTGTCGTAATCACCGCGGTGATGGGCAATCGCGGCGAGCTGCGTACGGGCGAGCCTGCGGACGCCCTCCGACGACGTCTCGATCACCATCAGCGTCTCGAATGACTGCGCGGCGCCGTCGAAGTCCCGGTTGGCCATCTGCGTCAGGCCGAAGCTCACCAGATAATCGACGTTGTTCGGATCGAACTCGAGGAGCGCGCGATAGAGAGTTTCCGCCTTCGCGAGATCGCCCGACTCCGCGAAAGCTTCGGCGAGGAAGAATCGCGCGCGCGTGTCGCGCGAATCGGCGGCAATGAGGTCCTCCAGCAGGGGAATCGCTTTCGCGTGCTCGCCGGCTCGAAGAAAGAAGAACGCTTGCTGGCGCCTCAGGTCGGGGTTCGAGGAATCCTGTTCGATGAGCGGGGCCAGAAGCTCGGCAGCCTTGAGCCATTCCCGCTGCTGCTGATAGGTGTCGACGAGCTGAAACACAGCCGGCGCGAACGTCGGGTCGGCTGCTGCGGCGCGCTCGAGATACTCGGAAGCTTCGTCGCTTCGGCCGAGCCGGCCGAGCACCTGTGAATACGTGTAGTTCGCGGTTCGGTTGTCCGGAGCGCGCTCGACCACGGTCGCCAGGATCTGCGCTGCCTCCTCGAACCGCTCGGTCGCGACCAGGATCTGCGCGACCGTCAGTCCCGTGGCGAGATCGTCCGGCATCAGGCGATAGGCCTGGCGGAGGTACGCGAGGGCCTCTTCGACCCTCCCGGGACCTCCATTCGAGCGGTCGAGCAGGAGGCGACCGAGGAGTCGGTTCGCGTCATAGAAATTCGGATGATCCTGGACGAGCTTCCTCAGCTCCGACTCGCCGCGCTGGAGTTTCTGCGCATCGAGCAGGATCGAGGCCTTTTCGAAAACCAGGATCGGGTTGTCGGGATCCGTCTTGAGGACCCGGTCCATCAGCCGCAGCGCCTCGTCGAACTCCCCCTCGTTGGCCGCGAGGCGGGCCATCATGAACTCCCACGCACCGGAGGGAGGATCGGGCTCGGCCGCCACGGAGGCGGTCGCGGTCGCGAGGGTCAGCAGAAGTGCGAGCAGCAGTCGTGTCATTCTCATGAGCTCTCTTTCCTTCTCTGAACAACTCTCTCTGCAAAGCTGTTTCCGCTTCGGGCCTTGAAAACGTCCCGCGAGCGGGCACGGCGGGCCAAAAGCGGGACTGAGGGCCGCTTTCTGTCGGTGTGCTATATTCCAGAGTTTGATGGCCAGCGTGCTGATGCAGTTCGCGTGCGGCCCCTCGCATGTCGCTCGAACGACTCGAACTGACGCCTTTTCCGACCCTCCTCGGTGAAATGATCACCGAGCGGAAGACCGGCTACCTCACCGTCCATGCCGGTCGCGCGCGCCGAAACATCTACGCCTCCCTCGGCGAGATCGTCATGGTCACCTCGGACGCTCCCGAGGACTCACTCGCGGACTACCTCGTCCGGAAGGAGCTGGTCGAGCCGGAGGCGGGCAGGCAGCTGGCGGAAAAAAATCCTCTGGAATTGGTCCTCCATTTCCACGACATGGAGCTCTCGACACCGGCTTCGCGGCAGTCGCTGCTGCGCGAATGGGTGGCAAGCATCATCGTTCCTCTGTTCACGTTCGACGAAGGAACCGCGTCGTTCACGAGCGACGAGCCTCTCGATCCCGACCAGCGAATCTTCGTTTCGACTCCGGCGTTGGTTCTGGCCGGCGTGCGGGAGATCACGAACGGACTGATTTTGAGGCGGTCGCTCGGCGATCTGAAGCGCGAGATCAGCCAGGATGCCGAACCGAGATTTACGCTCGAGAGGCTTCCCCTTCTCGACGGCGAGCGGAAGATCGCGGAGAGCCTGACCGAGCCGAAAACGATCGAGGCCTTCCTGCGGGAGTTCCAGGGTGACTCGCTCACCACCGCGCGGGTGGTCATCGCGCTGTTGACTCTCGGTGTTTACGGCGTGCTCGAGCCTTCGGACGCGAGGGACCGGGACTCGGTCGACGACGAGCAGACTCAGAAGGACCTGCAGATTCTCGCCGTTCTCGGCCCGAACGACACCCGCTCGCTGCGCGCAGTGGCATTCTCGCGTCAGATCTCGCAATACGACCACTACCGAGTCCTGGACGTGCCGCGGGCGGCCCTCCGCGCGCAGATCATGAAG
>JBHEPS010000015.1:0-32643 GCA_046260175.1 Thermoanaerobaculia bacterium
GGGGCGAACGCGTCGGCCTTCTCGCCGAGCTCCCACGGGAAGAGCGCCGCCAGGGTCGCAAGAACGCCGAGAGCGACGATCCAGCCGAACAGGTCGCGGAGCGCGAAGTGAGGGAAGAATGGCATCGGCCGGCGCCTGGAGGCCGCTTCCCCTTCAGCCGGCGGAACGCTCATTCCCTTGATCTGGACGAGCAGCAGGTGCAATCCGAGAATCACGGTCGTGACCGCGGGAAGGATCGCGACGTGCCATCCGTAGAAGCGGGACAACGTTCCGCCGCCGACCCGGTCACCTCCACGGAGGAAGCGAAGGGTGAACTCTCCGATCAGGGGCACCGAGCCGGCGATGTCGGTCCCGACCTTCGTCGCGAAGAACGCGAGCTGGTTCCAGGGGAGGAGGTACCCGGAGAAGCCGAATCCCATGAGGGTGAAGAGCAGGAGACAGCCCGTGACCCACGTCAGCTCGCGGGGCTTTCTGTACGCCTTCATGAAGTAAGTCGTGACCAGGTGGACGAAGGCGAAGTAGACGACGAGGTTGGCGGACCAGGAGTGAACCGATCGCATCAGCCATCCGAACGAGACGGTCGTCATGAGGAACTCGATCGACTCGAACGCCTCCTCGGCGGATGGCTTGTAGTAGAGCATCAGGAGGATGCCGGTCAGGACCTGGACGATGAAGAAGAACAGCGTCATGCCGCCGAGGTAGTAGTAGACGGTGTGGCGATGGGCGGGAACCGTCTTGTGGCTGGCGAACGCCTTCGCGTCGGCAATCGGCAGACGCTCCTCGAGCCAGGCGTTGACGGCCTTCAGCGGCGCGGCCACCGTCAGCTCCTCTCCACGATGATCGTTCCGGGCATTCCCGGCGACTGCCGATCGACGTGGACCTTGTAGACTTCGAGCGGGCGGGGAGGCGGCCCGGCGACGTTGCGCCCCTGCAGGTCGTACTCGCCGTTGTGGCAGTTGCACCAGATGCGGCGCTCTGCGTCCTGATACTCGACGACGCAATCGAGGTGCGTGCAGGTCGCGGCAAAGGCACGGTAGTCGTCTTCACCGGCCCAGAGCAGGAGCACGGGATCGGCGCCGAACCGCACGATCTTGAACTTCTTCTCGAGCAGCTCGGGGTCGGTCGTCAGACCGGCATCGACCTGATTGGTCGTTCCTTCGGGGACGTCGGGCGGACTGATGAACCGGGCGACGGGGTAGACGACTGCCAGGCAAAGTGCCCCCAGCGATGTTCCCAGAAACCAGTTCACGAAGGTGCGACGGCCCGTTTTGTGGTCCTGATCCATTCTTACCTCGCGCGAGTGGCGTTGGTTGGACGGGGCTGCTGTGTCTAGCGATACAGGGTGTCAGGTTGCTGAAGCAAAGTGAAAGGGTCGAAGCTCACGGACGAATGTGCGCGTCGACACGGGCTCTCGTCTATTCTGCTGGTTGAATGTGTATGAACCATCATAGCCGCAAGTTCGGGAAGGCCTCCCGGGGCTCTTCCTCTGACGAGAGGTGACCTGTGCACGAGGAGAACGATCTCACACGGCGCGTCGTGGAGCTCGAGTCCAGGCTCGAAGCACTGGAGCGATGGAAGGCAGCCGTCTCCCCGACCGATGTCTTCGAAGCGCGTGGAGAAGCGGCGCTCGGCACCGGAAGTGGCGTGGACTCAGCACCGCTCGAAAATGACGACTCGGCGCTCATCTCGCCCCCCGTGGATTTCGATCTCGCCCTGGTGGGGCGAACGCTGATCGTTCTCGGCGGCGCGTTCCTCTTACGCGCGATTACCGAAAGTGGTGCGGTGTCGCCAGCGCTTGGAGTCTCGCTCGGTCTTGCTTACGCCGTGACATGGCTGCTCATCGCGTTTTGGCCCGCGGTTCCCCGGAGGAGCGCGATCTACCACGGACTGGCGGCTCTGCTTGCGGCTTACCCTCTGATTTTCGAGGCGGCCCGGAGGTTCGACGTTCTCGACGCCGTCACGGCGGCGCTGGCCTTGGCCGTCGTCACGGCACTCTGGGCCACTCTCTCGTGGAAACGCGCGCTGCACGGGGTCGCCTGGGTCGGAACGGCGGGCGGCCTGGTGGTCGCGAGTCTGTTGATGGGCGTGACCGGCTCCATGATGCCGTTCCTCTGGTACCTCATCGCGCTCGGGGTGATGACGGCCTGGATGGGGTATCACCTCGACTGGTATCTGCTGCGGTGGCCCGTCGCACTCGTAGTCGATGCGATGCTCGTCGTGATGGCCATTCTCGTCGTTTCCGATCGGGCAGCCATTTCCCCGGTGATCGCAATCGCCACCGGGCTGGCAGCGTTCGTCGCCTATCTGGTCAGCTTCGTCGTGCGGAACCTGCTTCGGGAGCGGAACGTCGTGGCGTTCGAGGTCGCTCAGGCGATCGCGGTTCTCGTCACCGGTCTCGGCGCCGCCATGTGGATCGCGAGCGCGAAGGACACCTTCGAGATGCCGCTGGCAATCTCGATGCTCGCGATCGCCGCTGCCTGTTACGGCGCCTCATTCGTATTCATCCCGCGCCGCCACACCAGCCCCGGGAGCTTCTTTTTCTACAGCACCCTCGCTCTCGTTCTGGTTCTCGCCGGTGGAGCCCTGATCGCGGAGCGGGTCTCGAGCAGCATTCTCTGGAGCGCGCTGGCCCTGACGAGCGCGTACCTGGCCGGCAAGTATGAAAAGGCCATGCTCTCGGTCCACAGCGCGATCTACCTCGTAGCGGGCGTGATCGGAGCCGGGCTCGTGCAGTCGGGCCTCCGGATTCTGGCGCTCGAAGCGAAGGGCGACTGGACGGTCGCCTGGGGTGGAGCGGCGCTGATCCTCGGGGCATCGGCGTTCGCCGCGGCGATCCATCCGATCAAGCGCGGCGGGACCTATTCGATCTGGGCAGCGGCCAAGCTGGTCATCATGATCGTCTTCGGATGGACGGCGGCGACGATTCTGATGGGCATCCTCGGAAGCTCGATTCACGCTTCGACGCCCCACCAGGGGATGGTGGCGTTCGAGCGAACGGCAATCCTCTCGATCTTCACGGTCCTGGCCGCGTGGATGGCGCGGTACCCGCGGCTCTCACCGGGACGGTGGGTCGCCAACATCCTCATGATCGGTCTCGCGATGAAGCTTCTCTGGGACGACCTCCGGTTCGGCACGCCGCTCACGATGTTTCTCTCCCTCGCATGCGTAGGGATCGCGATGATCGTCGCTCAGCGGCTCAAAGGGGCGGCGGCTCCGATTCCCGGAGAAGAGAGAGAGCGGAGCGGGGCACCTCATGGCCCCGGCGTGGCTGAGCCCCGCACCGTCGGCGGCTGAGAGAGCGTCAGGGAAGAAGCCGTCGCCGCCAGCGGGACTCGAGACAGGCCGAATGCGGAAGCATCCCGGAGGCGCTCGCAATCAGGTGAGCGGCACGCTCGCGGTCTCCGGTGTCGGCGGCGACGCGGGCGTAAGCGAGGCGGATGGTGAACGGATCGTGGAGGCGCCCCAGCTTCGACGCCGCATCGCGGGAGGCGTGGGTCGCCGCCGCGATCGCGAGCGCGAGCGGATCGCCCGGTGAGTCGCCGAGAGCCTGCCGCGCGAAGGTTCGTGCCGATCCTGCGTCACCTCGTGCGAGCGCGGCGCGCGCTCTCAGGAGAGAAACCGAGCCGGCCCCAGTGCGCTCCCGTACGGGGACGTAGCCGAGCGGCTCGAGCATCGCGAGGATCGCGTCGGCTTCGATTGGACGGCCGGCGCCGAGAAGAGCGCGGGCGAGATCGAATTGCCGCTCCGGGGGAGCTCCCGCCTCGATCATCTCGCGGGCGAGCCTCATGAGCAGAGGCGCGTCGGCCGGATGAGCGAGATCGGGATTCAAGCTGGCGGCGAGCGCTCGGAGACTTCGCATCTCATCGCCGCGCCCCTCGCTTCCTGCCCGAGCGGCGCGCCCGAGGAGCTCTTCGGACTCGAACCGCGCCGACCAGAGGTATCGATTCTCGCGCGCAGCGTTCGAAGGAAGTGTAAGGAGAGCGCCGACGACGAGAACGGCGCCGCCGAGTGCGAGGGCTTCCAGGCGCCGGCCGGAGCGGAATCGGAGCGAGATCGCAGCGGCGCCTGCGCCGGCGAGTACACCGACCGGAGGAAGCAGCGCATTCCGCTGCCGGGCGCTGACGTAAAAGACGGCCATCACGATGATTCCGCAGAGCGCAAGAGCCGCGAGGAACGCGGTGAATCGCGTTGGGCGGAGAAGAAGGGCGATCAAGGCGAGAAGAAAGACGAACCCGAACGGAATCCATCCGGTCCGTCCGAGAAGGCGGTCCTTCCGTTCGATGGTGGATAGATCCCAGGCGTCGAAGCTGTGTACCGAGCCAGCCACCTTCCTGGCCGTCACCATCGCCGCGGCAGCAGGAAAATCCGAGGCCCAACGGAAGGCGCGTGACGTCCAGAAGCGATTCGCCGCGCGCGGTTGAGCACTCTCGGTTCCGAGCGAGCGTCCAGCGATGATCCGGTACGACACATGGAGCGCGTCGGGCTCGCGAATGCAGGCTTCGAGGTCCGTGACGACGCGTGGGGCGACGGCGCTGTAACCCGACGCGGCCGGATTCATCCCCTCATAGAACACCGTGCCGGGGTTCATCAGGACCCATTGCCCGGTCAGTGCGACGTTGCTGAGGAAGGCCGCTCCGATCGGAAGGACGAATGCGAGTGCGTAGGCGAGGAGGGCGCGGCGGCGGTGTGGCGCGAACTCGAAAAAGATCCAGACCGCGACCACCACGGCTGCGAGCAGGTTGCTGGGACGGGTGATGAACGCCAGCCCGGCGGCGAGTCCAGCCGCGGCTGCGAGGCGTGCGCCTTTATCGCCGGGCCAGGCTGCACACGCAATGAGGAGCGAGATCCAGAGAAAGACCGCGCTCTCCGGCTCGAGCTCCGATGCGTTGAGCAGCGCCGCACGATTGAGAAAAAGAAGGACAGCGGCTGCAATGGCCGCGAACGCGCCCGAGCGGCGCCACAGCATCCAGGCGAGGGCGGTGATGCCGACCGAGACGAGAACCACCTGGACGGCGCGGATCTGGGGATACTCGAGACCGAGACCTCGGAGGGCAACGACGATCCAGAAGTAACCCGGGCTCAGGTCGGGGAGTCTCGATGCGGGAACCTCCCCCGCGAGAAGGCGGTCGGCGAAGAAGAGATACTTTGCGAAGAACCCCTGGTCGGGGAGTCGGGCGAGCAGCAGGATGCGCCAGGCCGTGGCACCGGCGATTGCGAGTAGAGCGAGCGCGGCCGGCAGCGCGGTCCTTCGAGAGAGAGAGTCGGTGCGATTCATGCGGTCCGCGGAATCAGTTCAGGTCAGGATCGCCGTCGCGACGGTAGGGGCCGAGAAACTCCATCGTCTCGAGGCGCTTTTCGATCATAGCGCCGACGCGTTCGCATCGAACGAGAAGTTCATCGAGCTCGAGCAGGTCCTGTTTCTCGGACGCCTCCACGTTGAGCGACATGACGAGAGCGTTGACGAGCGACTCGAGGCTGGCCGTCCCGATTTCCGGAACGCTCATCTCTCCCGGGATCAGCTCGACATAACGCTGCGCCAGCTCGCCGAGCCATTGTCGCTGTCCCCACGCCTCCACCGGCGAGGGAGAACGCTCCGGGCGCGCGAGCACGGTCGCGACGCGGTAAGGGGAGGGAGCAAGCTCGGAGACGATCTCGAATCGCGCCTGACCGCCGAGGAGGAGGTTGTAGCGGCCGTCGTCGAGCCGGACCACGTGCTCGACGAATCCGACGGTTCCGATCCGGTGGACGGGCGGCGCGCCGTAATAGTCGCCTTCCCATCCGGGCTGGAGCAGGATCATTCCGATGCGGCCATCCGAGGCGATGGCATCACGGATCATCGCGCGATAACGCTCCTCGAAAATGTGAAGCGGCAGACGCGTACCCGGAAAGAAGACGAGGCTGGGAAGAGGAAAGATCTTCAGCTCGAACGGACCCTCTGGAAGCTCGGCAGCCACGAGGACAGTGTACCGTGGGCGCGGCCTTTCCAGCCGCGGCTCGCGCCCCGGAGCGAAATGGTGAAAAGCGCGAAGAGCCGGGTTCGCGGTGATTGCTCTCCATTTCCCTTCGCTCCACGAGCCGCGGCTGGGAAGCCGCGGCCACGCTCGCTTACTGATGCATCACTTTCATCAGGACGGGTGCGAGGGACTTCAGGAGCTCCTCGACCAGGAACGGCTTCGGAAGAAACTGGTCGACGCCGCAATCGCTCGCCATCTCGCGCGCCTCATCCGAGTCGTCCGCCGTCATCATGATGATGAACGGCTTCTCGCCATCGAGCTCCCGGATGTGCTGGCAGATTCGGAACCCGCCGAGCTGTGGAAGGATGAGGTCGAGCAGCACGGCGTCGTAGGGATCCCCTTTGAGCAGATCGAGAGCGGCCTCTCCCGTGGGAGCTTCGTCAACCTTCCATGCCGTGCGCCGGAGCGAAGCGACGAGCAGCCGCCGGATATGAGGATCGTCCTCGACCAGAAGCAGTCGCGGAGCGTGCGGTTCCATCGTTTCCTCCCGTGGCCGAGGCTGCGAAATCGGTGCCCTTCCGCTCCCGTTCGATCAAATCTCGCGGGCGAGCCGTTCGACCTGCTTCGCCGCGCCGCGGGTGCGCGTGGTGAAGAGCTGGAGGAGGGGCGAGGCGATCCCGGCGACGCTCCCCGCGGCGATGAGCCCCGGCCGGCGCAGCCCCGCCGCGGCCAGGCGGCTCCACCGCAGACGCGTTGCGAAGAGCTCACGATGAGCGCGGGAGTACGCTCGGAGCAGCGTCGTCCGGTCGCCTCCGCCCAGGATCGCGAGCGCGAACGGGGCGGCGAGAGCCGCCGACTGGATCGCCATCGCCATGCCGTTGCCGGTCAGCGGATCGATCAGTCCGGCCGAGTCGCCGATCAGGATCGCACCTTCGTGAAACGGCTCCTTCGCCCGGAAGATCACGGGGTCCGATGAGAGAAACTCATCCTGAAGGGGCTCGGCTACAGCGAAAAGCGCCTGCAGGGAGGTCGACGAAGCGGCGAGGTTTTCGGTGAATCGCGGCCATCCCCCTTTAAGACTCGAGATCTCGCTCTGATGAACGAGGCCGCAGAGATTCGAGCGCGACCCCTCGATCGGCTGCGCTCCGAGGTACCCGCCGGCAAAGGGATGCAGCTCGATCACGTCGAGCGCGGTCAGTCCCGCGGCGTAATGCCGCTTGAATCCGATATGGCGCTGGCGGCGATCGGTGGTGAATTTTCTTCCGAGGCTGAGATCGAGCCGACCCCAGCGCCCCCATGCGCCGACCGCGAGCTTCGCTTCGATCCTCAGCGGGTCTCCCCCCCGCGGACGAACCACGACCGCGTGTCCCGCGTCCGATCGTTCCAGCGATTCGACGACGCACTCCTCGGCGGCGAACGAACCGGCGGCCGTCGCGTTGCGCAGCAGGATCTCGTCGAGTTGCATCCGGGAGATCCCGTACGCAGTCTCCGGCAGCGGACTCTCGGTGACGCGGCGAGGAGTGACGAGCAGGGCGCGGGTGATCCTCGCCGGTTTGCACAGCTCGATCGCGTCCAGGGCTCCGATGCGCTCGAGGATGGGGAAGGCATCCCAGGAGAGAAACTCGCCGCACACCTTGTCCCGCGGAAACGAATCACGCTCGAGGAGGACGACGCTCACCCCGTGTCGTGCCGCCAGGGACGCGAGGGTCGCGCCAGCTGGTCCCCCGCCGATGACCAGGAGGTCGCACCGCTCGGGGATCTTCGCGCTCATTTCCACAGGATCAGGCCAAATCGGAAGGAAATCATCCGGAAAACCTCGAAGCGGCGGGATCGGGTCGTGGCGGCAATGTCCCGCACCTCCTCGAGGGTATACCCCTGACGCACCGAAGCGGGAGCATCGAATCGAGTGATCGGGCTCCAGAGCGGCGTTGCTGCAACTGCGCTGACGAAAGCCAGGGGGACGTAGTGACGCCGCGTATCGGTGACCGCGACGGCGAGGCGAGAGATTCGAAGCGACTCGTCGAGGATCCGGCGATTCTCATCCGGGTCGAAATGATGAAAGAAATGGGAAGACGTGACGAGGTCGACCGAGCGGTCGAGGAGCGGAATGCGGAACGCGTCGGCCGCGACGAGGGCGACTTCTTCACCTTCGCCGTGCGCGACCGCGTGATGGCCGAGTTTGAGATCGAGCCCGATTCGGCGATGCGCGGCGGGGAGGGATCGCAGGAGGTCCGCCGTGCCAGAGCCGAGGTCCGCGACGGTGAGATCTCTCCGGGTCGAGACTCTCTCGACGAGGGCGCGATACGCCAGCGTGCCGCCGAGCCACCGGTTGATTTCTCGAAGGTCTTCGAGCGACTTGAGGACGTCAGGGGTCAGCTCGCTCTCGTGGTCGAGATGTTCATGGACCGCGATGCGGCGGGGAGTCAGCATCAGACCCGTCGCAGAACGAGGGCGGAGTTCTTCGACCCGAAAGCGATCGTGTTGCAGACCGCCGCGTCCACTCGTGCGCGTCGGCCGATCTCGGCGACGTAATCGAGGTCGCACTCCGGATCGCTGACCTCGAGGTTGATCGTCGGAGGGAGGATGCCCTCGCGGAAGGAGATCAGAGTCGCTGCAAGACCGGCGGCCCCGCAAGCTCCCTGGGGATGGCCGATCATGGACTTGGTCGCGGACCCGGCGAGAGCCTCCGCGTGCCGGCCGAACGCCTTTCGGACTGCGCGGGTCTCGATCCGGTCGTTCAATTCGGTCGAGGTGCCGTGGTAGTTCAGGTAATGGATGTCGGAAGGGGAGAGGTCGGCCTGCTCGATCGCGAGTTGCATCGCGCGCGCGGGCTCCTCGCCCGATTCCTCGAGGCGCACCCGATGATGCGCATCGCACGTCGAGCCGTATCCTGCCACCTCGGCATAGATCCTCGCGCCACGGGCCCTCGCGTGCTCCTCGCGCTCGAGCACGAACATCCAGGACCCCTCCGAGAGAACGAATCCGTCGCGGTCGCGCGAGAACGGGCGAGAGGCCGTTTCCGGAGCGTCGTTCCGGGCCGAGGAGATGATCCGCATGATGCAGAATCCCGTCATCACTCCCTCGGTGATCGTTGCGTCGGCTCCTCCGGTGACGATCACGTCGGCGGTGCCGAGCCGGAGGTTCTGCAAGGCGTAGCCGATCGCGTCGGTCGAGGAGGTGCAGCCGGTCGAGATCAGGTGGGAGAAACCGTGAAGTCCGAATCGCATCGAGATCTCGGATGCGATCGTGCCGATGGTGCCGGACGGAATCGAGTAGACGGAAGCCTGCTTTTCGCGCCCCGCGTACCAGAGCTCGTACATCCTTTCGCTGAACTCGACCGCTCCTCCGCCCGAGCCGAGAATCACGGCGATGCGGCGGCGCGCTTCCAGGTCGAGCGTCGAGGGGTCGATTCCGGCGTCCTCGAGGGCTTCCGCGGATGCCGCGATCGCCATCGGGACGACGCGGGAAACGTGCCTCAGGTCCTTCGAATCGATCCAGAGTGAGCCGTCAAAGTCGCGGACCTCTCCGGCGATCCGCGAGGTGAGTGCGGAGGCGTCGAAGAAGCTGATCGGCTTGATCCCCGAAGCGCCCCGGGCGATCGCGCCAAAATAGTTCTCCCGGCCGACACCGTTCGGCGAAACGACGCCAACTCCCGTAATGACAACGCGCGAGTTCATGACAGTGAGCGCAGCCTAGCAGAGGGAGAGAGGAGCGAAAAGACGAATGTGTGGCGGAGGATCTTTTCCTCCGCCTCCTGAGCTTCTAGGCAAGCTCGGAATCGAGCAACGCGGCGTGGCTTCGAAAGGGCTAGCTCGAAGACGTAGTTCCGGCTGGCGTGGCCCCAGGCAGAGGAAAGGATCCTGTGCCACACATGTACAATCCGCGACCGTGAGACGACTGGTACTTTTCGACATCGATGGGACGCTGGTACTCGACGACGGCGCGGCGCGCGAGGCGTTTGCCGAGGGACTTCGCGAAGTTTATGGCTACGAGGGCGACCTAGGGGGATTCAACTTCTCGGGAAAGACTGATCCCCAGATTGCGTTCGAGGTGCTCGAACACGGAGGTTGGGCGCCGGATGTGATCGGCGAGGGGCTCGACCGGCTCTGGCCCATCTACATCAAGTCTCTCCAGGGGCGCCTTCACAAGGGGAGGCAGCGCGTGCTTCCCGGCGTTCGCGAGCTGCTCGAGCGGCTTTCGAAAATCGACGAGGTGACTCTCGGCGTGCTGTCGGGAAACATCGAGGCCGGTGCGAAGGTCAAGCTCGCGCCGTGGGGGCTCGACCGTTACTTTGTTCTCGGAGCGTTCGGGAGCGATTCGCGCCATCGGGCCGATCTTCCGCCGGTGGCCGCCAGGCGGGCGACCGAGCGTACGGGGATCGGTTTTGCTCCCCGCGAGGTCGTGATTATCGGCGATTCGATCTGGGACGTCCGCTGCGGCGTTCCGCATGACTCGGTCACCATCGCGGTCGCGTCGGGATGGACGGATGCAGCCGCGTTGAGGGCGGAGAACCCCGACTTCCTGTTCGACTCGATGGAGGAGACGGAGGCCTGGGTCGAGGCCATCCTCTGCTGACCGGGATTTCAGAAGGTCCCATCCCGGTTGAGGGGGACTCCGCCGGGCTGATTTCCCTCATACCGAGCCCGCCCGGGCGGCTGCTAGACTCCGACTGCCACCGACCATGCGCCGCACCTCACTCTTCGTTCTCTTCCTGACGATCTTCATCGACCTCCTCGGGTTCGGGATCGTGATCCCTCTGCTTCCCTTCTTCGCGAAGCAGTACGGAGCGAGCGGAACCTGGGTCGGGATCGTCGTCGGCATTTACTCGGCGATGCAGTTTCTTTTCGCACCGATCCTGGGGCGCCTCTCGGACCGGATCGGACGACGGCCGGTGCTGCTGGTCAGCCTGACGGGGAGCTTCGTCGGATACATTCTGTTCGCTTTCGCCGGAAGCCTGTGGGGGCTCTTTTTTGCCCGGCTGGTCGCCGGGATCGCCGGCGCGAACATCGGAACCGCTCAAGCCTACATCGCCGACTCGACGTCATTCGAAGATCGGGCGAAAGGAATGGGTCTGATCGGAGCGGCCTTCGGCCTCGGGTTCATTCTCGGGCCTCCCGTCGGAGGAATTCTTTCGTCGTGGGGGATGCAGCACGGACAGACGCCGAACTTTCTGCCCGGTGTGGTGGCGGCAACTCTGTCGATCATCGCCTTTTCGGTCGCGTTCTTCGTTCTCGGGGAATCGAAGAAGCCGGGGACCGGCGTCCGTCGCGGCCGGCCGCCACAGTTCGACATCGAGACCTGGCGAATCCTCCGCGGAAGCGCTGCCCTGTCGCTGGTGATCGGCGCCTTTTTCCTGATCGTTTTCGCGTTCGCAGGGATGGAGACAACCGTCACACTCTTCGCCCGGGAGAGATTCGCCTTCACGGCCCGCGATCTCGGCTACTTCTTCGGCTTCATGGGAGTGATCGTGGCCGTCATTCAGGGCGGCCTGATCGGCAGGCTGACGCGGCGCCTCGGAGAGCAGGCGCTGATCATGGCGGGAACGCTCTCGTTCCTGGCCGGCTTCGTCTTCCTTCCTCTGATCTACGACCCGCGCCTTCTCTGGCCGACGGCTTTTCTGGTCGCGGTGGGACAGGGACTCTGCTATCCGTCGATGAACTCGCTCGTGAGCAAGACTGCCCCCGTCGACCACATGGGAAGCATCATGGGGTTGTCGGCCTCGATGGGGAGCCTCGCCCGGATGCTCGGCCCCGTGATCTTCGGATTCCTCTGGGACGTGGGCAACGCGCGCGGCGCCTTCTGGTCGTGCGCGGTAGCGGTGCTCATCGCATCGATCCTCGCAATGCGCCTCCGAAAGATCCGCATCACGGAACACCGCGACCCCGAACCCGCGGCATCGGCTTGAAGGTGGGCGGCGAAATCGTGGGATCAGGGGCGAGGGGTGAGGGGTGAGGGGTGAGGGGCGAGGAAAAACTAGAAGGTACGAGGTTCCCTGAGGCTTCCACCAACGCTCCGACTCCATTCCTGGTTACCTGATGTTGTTTCCTCGCCCCTCGCCCCTCATCCCTCGCCCCTAATCCCTACAAGACGATCGTGTAGCCGAGGCTCGTCAGATCCGTCATCCGGTCCAGGTACACATGCCCGTCGGTGTGGTCGATCTCGTGCTGAAAGATGCGGGCCGCATATCCTTCGACCATTTTTTCGAACGGTTCGCCGTGCCGGTCGACGCCGGTTACGCGGATCTTGCGATAGCGCGGGCAGTCTCCGCTGAGGAACGGCACCGAGAGACATCCCTCCCAGTCGACGATGCGGTCCCCGCCGATCGCCTCGTACTTCGCATTGAAAACGACGCCCGGCTCGAGCGGCTCCGCGTTCCGCCGGACGGCGATGTCCCCGGGGAGCTCGTACACGAAGAGGCGGATCGGGAGGTGGACCTGAGGAGCGGCCAGCCCCACGCCCTGATAGGCGTGCATCGTCTCGAACATGTCATCGACCAGGCTGCGGTAGCTCCCTTTCCGGATTCCGGCCACGTCGACCTCGGACGCCACCTCGCGCAGGACGGGATGACCGAGTCGGGAGACTTTGAGGATCATTGGGGCGGCTCCTTCGATTGCGGCCGGGCGGCGGAAGAGATGCGCGTCGCCGGTCGTCCGGCGAAGTGTAGCCGACGGGAAGCGGCATGCAAGGGAGAGAGCTCCCGTCAGAAGAAGTCTTCGGGGTCGTGGGCCACGGCGTCGTACTCGGCCTGGACTTCGGCTTTGTGCTTCCACTCCATCTCGGCGAGCTCGGAGAAGAGGTTCGTGAGCGCCGGATCCGTTGACCGCTCGAAGAGGAATCGGAAGTTGCTCTCCGACTCGCGCTCGTGCTCGAGGGCGATGCGCAGGGCACGGGCGGTATCGATATTGGTCAGGTCGGCCGGAATCTCGACGTGCGGCTCGGGTAGCTCGGGCGGCTCCTTGCCGACGAGCTGGCGGTAGCGGCGCTCGAGATGCAAGCGATGAAGAATCTGCCTCTCGGAGAGGTCGATGAGTTTCGCGCGCGCCGGCTCGTCGGCGGCGCGCGCCGCGAGGAGCCGATAGTAGACGCGGCTCGAGATCTCGGATTCGATCGCCTCGCGCAGCACCTGTTCGACCGTTGTGTCCAGCGCTTTCATGACGTCGCGAGCGGGGCGATCAGTCCGCGCTTCCTCCGCGGAACAGGTCCGGATTCGGGGGAGCCTGTTCGGGGTAGGGAGAGGGGCGAAGCGCCTGACCGAGGCCGGTGCCCCCGGCGCTGCCCTCTTTCCTGACGGAGCCGTAATAGGGGCGCCATCCCATCGGGGGGACGGGGAAGTTCGGCGGAACGACGAGATCGCGGAGGCCGACGACCGAGCGCGCCCGGGTATCGATCGACATCTCGTAATCGCGCGTCATGTAGATCGCGTCCTCGGGGCAGGCGTCGACGCAGTAGCCGCAGAAGATGCAGCGGAGCAGGTCGATATCGTAGCGCACGGGGAACTTCTCGCGGGTGCGCTCATCCTCGCCGGCCTCGATCGCGATGCACTGCGCGGGGCACGCCGTCGAGCACATGTAGCACGCGACGCAGCGGGTGCTGCCGTCCTCGCGGGTCGTGAGGATGTGGCGGCCTCGGAACCTCTCGGAGTAGACCCGCTTCATCTCCGGATAGGAGATCGTCGGCAGGTTCTTCATGTTGAAGAGGTTCCTGAGCAGGTGTCCGAGGGTGAGGAACATTCCCTTGACCACTTCGGGAATGAACAGCCGCTCCATGCCGGTCAGCTTCTTGCGTTCGAGTCTTTTGACGCCATCCATGGGTTGATTCACTCTCGATCCCTCAGCGATCCAGCTCGCCCGCGATGATGTTGAGCGATCCGAGTACGGCGATTGCGTCGGGAATGGTCTGCCCGGCGATCATCTCGCCGAACGCCTGGTAGATTGAGAAGCAGGGGGGGCGAACCTTGACCCTGTAGGGGTTCTTCGTTCCATCCGAGACGATGTGGAAACCGAGCTCACCGTTGGCCCCTTCGACGGGGAAGTACACTTCGCCGACCGGTGGCTGGATGCCGTGCATGATCAGTTTGAAGTGGTAGATGAGCGACTCCATCTCGTTGTAGACCTTCTCCTTTTCGGGAAGGGCGATGTATGGGTCGTTGACGATGACCGGCCCCTCGGGGAGGCCGCGATCGATGGCCTGCTGGATGATGCGGAGGGACTGGCGCATCTCCTCCATCCGGACCATGTAGCGGGCGAGCGTGTCGCCGCCCTCGGCGATGGGAACGTCCCAGTCGTAGGTCTCGTAGCCCAGGTAGGGGTTGGCTTTCCGAACGTCGAAGGGAACACCCGCCGCGCGGAGGCACGGCCCGGTGAAACCCCAGGCGATCGCATTCTCGGCCGAGATCGGCCCCGAGCCGTCCGCCCGTTCGTGAAAGACCCGGTTCCGGCTGAGCAGCTTGTCGACGTCATTGATGAGCGCCGGAATCAGGTCGACCAGTTTCTGGCACTGGACCAGGAAGTCGGCCGGCACGTCGACGGCCAGGCCGCCGATCCGAGTGTAGCTCGGAAGGATCCGGGCTCCCGAACAGGCCTCGATGAGTGCGTAGATCTCCTCGCGACCGCGGAACAGGTACCAGAAGTTCGTCAGACCGCCCAGGTCGACCAGGTTCGTGCCGATGCAGACCATATGGTCGGCGATCCGCATGAACTCCGAGAGGATGAGGCGGATGTGCTGGGCGCGGGGCGGGGCCTCGATGCCGAGGAGCTTCTCGACCGCGAGCGCGTACCCGACGTTGTTGATGAACGCAGAGCAGTAGTTGAGCCGATCGGTGTAGGGGATGACCTGCTGCCAGCTGTGCGTCTCCGACATCTTCTCGAAGCAGCGGTGGAGGTACCCGATCTCGGCGTCGAGGCCGACGATGGTCTCGCCCTCCAGGGAGACGACGAGCCGGAGCGTCCCGTGGGTGGCCGGATGCGAAGGGCCGAGGTTGAGCGTCACCCGCTCGAACTCATGGCCCTGGGGTTCGATGAAGACCTTCGGGGTGATCTGGGCGACGTCCTTTTCGCTCAGCAGCCACCGCTTGCCGGGATCGTAATCCTTCCGCAGCGCGTGCCCCTGAAATGCTTCGTGAGTCAGAAGCCGGCGGAGGTTCGGATGTCCTTCGAACCCGATCCCGAACATGTCGAACGCCTCGCGCTCGTACCAGTCGTATCCCTTGAACACGCCGACGGAGGTGGGAAGGGGAGTGTTCTCGTCGGTGCGGACCCTCAGGCGGACCCGATCGCCGTTCTTGATTGAATAAAGGAGATAGACGACGTCGAAGCGACCCTCGGGACGCCCGGGGTAATCGACCCCGAAAAGATCGAGCGGAAGCGTGAACTGCAGTTCCGGATCGTCGCGAAGCGCGCGGAGCGCCTCGACGATGTCCTCACGCCGGACGGTGAAGGTCGGCAGGTCGTGATTCTGCTCGGGCGTGAGCGCGGGAGAAGTGATCCGCGCGGCGATCTCGTCGCGGCGACGGTCGACAGCCTCCAGGTCCTGCGGCACGTAAGGGAGCCGGTTGGTGGGCGTGGGGCCGGTATAGGGAGTCGAGCTGAACTTAGTGAGTGTGCTCATCGCCGGATTTCACCGCGTTTGATCTTTTCCTGGAGCTTGAGAATTCCGTACATGAGCCCTTCCGGGGTCGGAGGGCAGCCCGGGACCCAGATGTCGACGGGGATGATCTCGTCGATCCCCTGGATCACGTGGTAGGCGCGGTAGAACCCTCCGCTCGTCGCGCAGGCGCCCATGGCCACTACGTACTTCGGCTCGGGCATCTGGTCGTAGATCTTGCGGAGGACCGGCGCCATCTTGTCCACGATCGTGCCGGCGACGATCATCATGTCGGCCTGGCGTGGCGAGAAGCGCACGACTTCAAATCCGAAGCGGGCCATGTCGTAGTGGCTCGAGACGGTGGACATGAACTCGATCGCGCAGCACGCCGTGCCGAACGGAAGCGGCCAGAGCGAATTTCCCCGGGCCCAGTTGACCATCGTGTCCAGCTTCGTGGTGATGAAGCTGGCATCGCTTTCGGGATCGTCGCGCACGGCCTCACCGGGGAGGGTGAGAATGCCCTTCTCCGGCCCTTCGCCGGGAAGCTGGTTCGCCTTGCGTTGAACGATGGAGTTGTCGACGGTTATCTTCTTGATTGCCATGGTTGTCTCGAGAGGTGGCCGGGTCCGCGGCAGGAGCCCGAATTCTAGTGGGTGGGGAAACTTTTCACAAGGGAGGCAACATCCCCCCATCTCGTGAATTCCGGCCTGTGGATCGACGCGTGGGCGGGCCCGGGTGCACCTCGACGCATTTGGTATACTCGTGGTGCAAGAGCCAATCCGATGACAGGCAAAAGACAACCGGTCTCGGTAGAAATTTACGGACAGACCTACAACGTTCGCGGGGAAGGAGACCCAGCGTATTTAACGGAGCTTGCGCAAATCGTCGACAGCCGGATGCGGGAAATCGCGCCGCAGGTCGCCACTGGAGATCCCACACGGATCGCGATCCTGGCCGCACTGAATCTCGCGGACGAGTTCACGCGTTACCGGCAGCAACGGGAATCCGACGTCGACAGATGGAAAAACCGAACGGAACAACTGATCGAGGCCCTCGGAGGCAATGCCATCGAGACAGCCGAATGAGTAGCGGACAACGAGTGTCGGAGACCCTGCAGAGTTCGTGATGAGCAATCGCTATTTGAACCAACTCCCTAATTGCGGGAGCCCGAGTCACGGGGCCAGTGCAAGCCTTCCCCTCTTCGAGGGACAGAAGGTAGCCGATCGGCAGCGTGCAGGGCACCCACCTGATTTACGCAGGTTCAATTAGGAAACCTCACACGGCTCAGGCGGGGCCTCCGATATTTATCCGGTTCCTGTCGTTTGAAAACGCGCAAGCCTCCGCGTACGCCCGGGTCGGGCGGCACTGGGGAGGTTTGAAGTGGACAACATCCTTACAATTATTGGTTCCATCGCGGGGGCGGTCATTCTGGCCCTGCTTTGGGCCATGGTCTATCGCAGGCGCGCCGACGCTCAGATCGAGGAGGCCCGCCGCACCGCGGCCGGCATCACCGACGACGCCCGGAAGGCAGCCGACACCAAACTGAAGGAAGCCGCGCTCGAAGCAAAAGAGCGCGTCCTGCAGGCTCAGGCCGAGTTCGACCGCACCTCCAGGGAGAGAGGGGAAGAGCTCAAGAACACGGAGCGGCGCCTTCAGCAGAAGGAAGAGAGCGCCGACCGGAAGGCCCAGCAGCTCGACCGGCGCGAGAGCGACATCGAGTCCCGCGACCAGCGACTCGGCGAAAAAGAGAAGCAGCTCGCGGCCAGTCAGACGGAGCTGGAACGGATCGTCGAGGACCAGCGCCATCGGCTCGAACAGATCTCGGGGTTGACCGCGGACGAAGCGAAACGCGAGTTGATCCGCGGCATCGAGAACGAAGCCAAGCTCGACGCGGCCAACATCATGAAGCGGATCGAGACCGAGGCGAACGAGCTGGGACACATCAAGGCCCGGCGCATCATCGGGACCGCGATCCAGCGAATGGCCTCCGACTACGTCGCCGAGAACACGGTCGCGGTGGTCGACCTCCCGTCCGAGGACATGAAGGGGCGGATCATTGGCCGCGAGGGCCGGAACATCCGGGCCCTGGAGCTCGCGACCGGCGTCGACCTGATCGTCGACGACACCCCCGAGGCCGTCATCCTGTCGGGGTTCGACCCGATCCGTCGTGAAGTCGCGCGGATCTCCCTCGAGCGGCTGATGGCCGACGGACGGATCCATCCGGCCCGTATCGAGGAAGTCGTCGAGAAGGTCCGCGTGGAGCTCGAGGACAAGTTGTTCGAGGAAGGGGAGGCCGCGGCCTTCTCGATCGGCATCACGGACATTCATCCCGAGGTGCTCAAGCTCCTCGGCCGGCTCCGCTACCGCACCTCGTACGGCCAGAACGTGCTGATGCACTCGCTCGAGGTGGCGCAGCTCTCGGCCCTGATGGCGACCGAGCTCGGTGCCAATGCCGAGATCGCCAAGCGCGGAGGCCTGCTCCACGACATCGGAAAGTCGATCGACCGGGAGATGGAGGGGACCCACCTCGAGCTCGGGCGCCAGGTACTCGAAAAGTACGGCGAGCGGCGCGAGGTGATCCACGCGATGGAGTGCCACCACGGCGACTACGATCCGGAAACGGTCGAGGCCGTGCTCGTGAATGCCGCGGATGCTCTGTCGGCCGCAAGGCCGGGCGCAAGGCGCGAGATCCTCGAGAACTACGTCCATCGGCTCGAGAGGCTCGAATCGATCGCCGACAGCTTCGACGGGGTCAATAAATCGTTCGCAATTCAGGCGGGGCGCGAGCTTCGAATCATCGTGAACGCCGAGCGATTGACCGACGAGCAGTCGATCTGGCTTTCCAAGGATGTCGCCAGGCGGATCGAGTCCGAACTGCAATATCCCGGACAGATCAAGGTCACCGTCATCCGGGAGACCCGGGCCGTCGACTTCGCGAAGTAAGCCGTGGCAGAGGATCTTTACCTCTGCCGGAAAAGCCCGTGAGGGATCTGATCCCGGGACCGCGGTGGCTCCGGATGAACAGGGTTCCGGAGCGCTCAGGCTCCGCGCCCGTACCCCTGCATCAATCGAGAGATGGGAGACACATGGTTCGCCTGCTTTACATCGGAGACATCGTCGGCCAGCCCGGAAGAAAGGCGCTGCGCTCGAGACTTGAGTCCGTCATCGACCGGGAGCGGGTGGACTTCACCGCCGTGAATATCGAGAACGCCGCCGGCGGATTCGGTGTGACGGAGGCGATTCTCGAGGAATTGTCGGACCTGCCGATCGACGTCTACACCTCGGGCAACCACATCTGGGACAAGAAGGACTTCGTCGAACGGCTCGACGAATACGACAACGTCGTCCGGCCGGCGAACTACCCGGAAGGAAACCCCGGGCGCGGGTGCGTCGTGAAGACGACCGCCGCCGGGACCAAGGTCGCCGTCATGCAGGTGATGGGACAGGTGTTCATGCCCCCCTGCCACAACCCCTTCCACGTGATCGAGAAAGAGCTCGCGGCGCTGGACGGCGACGTTCGCGTCATCCTGGTCGACATCCATTGCGAGGCGACCTCGGAGAAGCAGGCGATGGGACGCCTGCTCGACGGCCGCGTTTCCGCCGTCCTCGGCACCCACACCCACGTACCGACCGCCGACGAGCGCATCCTTCCGAACGGTACAGCCTTCCAGACGGACGTCGGCATGACCGGCGCTTACGACTCGATCATCGGCTTCCGTCCGGACGAGATCCTCGAGAAGTTCATCATGAACACGCCCCGGAAGATGGAAGTGGCAAAACGGGACGTGCGCCTCTGCGGGGCGCTCATCGACGTGGATGAAAAGACCGGCAGGGCGAACTCGATCCAGCGCGTGAGCGAACGGATCGACGACTGAGCTTCATGGATCAGCCGCAGGCCATCTCAGTCTTCGCCCTCGGCAGAGTGACTCCGGAGGATGCCTCCGCGCTCGCCGCGCTCTTTCCGAAGATCGAGTTGCTGGCCGTCGATCTCCCGGCTGATGCGGATCTTTCCGCGCAGCAGGCGCAGTTGCGCGCAGTCGTCAATTCCGCCTCGAATGACTGGATCCTCATCATGCGCGGGGGAGAGAGCGCCCATTCCGACCTCGCCGGCGAGATGGCGGCCGCCCTCGCTCCGCCGGCGCGCGCCTGGGGATTCCGGCTCCGCGTCATGCCGACCAGCGGCGGAGCGCCTCTGCTGCTCCCCGTCGCTCATGGAGGGGAGATCCGGCTCTTCCACCGAAGGCATGTTCGTTTCGACGTGCGAAATCAAACGGGGGAGATGAACGTCGAGGGAGCTGTGGTGCGGCTCCGAGCACCGCTTCGAATGGAAGCCTTCGCGAGCGAGAACGAACATCGCGAATGGCTCAGCGCGCACGCCGTGCCGCAGTCCTTGCCGAGAAGAATCCTGCTCTTCACGAAGAACGCGATCGTATCGGGAGCTTTCTGGCGGAGCCGTGCGACTCTGCGCTACCTCTGGATCGAGGCAGGCTGGGACCGCACGGCTCCGGGGATTACTCGCGACGACTAGGCGGTGCTCTCTTCGGAAGTCCAGCGATTCTGGGAGACCTGGCGAAGCGTCCCATGCATCCGGAACTGGCGGGGGGACATACCGAAGCGCCGGCGGAACTGCTGTCGGAAGTAGTTCTCCGAATCGAATCCGCACAGCCTGGCAACCTGCGTGATGCGCATATTGCCAGCCTTGAGCAGTCGAGCGGCTTTCTCCAGGCGCTTCTGCTTGAGGAACTGGCTCAGGAGTTTTCCCGTCGCGCGGTGAAACCGACCCGACACATACTGACGAGTGAAGCCGAGGTCACGCGAGACTGCCTCGACCGTAAGATCCTCGTCGTTCTTCATCCGTTGCCTGACGCACTTCATTAGCGAACGAACGAGCCCATCCATGGCGATACTCCTCTGGCCAACGGGGGTTGACGGCGTGAAGGTTTGGCCGCTCCTTCATCGATACCGAAACGGGTCTGCGGCGCCCAGTGGCGTCCGCCCTTGTTCCCTGTGTATGTCTCCATTATACGCCGTCATTCGTGGCGAGGCTCGCTTTCGGAATCGACCAAAGCAGCCCCTGATTCGGGAACCTACCCGGCGGCTCGCGAGGGGAACCCGCGAAAAATGGTAGCGGCCAACTTGCCGGAGGAAGCGCCGCGCGGCCGGCCCGACGATCGGATTAGAATGACCGCGGTTTCGGGAGGAGGGGCGGAATGAACCAGGAGCGTGAGTTTCTACGGAAGGTCGAGCTGCTCGCCGACTTCGACGGGAGCGAACTGGACGCATTCGGGGCTTCGATGGTCGCGACCGAGTTCGGGCCAGGTCAGCTGATTCTCGAGGAAGGGCAACCCAACCGGGCCCTTCACATCGTTCGCGAGGGGCGGGTGAGGGTAAGCCGCCGCGTGGAGGAGTCCGATGTGATCCTCTGCGACCTCTCCGCGGGCCGAACCTTCGGCGAGCTGTCCATACTCGAGGAAGGGGTCGCAATCGCGACTCTCCGTGCGATCCCGAAGACGACGATCCTCTCGATCTCGATGAATGATCTCAACCGGATGCTGAGGGAATCCCCCACCACGGCAGCCAAATTCTGGAAGGCCATTGCCATCGACCTGCGGGGGCGGCTGGTCCAGACCAACGACGTGGTGCGGACCTACTTCGAGGTCAATCGAGCGCTCGTGGAGAATCCGACGTTCCGCGAAGCCTACGCCATGGTCTCGCGCTGACGGACGTCGTCGGTTCTGCTACGATAATGGGCTGATGAAGCGGCTTCTGACAGGCTTGGTTTTGGCCCTGATGGCAACGGGGGCCTCAGCCGATGTGCGGCTCGTCGTCCGCGCCGATGGAACCCGGATCATCGTCAATGATGGGCGGACCCGCGTTTCCCGGGCTATGAAGACTTCCACGCTCGAGTGGCTGGCGAAGCAGCGGAATCGGAAGAGCGAATTCGACCCGATCATCGAGCGCCACGCTGCGCGATACGGGGTCGACCCGACTCTCGTGCGCGCCGTCATTCTGGTGGAGTCGAATTTCGATCCCAACTGCGTCTCGAACAAGGGCGCCCGCGGGCTGATGCAACTCATGCCGGCGACGGCGAAGCGATTTCAGGTGACCGAGATTCACGACCCCGACCAGAACATCCGAGGCGGCGTGGCCTACCTCGCCTTCCTTCTGGACCTCCATCCCGGCGACCTGACGCGCGTGCTCGCTTCCTACAACGCGGGAGAGGGAGCGGTCGCGCGGTACGGCGGCATTCCTCCTTATCGCGAGACGCAGCAGTACGTGCAGAAGGCGCTCTCCGCGTATCACGGCCGCCCCTGGGGCGGCGCCGGGTCGATCTCCATCCGTCCCCAGAGCGGTGAGTCGATCCTTCGCGGCGGATTCGACCAACGGGCTCCCGCGCTCCCCCCATACGTAGGAACCGCGCTCGCTGCGACGACGGCCGCGGGCCGTGCGGGCTCCCGGTAGGGCCCCTCTTCATCCTCTGTTAAGTTCGATTAGAATGCGAACACGCGTTCTTGGCGCGATTCGAGATGCCGCAGAATCCCACCGCCCCGCCACGTTTCGATCATGGAGTCTTTCTCCTGCACTGCAACCGTGGGAGAGAGGCGTTCCAGGAGGGGCGGTACGGCGAGGCCAGGAAGGAGCTGGAAGCAGCTCAGAAGCTCCGTCCCGAGGACGGCGACGTTCTGAACCTTCTGGGACTCGTCTACTTCAAGACCGGATCATTTCCCGAGGCCGAGGTGATCTACCGGCGTTTGGTGGAAGAGAATCCGGCCGTTTTCATCCTACACTCGAACCTCGGACTCATCTATTACAAGCAGGACAAGCTCGAGCAGGCGGAGCATCACCTGCTCAAATCCATCGAGTTGCGGCCCAACTACTCGAAGTCCCATCTTTATCTCGGGCTGCTGTATCGCCGCCGGAACAAGCTGGGGCTCGCGCTGGAGCATCTGCGATTCGCCGGCGCCGAGAAGGTCGCTCGCGAGGTCGAGCAGGATTTGAAGGCGAATCCGCCTTTGAAAGAGCCCGCCGCGCCGGCCACCCCTCCCCGGGCTGCGTCACCTGAGCCTGCCCCCCGCCCGGCTTCCCCCGGGGCCGAGCCGCCACAGATCACGACTCTTCCGGGATCGCTCGCGACCCCGCCGGGCCAGCCCGAGCCCGACCCCTTCCCGGAGGTGGCCGCCCAGACGGCGGCTCGGAAACTCCAGGAAGCCGTCGACGAGACTCAACTGGGTGAGGAGAAGAGACTCGACCTCGGCCGCAAGATCGAAGGCGCTTCGCGCACGTTCGTGCTGCACGAAAACGGCTTCCTGGAGATCAATTTCCAGCGCAGTGTTCACGTGAAGCGCGGCACGATCTCGAGCTACTCCGGCAACCTCAAGTTCTCGGCCGAGAGCGGGCTTGTCGGAACCACTGCTGCGACTCTCGTCCGGGCCCAGGGCGGCGGGAAGCTCTTCGTCTTCGAAAAGGCGAGCAAGACCTTCCTGCTCGACCTGAACGACGAGTTCATTTTCGTGGAAGGGTCGAACCTGCTAGCGCTCGAGGACACGCTCGCGTACCGCGTGGAGCCGATCTACGAGAGCAACTACCAGAAGAAGCTCGATACTGTGAAGATCTTCGGGAAGGGATCGCTCGCGATCTCGACCTCGATCGAGCCGCTGACGATGCGCGTGACTCCCGAGTTCCCCCTCTCGATTTCCTCGAACGCCCTCGTCGCCTGGACCGGGAACCTGATCCCGACGGTCATGGACGAAGACGAGCTGAGCGACATCATGATCGGCGGGGGAGTCGGCAAGGGATTCAAGATCCGCTTCGAGGGTGAAGGAGTCGTGGTCAGCGAGCAGTAGGGGCGCGGCACGGGGCGGTCATCCTGAGGAGCCGCGAGCGGGCCGAGTCGCTCATCCGAGACTGTGACGGCGACGAAGGATCTCTCAAAATGAGAGGATCGTGTCGGCCGGTCTGGGAGGCAGCATCCTGCCATTTCGAGATCCTTCGTCGCGCTCAAGGCTCTCGTGGCTGACGCGTTCAGCGCGGCGCTCCTTCTAATGAACCGACCTTTCGGTGGTTATCAACAAGGGGGCGGGGGGCAGGGGACAGGAGGCGGGGAAAGTCCAGCGGGGGAGGCCCTGTCCCCCGCCCCCTGCCTCCTGTCCCCTTGTTCTCTTCTCGTGATCGCGCCCGCGCACGGGTCATTGAATCGACACCCGTGCCGTCGGCGCGGTTCCCCTAATCACGATGACATCCTCCAGTTCACGAATTGACACAGACCAGGAGTAAACAGACAGATGGCGAAACATGCAGCGCTTCCGGGGTTCCGGGACTTCTATCCGGAGGAGATGGCGCGCCGGGAGCAGATCTTTGGCGTCTGGCGCGAAGTGACGCGCCGGTTCGGATTCGAGCTCTACGACGGGCCGCCCCTCGAGCCGCTCGAGCTCTATATCGAGAAGTCCGGCCCGGAGATCGTCAATCAGCTCTTCAACTTCACTGACAAGGGAGGGAGGGAGGTCGCCCTGCGGCCCGAAATGACCCCGACCCTGGTGCGGATGGTCGGCGCGCGGATCAAGGGGATGGCGCGTCCGGCGCGGTGGGCCTCGATGCCGCAGCTGTTCCGCTACGAGAAGCAGCAGCGCGGACGGCTCCGCGAGCACTTCCAGCTGAACATGGACATCATCGGCGAGGAATCGGTGCTCGCCGACGCCGACCTGCTCGCCGCCGCGCTAGAAGTGCTCCGCCTCCTCGGCCTCAGCTCTTCCGACGTGGTCGCCCGCATCTCGGACCGCCGCCTTCTCCAGGCAGCACTGCTCGAGGAGGGCGTGGCGGAGGCTGATCTTCCGACGGCGTACAACGTCATCGACAAGATCGAGCGCGAGCCGCGCGCCTCTCTGCTCGAGCGCCTCGGGAAACTCGGCCTCAGCGCCGCGCAGGGAGAGAAGATTCTCGGCCTGACGGCCATGGACCTCGGCGCGATCCGAGAGCGCTACGCCGGAAGCCCCGCCATCGGCACCGCCATCGACGAGATCGATCGCTATTTCGATGCGCTCCGCCAGCTCGGCTTCGGCGACTGGGTCGTCTTCGACATGAAGATCGTCCGCGGCCTCGCCTATTACACCGGAATCGTCTTCGAGATCTTCGACCGAAAAGGGGAGCTGCGCGCGATCTGCGGCGGCGGGCGCTACGACCGCCTCTTCGAGTCGCTCGCCGGGATCGACGTTTCCGCTCTCGGCTTCGGGTTCGGAGACGTCGTCCTCGGTGAGCTCCTTCAGGATCGAGGCCTCGCGGCGAAGGGCGGCGGGGCGGTCGATCTGATCGTGGTCACGGTCAACGAGGAGGTCCGCGGCGAGGCGCTCGCCATCGTCTCGCGCCTCCGCGCCGCCGGACGCAGCGTCGTCTATCCCTATCGCACCACCGGCGTCGGCAAGGCCCTCAAGGCCGCGGCGACGGCTGGCGTGCGCGAAGCCATCGTCATCGGACCCGATGAGGTCGCGGCCGGTGAGATCGTGGTTCGCGATCTCGTCGCCGGCAGCGAACGACGAATCGGTCTCGAGAAGTACCTGAAGTCGTTCGAGGAAAAGTGATGCTCATGAACGCCCCCCCCGATTTCTCGACCCGGCCGCTGCTTCCCGCCGTCATCCGCGACGCGCGGAGCCGCGCGATGCTGATGGTTGCCTGGATGAACGAAGAGTCGTTCGCGCGCACCATGGAGTCGGGAGAGACCTGGTTCTGGAGCCGCAGCCGCGAAGAGCTCTGGCACAAGGGAGCGACGTCGGGGAACCGGCAGAGGGTCATCGCGATCGCGACCGACTGCGACCGCGACACGATCCTGGTCGACGTGGAGCCCGCGGGGCCTGCCTGCCATACCGGCGCATGGTCCTGCTTCGGCGACGAGCCGCCGGGGATCGACTTGGGCGGGCTGCTGACTCTCGTCAACGAGCGGAAGACCAATCCTCCGGAGGGATCGTACACGGCGAAGCTCTTCGCGGGAGGCCTCGACCGGATCCTGAAGAAAATCGGAGAGGAAGCGACCGAGGTCATCATCGCGGCGAAGGGGGAATCGAGAGAGAGGCTCGTCGAGGAGATCGCGGACCTGGTCTTTCATCTGACCGTGCTCATGGCGGAGAAGGAGATCGCTTTCGCCGACGTGAGCGCGGAGCTCGGCCGGCGGGCCGGAAAGCGCCGGGCGGAGGGGGCAGCATGATCGACCGGGAACATTTCGATCGCCTGCGGGGGGAGTACGACGTCATCCCTCTGTTCCGCACGCTCTCGGCCGATACGATCACCCCGGTTGCGGCGTTCGCCGCGGTCGCCGGATCGGACGACGAAGCCTTCCTGCTCGAGTCGGTCGAGCGGGGAGAGAGCCTCGGGCGCTACTCGTTCATCGGAGTCCGGCCGCGCCGTCGCCTGCAGATCCGGCGCGGAGACACCGGCGTTCCCGCACTCCTGCGCGCGGAGCTGACCCCACTGCGGGTCTGCGCGGAGGAGCTAGACGGAGATTCGGGAGGGACGGCAGCTCTGCCGCCATTCTTCGGCGGAGCCGTCGGTTGGTTCGGTTACGGCGCCGCGCGGTGGTCCGAAAAGCTTCCCGACCGCCACGGAGCGGAAGGGGATCTCGACGCGGAGCTTCTCTTCTTCGACCAGGTGATCGCCTTCGATCATCTCCGCCAGAGGCTTTTCGTCGTCGCGAACGTCTTCACAGGCGATGGGGCCTCGAGTGAAGAGCTGATCGATGATGCGCGGGAGAAGCTCGACGAGCTTTGCGGGCGGCTCTCCGGCGCGAGAGCGGATCTGACGCCATTCGACCGGGAAGCCGCGGTCGAGCTCGAGGCCGGCGTCCGCCGCGAAGATTTTCTCGCCGCGGTCAGAAGAGCGAAAGAAGAGATCGCCGCGGGAGAGGCGTTTCAGATCGTCATCTCGCAGCGGTGGTCCGCTCCCTTCCCGGAGAGCGGAGCGCTCACGCTTTACCGCGCTCTGAGGGCGGTCAACCCCTCTCCCTACATGTTCCTGCTGCGCACCTCGGAGAGAACGCTGGTCGGCGCTTCTCCCGAGATGCTAGTGCGCGTCACCGACGGCAGCGTCGAGGTGAGGCCGATCGCGGGGACGCGGAAGCGGGGGGCGAGCCGCGAGGAAGACGAAGCGCTTGCCGAAGAGCTGCTGGCCGACGAAAAAGAGAACGCCGAGCATCTGATGCTGGTCGACCTCGGCCGGAACGACGTCGGACGGGTGGCGGTCACGGGATCGGTCGCGGTTCCGGAGTTCCGGCGCATCGAGCGCTACAGCCACGTCATGCATCTCGTCAGCGCGGTCAAGGGGAAGTTGCGGGACGGTGTGACGGCCGTCGAGGCCTTCCTCTCCGGCTTCCCCGCGGGTACCGTCTCGGGAGCGCCGAAGATTCGCGCGATGGAGTTGATCGACGAGCTCGAGCCGCTTCGGCGCAACGTCTACTCCGGCGCGGTGATGTACGCCGGCTTTTCCGGAAACCTCGATTCCTGCATCGCGATCCGGACGTTCGTCCTCGAGAACGGGATGGCCACGATTCAGGCAGGCGCCGGAATCGTGTACGACTCGGTGCCCGAGAGCGAGTTCGACGAGACGGTGAACAAGGCAGCCGCACTGGCGCGCGCCCTCCGCCTGGCATCCGGCGCGCTCGAAGCGGACCGGCCGGCGAGACCCCACATGGCGGAGGTGGCGCGATGATCGTTCTCGTCGACAACTACGACTCCTTCACGTTCAACCTCGTGCAGCTCATCGCGGGCGAAACGAGTCTCGAGATCGAAGTCGTGCGGAACGACGCCTTCGAGGTCGAGGCGCTGGTGGCGAGCCGTCCCGATGCGATCGTGATCTCGCCGGGCCCCGGCACACCCGCGGCTGCGGGGAACATCGTCCCTCTCGTCCGCGCGGCGGTGAACACGCCGATTCTCGGCATCTGTCTCGGGCACCAGGCGATCGCCGAGGCGTTCGGTGCCCGGATCGTGCGGGGCCCGATTCCCGTCCACGGGAAGGTCGACGCGGTCCGCCATCGGGGAGAGCGGCTGTTCGAAGGGTGTACCGACCCGCTTCGCGTCACCCGCTATCACTCGCTCGTCGCCGAAGCCGCGACGCTTCCCGCCGAGTTGACGATCGACGCCATGGCGGACGACGGCTCGGTCATGGCGCTCTCGCACGCGACGCGCCCGGTGTTCGGCCTTCAATTTCATCCCGAGTCGTGGGGCACCAGCGAAGGGGCTCGGATGGTCAGAAACTTTCTCGCCGCCGGAGGCATTGCATGATCGACGCATCGATACGCAGCATCGTGGATGGAAAAGGAGTCTCGCGCGAGGAGATGCGCGACGTGTTCCGGAGCGTCATGGACGGCCCGGCGAGCGAGGTTCAGAAGACCGCGCTCATCGTGGCCTTGAGAATGAAGGGAGAGACCGCGGAGGAGATCACCGGGGCCGCCGAGGCGATGCGCGAACGGGTCGTGCCGCTGGAAGTGAACGGCACCGAGGTGGTCGACACCTGCGGGACGGGAGGCGACGGCAAGGGGACGATCAACATCTCGACGCTCGCTGCGCTCGTCGCGGCGGGGGCCGGGGTTCCGATCGCGAAGCATGGAAACCGCGCCGTCTCGTCTTCCTGCGGGAGCGCGGACGTGCTGGCCGAGCTAGGCGCCTGCATCGACTTGGACGCCCGGGAGCTCGAGAGAGTGCTCGAGAAAGTCGGAATCTCCTTTCTCTTCGCTCCGAAGCTTCATCCGGCGATGGCCGCTGTGGTGGGCATTCGGAAGGAGCTCGGGATGCGGACGATTTTCAACCTGCTGGGCCCGCTGACGAACCCGGCCGGAGCAAAAAGACAGGTGCTCGGCGTCTACGCGCCTCACCTGGTTCCGCTCCTCGGAAAGGTTCTGTTCGCTTTGGGTGCGAAACACGCCATGGTCGTCCACTCCGACGACGGGATGGACGAGATCTCCCCCTCGGCCGGCACGGAGGTCTGCGAGGTGCGGGCAGATGGGGGAACCCGCCGGTACCGGATCGAGCCGGAGGATCTCGGGCTGGAACGATCTCCGGCCGGCGCCCTGCGCGGGGGAGATGCCGCGACCAATGCCGCGATCGCCAGGCGAGTTCTGGCGGGAGAGAGGGGAGCGGCCCGCGATGCAGTGCTGGCCAACGCTGCTGCGGCGATCTATGTTGGAGGGATAGTTTCAGATCTGAGGGGCGCGGCCGATCTGGCTCGAGAATCGATCGACGCCGGGTGGGCGGCTCGGAAGCTGGAAGATCTGGTCAGCGCGACTCAGGCCTCGGGAGGAGCGAATTGAACAATCTTCTGACGGAGATCGTCCAGGCTACGCAGGCGCGTTTCGACGACGAGCGGGATTCCCCCGCGGAGTGGAAACGCCTGGCGGAGCAGAGCGCCGCCGTGCGCAAGCCGCATCGGTTCCGCGCATCCCTTCTCGGGACCGGCGACCGCCCCAGGGTCATCGCAGAGATCAAGGCAGCATCCCCTTCGGCCGGAACGATTCTCGAGGACGTCGATGCCGAAGCCATCGCGAAGGATTATCGGGCCGGTGGAGCTTCGGCGATCTCGGTGGTCACCGAAGCCCTCTATTTCAAGGGCGACCGGCGGTGGATCCGCGAAGCGTCGATGGCGAGCGGGCTTCCGGTCGTCATGAAGGACTTCATCGTCGACGAGCGTCAGATCGACCAGGCGGTCGCGGCGGGTGCGGACGCGGTCCTGCTCCTCGCGTCGCTGCTCGACGAACCGACGATGCGGCGCTTCCTGGCGCGGATCGAAGCGCTCGGCCGCGACGCTCTCGTCGAAGTTCATGACGAGAAAGAGCTCGCTAAAGCGGTGACTGCTGGCGCCCGCATCATCGGCGTCAACAACCGCGACCTCCGCACCTTCTCGGTGGATCTCGCCACCGCGGAACGGCTCTCGAGGGGGATTCCTCCCGGCGTGATCCGGGTCGCCGAGAGCGGCATTCGATCGGCCGCGGACGCGCAGCGAATGCGCGCCGCGGGATTCGATGCCGTCCTCGTCGGCGAGCACCTTCTCCGTCAGGTAGATCGTGCCGCGGCCGTTCGAGAGCTCGCCGGCGGCCCTCTCGTGAAAGTCTGTGGAATCACGAGGGAAGAGGACGCGCTGTACGCCGCCGAGCATGGGGCGGCATTTCTCGGGTTCGTTTTCGCCGAGGAATCGCCGAGAAAGATCACGCCCGAGGCTGCTTCCGCCATCGCCAGACTCGTTCGGGACACCGGCCATCGGACGGCGATGGTCGGCGTGTTCCGCGACCAGCCCATCAGTCAGGTTCTGAAGATTGCGGATCAGGTGGGCCTCGACGTGATTCAGTTCCATGGATCCGAGCCTCCGGCGACGCTTACGGTCTGCGACCGGCCGGTGATCCGCGCGCTTGGAGTGGATAAGGAGATTCCGCCCGCGAGAGGATGGGGGGACGTGGCGTGGATGCTCTACGATCGCGCGAGCGCCCGGGGTGGAGGTAGCGGCGAAACCTTCGAATGGTCGCTACTCGAAGGCGTCGATCGACGGCAGAAGTTCTTCCTCGCCGGGGGGCTCACTCCCGACAACGTCCGGTCCGCGATCCTGCGCGTCCGTCCGGACGGCGTCGACGTCTCGAGCGGCGTCGAACAAGCGCCCGGCATCAAGAGCGCCGACAAGATTCGCAGACTCTTCGAGGAAGTCCGCAGTTCATGAATCCATCCTCTCTACCGACACGAGATGGATGGTTCGGCACGTTCGGAGGACAGTTCGTTCCCGAGACGCTGATGGCGCCTCTCGACGAGCTCGAGGCGGCGTATCGCTCCGCGATGCGCGACCGAGCCTTCCGGCGCGAGCTCGATGACCTGCTCCGCGACTTCGTGGGGCGGGCCACTCCGCTGACCGAGGCGAAGCGCTTCGCCGCCGAGTGCGGAGACTTCCGTCTCTTCCTCAAGAGGGAAGACCTCAACCACACCGGCGCGCACAAAATCAACAATGCGCTGGGGCAGGCGCTGCTCGCCCGGAGGATGGGGAAGCGGCGGATCATCGCCGAGACCGGCGCTGGACAGCACGGAGTCGCGACCGCGACCGCATGCGCGCTGCTCGGTCTCGAGTGCCGGGTCTACATGGGCGAGGTGGACATGGCGCGGCAGGAGCTCAACGTCTTCCGGATGCGCCTCCTCGGCGCCGAGGTCGTGCCGGTCGCGAGCGGCAGCCGGACGCTGAAGGATGCGATCAACGAAGCGATCCGCGACTGGGTCACGAACGTCCGGACCACGCACTACATCATCGGCTCGGTACTCGGACCGCATCCTTACCCGAAGATCGTGCGCGACTTCCAGTCCGTGATCGGGCGCGAAGCCGCCCGGCAGCTGAAGAAGAGGACCGGAAAGCTGCCCGACGTCGCGCTCGCGTGTGTCGGCGGCGGTTCGAACGCGATCGGCCTCTTCTTTCCTCTGCTGAAGGAAAAGAGCGTGCGGCTCATCGGGGTGGAGGCCGGTGGACGAGGCTCCGGGCCGGGGGATCACGCCGCGAGGTTTCTCGGCGGCGCGCCGGGCGTTCTGCACGGCACGAGGTCGATGGTGCTTCAGGACGAGCACGGACAGATCGGCGAGACGCATTCGATCTCGGCGGGACTCGATTACCCCTCGATCGGACCGGAGCACGCGTACTGGGCGGGGGAGGGGCGGATCGAGTTCAGCTCCTGCAGCGACGAGGCCGCTCTGGGAGCCTTCCGGAAGCTGAGCGTGACCGAGGGGATCATACCGGCGCTCGAGTCGGCGCATGCGCTCGGGTATCTGATCGAGCGTGGGAGGGAGATCGCGCCGGGATCCATCGTCCTCGTGAATCTCTCGGGCCGCGGAGACAAGGACGTGCCTCAGGTCGCGGAGATGGACAGGAAGGCCGCGGAGCGATGAAGAGGATCAAGGTTCTTTTCCGGCAGCTCGCGAAGAAGCGGCGCACCGGGCTGATCGCGTATCTCACGTGCGGAGATCCGGGAATTGCGGAGTCGGTGGAGATCGCGCTCGCGCTCGAGCAGGCAGGAGCGGACGCCCTCGAGCTGGGAGCGCCGTTCTCGGATCCGATTGCCGACGGCCCCGTCATCCAGGCCGCGTCGCAGCGATCGCTGGAGAGGGGAACGACGATCGCCGACGTTCTCGAGATCGCGAAATCGATCCGCGCGCGGAGCGGGATTCCTCTGATCGTCTTCTCGTATCTCAATCCGATCCTTCGCTACGGGATCGAGCGGTTCGCCGGAGAGGCCGCTGCCGCCGGGGTGGACGGCGTGCTGTTCACCGATCTTCCTCCGGAGGCTGCGAAGGAGATCCGGAGCACTCTTCATGCGGCAGGGCTGGGGGCGATCTTCCTCGCGGCGCCAACGTCGACCGATGAGCGCCTCGCCAGGATCGATCGCGCCTCGGACGGCTTCGTCTACTACGTCTCGACCACGGGTGTGACGGGGGCGCGGCGGGAGCTCGACGCCGAGCTGGTGGAACGGCTGGAAGCCGTGCGCGCGAAGCTACGCAATCCGGTGGCCGTCGGCTTCGGGATCTCCGAGCGGGAGCACTACCTGGCGCTCGAAGGAAAGTGCGACGCGGTCGTCGTCGGAAGCGCGATCGTTCGGGCGATCGCGGAGGGGGAGCCGTCCTCGGCCGCGATGCGCGCGGCCGAGGTCGTGCGAAGGATTCTAGGGAACTGACGCCCGGGTCAGGTCAGTTCGTTGGCGGCGGAACGGGCGGACCCGCGGGGATGTAGGGAACGTACTCGATCCCCCGCGTCTTTTCCTCGAACTCCTTCGCGATCACGGCGACCTGCTTCGGGTCGCGGAACAGATCGACCATCGTCGCGGCCATGGCCTTCGAGGCGTAGATCATCCCCTTGTGACCGATCGACATCCCGCCGCACGCGACCACCGGCCAGGCGTGCCACGGCGCATTGGCGGGCGCGGTCGTGACCGACATCTGCAGGGTCGGCATCACCCAGCTGACGTCGGCCACGTCGGTCGAGCCTCCCTCGGGAAGGCCAGGGTTCTCTTCAAAGTTGCGGATGGCGGTATTCAGTCCCTTCGGCTCGACTCCAGTCTCCCGCTGGATCGTGCGAGCGAACTCCTGCTCCTCGGAAGTGAAGTCGAGAGGACCGAGCC
>JBHEPS010000015.1:32653-33127 GCA_046260175.1 Thermoanaerobaculia bacterium
CCCGCCCAGACGATGACGTAGTGCATCCGCGAGGTCGGGCGGATGTGCTCGCGCATCAGGTTGACCGCATGCGTGAAGATCTCGAGGCCGTCGCTGGCGCTGCGGCCGTTCCAGGGATCGAACGCCGCGTGGGCGGTCTTTCCGCTGAACTCCACCGTGAAGTCGATCAGCGCCTGGGAGCTCCGGGTGTCCGCGGCGATCTCGTCGCTGGGATGCCAGGAGAGCATCACGTCCACTCCGTCCATCACGCCGTCGCGGAGCATGTAGATCTTTCCGCCGACCGCCTCCTCGGCTGGCGTGCCGAAGAACTTGATCGTCCCTTTCAACCGGCCGGCCGCGATCAGGTCCTTGATTGCGGCTGCCGCCCCGAGACTCGCCACGCCGAACATGTTGTGGCCGCAGCCGTGACCGGCGGCGCCGGGCTCGAACGCCTCGCGGGGCGACTGCGGTTTCTGCGAGACGCCGGGGAGGGCG
>JBHEPS010000150.1:0-249 GCA_046260175.1 Thermoanaerobaculia bacterium
ACTCGGACATCCATCTGCTCTCGCTCGAGCGGCCCGGGGAGGACCAAACGCTCGTGGCAACCTCCTTCAACGAAACTTCTCCGCGATTCTCCCCTGATGGCCGTTGGATCGCCTATGCCTCCGATGTTTCCGGAGCGCCCGAGGTGTACGTCCGGCCGTTCGAGGGGAAGGGGGCTGCGGTCCGGGTCTCCAGGGACGGCGGGAGCCAGCCACGATGGCGTGGCGACGGGAGGGAGCTCTATTTTCTCG
>JBHEPS010000150.1:473-5909 GCA_046260175.1 Thermoanaerobaculia bacterium
AGCTCGAGGAGCGCACCGCCGAGCCGCCCATCCATCTGATGGTGAACTGGACCGAGCGGCTGCGGGAGGATCGCTGAAACTTCGAGTAGTGCCTCGGAACTGGGTGGTAGGGACCGCCTGCGGCGGTCCGGTCGCCGCAGGCGACGGTTTCGCTATCTGACCCGTGTCGCCCCCGGTCCGTCCGTTGCACAATGAAGGGTCTGATGCCCCGTCGAGAGACCGACCTCGTTCCGATGGGCCCCGGACGCCGCTCTCTGCGAGAGCGCTTCGGCGCGCTGCGTAACCTCCCTCCGTTTCTTCGGCTCATCTGGCAGACGAGCCGGATCCTGACCATCTCGAACGTCGGGCTGAGGCTGGTGCGCGCGGTTCTCCCGGTGGCGATGCTCTTCGTCGGGAAGCTGATCATCGACGAGGTCGTGATGCTCGCCTCGGGAGCCGCGGCTCCCTCGACGCTGGCGGAGTGGTGGGCTTCGGGGATGCTCGACCGGCTGCTCGCGCTGATTCTCATCGAGCTCGGGATCGCGATCCTGTCGGACGTTCTCGGGCGGACGGTCTCGCTGCTCGATTCACTCCTCTCGGAGCGGTTCACGAACGCGATGAGCGTTCGGCTCATGGAGCATGCGGCGACGCTCGATCTCGAGGACTTCGAGGACAGCGAGCTTCAGGATCAGCTCGAGCGTGCGCGCCGGCAGACGACAGGCCGGAGCGCGCTCATGACGCAGCTTCTCGGCCAGGCGCAGGACGCGGTCACCATCGTCACCTTCGGGATTGGCCTGATCGCCTATGCCCCCTGGTTGATCCTTCTCCTCGGCATCGCCCTCGTCCCCGCGTTCCTCGGGGAGGCGCACTTCAACGCCGCGAGCTACACGCTCAATTACCGGCGCACCCCGGAAAGGCGTGAGCTCGACTACGTCAGGCAGACCGGCGCCGGGGTCGAGACGGCGAAGGAAGTGAAGATCTTCGCCCTCAACCCCTTTCTCATTGATAGGTACCGCCGGCTGGCCGAGGCGTTCTATCGGGCAAACCGGGCGCTCGCGACGAGGCGCGCGTTCTGGGGGAGCATCCTGACAGCGATCGGAACGCTCGGGTACTACCTCGCCTACGGCTACCTTGCGTGGGGAACGTTGCGTGGCGAGTTCACCATCGGCGACCTCACCTTTCTCGCCGGCTCCTTCCGCCGCCTCCGCGGGCTGCTCGAAGGGCTGCTCTCGGGGTTCTCGCAGATGGCCGAACAGGCGCTCTATCTCGACGACCTCTTTTCGTTTTTTCTCATCCAGCCGGAGATCGTCTCGAAGCCGGGGGCGCTCTCCTTTCCGGAGCCGTTGCGGGAGGGTTTCAGATTCGAGGGTGTCGGATTCCGCTATCCCGGCGTGGAGCGATGGGCGGTGCGGAATCTCACGTTCACGCTCGCCGCAGGGGAGGTCGTCGCGCTGGTGGGTGAGAACGGCGCAGGAAAGACGACGCTGGTGAAGCTTCTCGCCCGGCTCTACGATCCCGACGAGGGGCGGATCCTAGTCGATGGCCACGATCTGCGGGACTACGATCTCGACTCGCTCCGCGCGAACGTCGGGGTGATCTTCCAGGACTTCGTACGCTACCAGATGACCGCCGGGGAGAACATCGCCGTCGGGCGCATCGAGGCCTCGGGTGATCAGGAGCGAATCGAGGAAGCGGCGCGCCGAAGCCTGGCGGATGAGGTGATCGAACGCCTTCCGGGCCGCTACGACCAGGTTCTCGGGAAACGCTTCCGCAAGGGTGTCGACCTGTCGGGTGGAGAGTGGCAGAAGATCGCGATTGCCCGCGCGTACATGCGCGACGCCCAGCTGCTCATTCTCGACGAGCCGACCGCGGCGCTCGACGCCCGGGCGGAGTTCGAGGTGTTCCAGAGGTTCCGCGAGCTGAGCGCCGACAAGACGGCCGTCCTCATCTCGCACCGGTTCTCCACGGTGAGGATGGCAGACCGAATTCTCGTTCTCGTCGACGGCGAGATCGAAGCGGCAGGAACTCACGAGGAGCTTCTCTCGCAGGGTGGCCGCTATGCGGAGCTCTTCGAGCTGCAAGCCGCCGGATACCGCTGATCGGGGGCGGGGCCCCGCTGACCGCCCGGTGGGGCCTTGGGCTGCCGGGAGGAGACTACGGTCAGACGGCCTGGGTGGATTGCTCGACACCATGAACGCCCGAGGATCGGGCATCGAAGGCCACGAGCAGGGCGGCGACGGCGTAGATAACGAGTGCGATCAGTGAAATGAATCTCAGGCCGAAGACCATGCTGAGGTACTCCAGACAACCGCCGAAGATTGCGCCGACGAGATTGATGCCGAGAGATCGCGTTGGATTGACCGATCTGCTGAGGAGGCGCGAGAAGAGGAAGCCCGCAAAAAAGATCGGAAGCCCATTGACGAACGCACCGATGATTCCCGAGACCGGGAATCCGAACGCCAGCAGATGGGCCGGCCGAATCACGAGGCTCAAGGCAACTGCGGCGAGCAGAACGACGAACAGCATGGGCGTGGACTTCGGAGGCCGGCGCGCAACCCAGCCATTGGCCAGGATCGCCAGCACGAGTACTCCCGCGAAGACCGCCGCGTTCACGATCCACGTAGAGCCGAAAAGCAATGAGAGATCGGTGATCCCCTTGGTCTGGATCAGAAGGAAAGCCGCGCCGAAAAGGAAAAGCGCTGCGTCTATGGGTGTCGGTCGGAAGAGCTCGGGCCCGATCGCGATCCGAGCGCTGACCGACGCGAGAACGATGATGGCGGACAGGATCACGATGTAGCCCCATGGCACGACGCCGGGACGCAGGTAGAGAAACGGGAAGTCATCCGTGCTGGGCTGAATGACACCCGCCAGGGGACTCGGAGGCACCGGATCCAGGCGCGCCAGCCGCTCGGCGGGGACGTTTCTGGGCACGATGAACATCCTGGAGTCTGCACCGAACGGCACCTCGATGGGGGTAGTGCCGGTTGCGAGCTGGAGATTGCGGATGATCCGGTCTCCGATGAACTCGGAGCGAAAAGTACAGAACGTCAGGGCCAGGACGCCACCTTCGGCGACGAACCCCCACGATGAACGCAGTGCCTCGACCGTGTAGACGTAGTTGTCGAGCCGCAGCGTAGAGAGGGATGAGAACATCGCGTGGGAATCGAGCAGGCCGAATGCGACGACGTCGTACTTTTCTCCGCGATTTCTTTCGATCCAGTTTCTCGCGTCCGTGATCACCAGGCGCACTCGCGGATCGGAGTATGGTCGCTCGGGGTGTAGCTCGCGGCCGATCTCGGCAATGACCGGGTCGATCTCCACCGCCGTCACATGGGCGAATCCATTCCTGAGCGCCGCGGCTACGTCATTACCGGTTCCGGCCCCCCCGATGAGAGCGCGCCTGCGATTCTCGGTGATCAGGTAAGGGGCGTCGTACGACTCAGCTACCGTTCGGATTCTAGTGGCCGCATGCGGATCGAGGTCCGGCTGGTTTCGTGCTTCATGAGAGAGATCGAGAAAGTTCTGATGACTGTCGCGATTCGCCGCGAGGATCCATGTCGGCGGAGCCTCGCTCACCTTGGCCAGGTCGATCCTGTTGTACGGAGAGAAGGACGCTCCGGCGCCGGACCACCAGACGAGGGCCGTGATCGCGATGGCCGCCCCGAAGGTCCATATTCTCGGCTCCAGCCACGCAAGCGCCAGGAGTGCGACCGCGAAGCTGGCAGCGGGCGGCGCGTGCAGCGCCGACAGGAGGACAACCGCCAGAACGCCGGCGAGCGATCCACTCAGATCCCAATGATAGGCAGTCAGCGTGGGCAGAGTTGCAAACAGGGCTCCTACCTTCGTTCCGGCGAAGAAGAACGTCGTCGCCATGGCCATCAGCAGCCCCAGAAGAAGCACCACGTTTCCGAAGAAGGTCTCGTCCGCCTTGAGGCCGTCGGCGCCCCACAGCGCAACCGTCGGATCCGGGAACGACAGGTACATCAGACCCAGCTCTGTCGAAAAAGTGAGAAGCGCCGCCAGCACGAGGAGTGAGGGAAACAGCAGGCGAAAGAGCCCTCTGGTGCGCGGGCCCATGATGATGCCGAGGCCGAGTCCTCCGAAGGCCGAGATCAGGACCAGGTTGTTGAAATAAGCGAAGACTCGAATTTGGTGACTCGACCAACGGATGAGTGCCAGTTCCAGCGCGAGAACTCCGAACGTAGCAAGGAAGAGATCGATCTTCGCTGATCTGCGCGTGGGCACTCTGCATTCTTTCAAACACGAGCCAGTTGAGCAACGGAGGGTTCGTCGTCGATGCCACACGCGATGTCCTCGTGAGCGCCGACATCCCCGGGACGGCGAGTGTGGAGGAAGTGCTCGAGGCATTCTCCTCCGCCGGCACCGCAATCGGACCGGGGGCCGGTCCGTGCCGTCACCCCCGCGAGCGTCGGAAGCGTGAGTGCCGAAACGCGTCCGAGCGGTGAGGTCCTGGACTCCGCTTCATGAACTCGGCTCAGGTCTCGGCGTTACGCGCGCTTGGTGAGGTCACGTTTGGCGGGGTCACATCTTCGGTGTACGGTCGATTTTCGTTTTCGGGGGCTTTTCGCCCCAAAACCGGCTCGTAATGGAAAGAGACCGAACATCGAAGATGTGACCCCCGCGTGCGATACCCCGCGTGCGATTTGAACATCGCAGATGTGACCCCGCGTGCGATGGATCGAATGGAGCACGGATCTTGAAGGCACTTCATTCCCAGGAGGGCATTTGCATGCGTTGGATCGTTGCATTTCTGGGGATGTTTCTGGCTCTGATGGTCGCAGGATGTGCGCAGGAGAAGACGGTGGTCGACTCGATGGGCGGAGAGACCACGACGATGACGGCGACGGCGGTCACCACGGATCCGGCGACCGAGACTACGATGACCGCGACCGTGGAAGTGCCACCGGCAGATTCGACCGCGACCGAGGAGGTGCCAGCGGCAGAGTCGACCGCGACCACCGGCACAGCGACGGCCGACAAGGAAGCTCCGAAATCCCACAACGTCGATTACGGTGGCGTCATGCACGCGCCGGGCTCGGACAATCCGACCCAGCGGTGCGGAGCGTGTCACGGGAAGGATCTGCGAGGCGCGAAGGTCGCCTCCTCATCCTGCTACGACTGCCACGATCAGGTCTGGTGAAGCGGGCAGCGCGGTGAGGCGGCACGGGCCGCCTCACCTCCTGCGATTTCCCTGGAGTCCTCTCTTAGGCCGCACCTCGGGTGTCGGGTGGGAGGCTCTATACTTCGCCTCATGAATTCCGCGCAGGCCGCCACCCTGCGGCACCTTCTGAACGCGCAGCCCATCGCGTCCCTCGGCACGCTTCGGGACGGCGATCCGTGGGTGTCGATGGTTCCATTCACCCTTCTTCGCGAGCCGCTGCGGTTCGTGATTCGCGTCAGCGGGCTGGCCGCGCATACGGGCAACATGCTCGAGGC
>JBHEPS010000151.1:0-5459 GCA_046260175.1 Thermoanaerobaculia bacterium
GCGGAACGGATCGCTTCCGATGTTGACCGCGATCTCGTCGCCCGCGACGAACTCGTTCTTCTTGTCGACTCCGATGGCCTTGATCTTTCTCGTGCGCGGCACCTCTCCGAAATCGAGCTCGAGAGCGTAGGGAGGACGCCGTTTGGTCATGATCCTGCGGCCGTCCAGATAGAACTCGACGCCTTCGATCCGGTCGCCGGTCACGATCGTGTCGATCGTCTGCAGGCCAGTGAGTGCCTCGGTGCCGAGGGGGATGATGCGGAGCTGGGACTCGCCGGTGCGGAATTCGGTGAAAAGGCGGCCGACCGCCTCGTCTCCCTCGCGCTCACTCTGGCGCCTGGCTTCGGTGGCCTTGATGTAGGGGACTTCGAGCTCTTTCTCGACGAGCGCCTCGGCTCCCGAGTTCGCGTCGACGATCCGGATCCGCGCCATGTAGTCGGCCGGGCGGAGAAAGCGCTCGATTGTGACCGTGAGTCTGTCAGGAGCGCCAGTGACGGGGAAGTCGTAGCGATACCTGAAGTTCTCGAACAGCTTCCCGTCCTTGAGCACCTCACCCGTGAGGTCGAGATTGTAGTAACTGGTTCCTTCGAGATCCTTCACCTGAAGCTTCGACTTGTCGACGTCGACGGTGAGCTCGGCCGACGTCCGCGCGCCTCGCTTCCCGGGATAGCGAACGTTGACGCCGGCCTCGAGCTTCGGCGCGTCGGGGTTGGCGATCACCACGCTGCGGAGCACGCGGTTGACGTCCTCGACCTCGACTTCCGGAGCGCGGAACATCTTCGTGTTCTCGAGACGATTCTGGAGGACGTAATTGATCGCGGCCATGATCTTCTCGCCGTGAGCGCACTCCATCCAGATGCTTCCGCGGCCTCCCATCCCCTGATAGAAGACGTCCATCACGCCCTTCTGCTCGCCCTGGTAGGAGAGCAGGTCCTTCAGGTCCTCGCCGCCGCGCCCCAGCGGCTGCCAGAGCCGGAAGTCACCGCCCCCGACGCGCGGCTGATAGAAGACGACCGCCCGGTCGTTGCTGAACTGGCGTTCGCCGCGATAGAACCAGACCTCGAGAGGCTGAAGGTAACGCTCGCAGCTCACCTCGAGCCGTTCCATTGGCCGTCCCTGAACCAGGAAGATGCGCGAGCGCTCGGACGTGAGGTAGCGGAACTCCCGCTTCGCCTCGTCGATGAGCTGATAGTAAGTGTCGAGGTACTCGTTGTAGACGGTCTTGGGATCCGAGTCGCGCCTGCGCCAGAAGTGCTCGATGAAGAGGTCCCGCTGAGCGTCCGACTCCATGAGCAGGAAGGTGTTGATCTCTTCCTCCATGATGATCGGCTCCACGTCTTTGAGGAACTCGCGATATTGATCCGGCAGGGCACGGGTTCGCGATCGTTTCTCGGCCCTCGAGAGCTTCCGGGTCCCCGGGTCCTGCGTCGCATCCGGCTTCGCGATGGTCGTCTGGGCGGGCTCCGGATTGTTTGTCTGGGCTCCGATGTTGACGGCTGCGAGCGCGGAGACGAGGAAAACTGCGATCGTTCTAAGAGTCATGGGCGAGGCGTCCTCAAGTCCTTCTGATGCGGATCTATCTCGACAACAACGCGACGACTGCAATCCATCCGGCTGCCCTCGAGGCGGTCGCGGATGCGCTGCGCCTGGGCCCCGGCAACGCTTCGAGCGTGCATCGGGAGGGCCAGGCAGCGCGCCGCCTTCTCGAAGAGTCGCGCGACGCCATCGCGTCGCACCTCGCCGCGACTCCCCGCGAGATCGTATTCACCGGTGGTGGCTCCGAGTCTAACAACACCGCGATTTTCGGCCTCGTCGGACGCGGGAACCTTTCCCACATTGTAACGACCTCCATCGAGCATCCATCGGTATCCGAGCCCATCCGCGAGCTGGAAGCGCGGGGTTGCGCGGTGACCCGCGTCGGTTGCGGTCCCGACGGAGCCGTCGACGCCGACGCGATGATCGCCGCGCTCCGCGACGAGACCACGCTGGTCGCGATGATCCTGGCGCACAACGAGACCGGCGTCATCCAGCCGGTCGAAAGAATCGGCGCCGAGGCCCGGGCGAGAGGCATCGCGGTTCACGTCGACGCGGTCCAGGCTCTCGGGAAGATGCCCCTTCACGTGTCCGATCTCAATGCCGACACCGTCTCGTTCTCGGCGCATAAGCTCCATGGGCCGCAGGGGATCGGGGCGCTCTGGATCCGGACGGGCCGTTCGCTCGACCCTCTGGTGCGCGGAGGTGCGCAGGAGCGGCGGCGCAGAGCCGGGACCGAGCCGGTGGCGCTGGCGGCGGGCTTCGCCACGGCGGTCGGCGCCATCGACTTCGAGGAGATCGAAAGAGTTCGGGCGTTGCGGGAGCGCTTCGAACGACGCCTGTTCGAGGCGGTGCCTGCCGCGCGAGTGAACGGCCGGGACGCGAAGCGTTTGCCGAACACCTCGAACCTGGTCTGTCCGGGAGGGGACGGAGAGGCGATTCAGATCGCGCTCGATCTTCGCGGAATCGCGATCTCGACCGGATCGGCATGCTCTTCGGGGCGGGTGGAGCCGAGCCGAGTGTTGCTCGCGATGGGACTTTCGGTGGAAGATGCAAAAAGCTCCATTCGGATCTCGCTCGGGCGCACGAACACCGAGGAGGAGATCGATCGCGCGCTCGCAGCTCTGGTTGAAGTGATCGGCATCCAGACGGCCAGGGCAGCCACGGCGGCAGGGGAGCGGGGAAGGGGACCGAGCGAGTGAGTGAGCGGCTGGCACTGCAGGGAGATCTGAGCCTCGTCCAGTTCGCCGATGTCCTCACCTTCGTATCGATGGTGCGGCGGTCGGGCAAGCTCGTTCTTCTCCACGAAGAGCTGGAGCGCACGATCTACTGGAACCGCGGAGAGATCGTCTTCGCAACCTCGAACTCCCCCGAGCATTCCCTCGGTCAGTTCCTGCTCCGCAACGGGAAGATCACCGAAGACCAGTATGTCGAGTCGCGCGAGCGGCTGACGGGCGACACGCGGCACGGCAAGCTGCTGGTCCAGATGGGAGCGATCTCTCCGAAGGACCTCTGGTGGGGCGTCAAGAACCAGGTTCTCGAGATCGTCTATTCGCTTTTCGCCTGGGAGCGCGGTGAGTTCGCCTTTTTCGAGAGTGACGAGCAGCTCCAGGAGCGGATCCTCCTCTCGCTCAATACCGCGGCCATCATCATGGAAGGGATCCGGCGCCTCGACGAAGGGGAGATGATTCGCGAGCGGATCACCAGCCTGGCGATCGTTTACTCGGTCGTTCCAGGCTCCGAGGCCCAGCTCCCGTCGCTCGAGCTGAGCGACCAGGAAATGGACCTGTTCCATCTCATCGACGGCGCGAGATCGATCCGCGCGCTCATCCGAGACTCCTCGCTCACGGAGTTCGAGACACTCAGGATCCTCTATCAGCTCGTGAGGGCACGACTCATCGAGGAAGTGCGCGAGGAAAAAAGGCGCACTCCGGTCTTTCTCGACGTCGAGGATTCGCCCGAGCTGCTCCGCATCATCTCGACCTACAACGACATGTTCGGGCGGCTGTTCGATTCGCTCGCCGCGACGGTGGCCGAGAGCCGGGCGCGCGAGATTTTCATGACCACGCTCCAGAACGCCGAGGCGAACGAGCTCTGGAACGGCGTGTTCTTCGACCAGGACGGCCGCTTCGACGAGAACATGCTGATCGCCAACATCTCCGAGCTCCCGCTCGAGGAGCGGAAATCGGTGCTCGAGGACGGTCTGAACACCCTGCTCTCGATCCATCTCTTCGAGGTCTCCCAGCACCTCGACGCGCCCGGCAAGGTCGCGGTCTTCCGGTTCATCTCCGAGCAGAAGGCCCAGCTGGAAAGGATGGCAATAGAGGCAGGGACTAGGGACTAGGGGCTAGGGGCTAGGAAGGACAACACCAAGAGCTGCCAGCTGGAGCATCGATTTTGCTTTTGTTCTTCCTAGTCCCTGGTCCCTAGTCCCTAGCCCCTTGCTTCTCCTGATATCCTTCCGCCGTCATGTGGCCCACACTGGTGAAAATCGGCAATTTCGAGATCACGACCTTCGGTCTGATGATGTTTCTCGCCTTCGCGGTCGGGGGGTGGGTGATGACCCTTCAGTTCCGCCGGTACGGGCTCCCGGAAGAGGATTCCTCGAACGTCCTGCTCGCCGGTGCGGTGGGCGGTATCCTCGGGGCCAAGATCTATTACGCGATTCTCTTCGGCGACATATCGCTGCTCTTCAGCCGCGCGGGGCTCGTCTGGTACGGAGGGCTCATCGGCGGGGCTCTCGCCGTCATCATTCTGATCCGGATCCGGAAGCTCCCATTGCCGCGCGTTGCGGACGCGGTGGCCCCCGGACTCGCCCTCGGCTACGGCCTCGGAAGGATCGGCTGCTTTCTGGTCGGGGACGACTATGGCCGCCCGACCGAATCGTGGGTCGGGATCGCCTTTCCCAAGGGTGCGCCACCCACCACGGCCGGGGCGCTGCGGGATTTCGGCGCGAAGGTCGATCCGCTGCTTCCCGATTCAGCAATCCTCCGGGTTCACCCGACTCAGTTGTACGAGGCGGGTGCGGCGCTGCTCATGTTTTTCATTCTATGGAGCGCCTCCAAGCGCCCGCACATCGCTGGCAGGGTGTTCGGAATCTTTCTCGTGCTGATGGGCATCGAGAGGTTTCTCGTCGAGATCGTTCGCGCCAAGGACGACCGGTTTCTCGGGCCGTTTACCGTGGCGCAGTTGATCAGCGTGGTGCTGATCGTCATCGGCATGGCCATCATCGCGCGCAAAAAGGGCGCAGCCGTAGAAGCGGGTTGAGTCGCGAATGAGCCGGTTCCGCTTTCTGACCGCCGGGGAGTCGCACGGGCCGGGGCTGACGGTCATCGTGACCGGGGTCCCCGCCGGACTCCGGCTGGACCGCGAGGCGATCGCGACCCAGATGCGGCGCCGGCAGCTGGGCTACGGCCGCGGCGGACGAATGGCGATCGAGAAGGACGAGGCGGAGATCCTCGCCGGGCTCCGCGGTGGCGAGACCCTCGGCTCGCCGATCTCGATCCGCGTCGGGAACCGCGATTACGCGAACTGGCAGTCATCGATGGATCCCTGGGATCTCGATTCCTCCGAGGCCGACAAGCGGAGGCTTCATGCTCCGCGACCCGGTCACGCCGACCTCGCGGGGGGGATCAAGTTCGATCGCGGGGACCTGCGGGACATTCTCGAGCGCGCTTCCGCGCGCGAGACGGCGGCGCGTGTCGCTGCAGGAAGCATCGCGAGGCAACTCCTTGCGGCGTTCGGGATCGAAGTCCGCTCCGGCGTTCTCTCGCTCGGCGAAGTGGGAGAGGAGGAGGCGGACGCGGGATGGAACGAGCTCGCTGCGATCGACCAGGCCTCGGAGCTCCGCGCGGTCGACCCGGCGCTCGAACCGGCGATGATCGCTGCGATCGATGCTGCGAAAGAGGCGGGCGACACTCTCGGAG
>JBHEPS010000151.1:5469-5758 GCA_046260175.1 Thermoanaerobaculia bacterium
GACGAGAAGCTCGACGGGCGGATCGGCCAGGCAATGCTCTCGATCCCCGCGGTGAAGGGCGTCGGCGTCGGGATGGGCTTCGGCGTCGCGCGAAAGAGAGGCTCCGAGGTTCACGACGCGATTCTTCCCGGCCTGGAGAGGTCGTCGAACAGGGCCGGAGGAGTCGAGGGGGGAATCACGAATGGCGAGGATGTGGTCGTGCGCGTGGCGATGAAACCGATCGCGACGCTGCGCAAGGGCCTTCCATCCGTCGACCTCGACTCCGGCGAGGCGCAGCGCTCGCAGTGGG
>JBHEPS010000152.1:0-5673 GCA_046260175.1 Thermoanaerobaculia bacterium
TCGTCGGCGGCGCCGATCTGACGTCGTCGCGCCCGCAACGCGGCCCCTCTGGTTTCTTTCACAGCCTCTCAGGATGATGAGATCTTGCCGTTGCCCTTCCTTCTGACTTCTGGCTTCTGACTTCGCCTTTTTCTTCTGGCTTCTGGGCTTCCCTGGTCCCCAGTCTCCAGTCCCCAGCCCCTTTCAATGGGCGAGAATCCTGCAAAGCTGCTATATTTCGTAAGGTTAACGGGAGTGATGGGCGTGATGGAGATCTCCAATTTTTTCAGGAGCCGGCGGGGCGGTGAGTTGATCGGGATCGTGATCCTTTCGATCGGCGTGATCCTGGCCGCGGCGCTCCTCACCTACCATCCGGACGACTCTTCCGCCTTCTTCACTTCGACTGAAGGGAGAACCCGCAACGCGATCGGCTATTACGGGGCGACTCTCGCCTGGGTCCTGGTCGGTTTTTTCGGGTTCGCATCCTTCCTCTTCCCCGCCTCTCTGCTCGGAGCCGGATGGAACCGGTTCTGGGGGCGTGAGCTCGAGTACTTCCATACCAAGGTGCTCGGATTTCTCGTGCTCGCCACGGCGCTTCCGCCGCTTCTCGACCTCGCCGTAGGAAAGGTCTGGCTGCGCGGCGCTCTGATTCCCGCCGGCGGTTACATCGGGGGGGAGATCAACGGAGCGATCGCCTCGAACCTCAACGTTCCGGGTGCGGCGATCGTCATGATCACGGCGTTTCTGGTCGGGCTCCTCCTTTCGACGCGGATCAGCCTGGGAAGCGTTTTCGTCCGGACCCGTGACCTGATGGTGCGCCTCGCCCAAGCCATCTCCTTTCAATGGACACGCCTCCGCGAGCGCCACCGGAAAGAGCGGATGAAGACCGAGGTGCTCCGCAAGCACATCGAGCGGGTTGCGACGGAGGAAGAAGCAGAAGAGGACGAAGGGGATCCCGACGCGCGCGCAGCGCGGCACGCGGGAAGGGGCCTGGTGGTCAGGCAGGTCCGTGGCCACGGAAAGTTTCAGATCCGGAAGGTCACGAAAGCCGATCTCCGTAAAGTCGCCGAAGAGCTTGCGGAAGAAAAGCGACGGGGCGGCCCGATGCTCGCCTCTCCCTACGAACGGGAATCGGAGTTCGAAGACATCATCGCGCCGAAGCGGCGCATGCCGCCTCCTCCACGCGAGCGCGAGAAGGCATCGCTGCCGAAGCCTCCCGTCCGAAAGAAAGAGCCGCCGCGCCGAAACGACGCTGTGGCCGTCGCCGGTGGAACCTCCACCGAGCGGATCCCGTTCGTGGGGCTGCTGACGCCCGCCATTCACGAGACCTCGCTCGACGAGGCGACGCACCGGAAGTTTCTCGACCTCGGGAAGCTGATCGAGGAGCGCTGCCGCGAGTTTGCGGTCGAAGGGGAAGTCACCGCGTACCACCCCGGACCGGTCGTCACCACGTACGAGTTCAAGCCCTCGGCCGGAGTGAAGTACGCGAAAGTCGTGAATCTCGGCGACGACCTGGCGCTGGCGCTGAAGGCCGAGTCGGTTCGCATCGAGCGAATTTCCGGATCGTCCACGGTCGGCATTGAAGTGCCGAACCGGAAGCGCGAGCTGATCCTGCTGCGGGAGATCATCGATTCCGAGGCCTTCGTCCAGGCGCCGTCGCTTCTGACGCTGGCGCTGGGGAAGGACATTCACGGCGAACCCATCGTCACGGACCTCGGGAAGATGCCTCATCTTCTCGTCGCGGGGGCTACGGGAGCGGGCAAGTCGGTCGGTCTGAACTCCATGATCGTCTCGCTCCTCTACAAGGCCCTTCCGCGGCAGCTCAAGATGCTGATGATCGACCCGAAGATGGTCGAGCTGAAGATGTACGAAGACATCCCGCACCTGCTCCATCCGATCGTCACCGATCCAAAGCTCGCCTCGAACGCGCTTCTCTGGACGGTGCAGGAGATGGAGAACCGTTACCGCCTGCTCGCGGCGTGCGGGGTCCGGAACATCGACCAGTACAATGTCTTCATCCGCGATCCGGAGGCGATCAAGCGCGTCCGCAGGCCCGGCAACGAGCTGCCCACGCTCGATTCGATGCATTACATCGTCGTGATCATCGACGAGTTCGCAGATCTGATGATGATCGCTCCGAAGGACGTCGAGGAATCGGTGACCCGCCTGGCGCAGAAGGCGCGCGCGGTCGGCATCCATCTGATCCTCGCCACCCAGCGCCCGTCGGTGGACGTGATTACGGGCGTGATCAAGGCGAATTTCCCGTCGCGCATCTCGTATCAGGTCGCCTCGAAAATCGACTCACGCACGATTCTCGACGCCCAGGGCGCCGAGAAGCTTCTCGGAAACGGCGACATGCTCTTCCTCCCGCCGGGCACCGCGCGCATCCGCCGCATCCACGGCGCCTACGTCTCCGAGAAGGAGATCGGCGAGATCACCGACTTCGTCCGCAAGAATCAGGGCGGCCCGGAGTACGTCGAGGAGATCACCCAGCCGCCGGAAGAGAAGAGCGGTGCCGGCGGGATGTCCGACATGGATGACGCGAAGTACGACGATGCGGTACGGACGGTGCTGACCACCGGCCAGGCCTCCGCCTCCTACCTTCAGCGCCGGCTCAAGCTCGGCTATTCGCGTGCCGCGCGCCTGATCGAGCTGATGGAAGCGAACGGCATCGTCGGCCCCAGCCAGGGGTCGAAACCGCGCGAGATCCTCATCCGACCCGACGATTATCCGGGGATGGACGACGCAGCGAATCTTTAGAGGCAGGGACAAGGGACAAGGGACAAGGGGCTAGGGGCTAGGGAAAGGCAACACCAGCCCCGGTGGCCTCCCATCTCGTCGCTCTGCTCTCGTCCCTCGCCCCTCGCCCCTCGTCCCTCGTCCCTCGTCCCTCGGTACACTCCGAGAACTCCTGCGCTCTGAATCCGTATAATCATCGGTCCGGTCCCCCATTTCACGCGAAAGTGGAGTCCATGAAACGTCGCTGGAAGCTCATTCTCGGAATCGTCGCTCTGATCGTCATCATTCTCATCGCCGTGGGCGTGGTCCGCGGGAAGCGCGGAAAGCTCACCGAAGTCACGGTCGCCGAGGTCGAATCGGCGGATCTGGTGAGCAAGGTCTCCGCGAACGGTCGGATCGAGGCGCAGCGTAAAGTCGACCTTTCGGCCGACGTGATGGGCCAGATCGTCAACCTCGGTGTCGAAGAAGGTGACGTGGTCGAGAGGGGAGAGTTCCTCCTGCAGATCGACCGCACGAAGCTGGCCGCCGACACCGCGGGAGCCGAGGCGTCGATCCGGGCTCTATTCTCCGACCGCGAAGGAGCCCGCGCGAATCAGGCGGAAGCGCAGGCGAATTTCGAGCGGGCGCGATCGAATTTCGAGCAGAACATCATCGCGCGGGCCGAGCTCGATCGAGCGCGGGCGGCCCTCGACTCGGCGTCCGCCGCCGTTCGCGGCATCGAGAACCGAATCGACCAGGCGCGCGCGAATCTCTCCAGCGCTCAGAACTCGCTCTCGAAGACGACGATCACCGCTCCCATGTCGGGAATCGTCACCAGCCGTCCCGTCGACGAGGGCGAAGTCGCCGTGATCGGGACGATGAACAATCCGGGAACGGTCCTGATGACGATCTCGGACATGAGCATCGTCGAGGCGGTGATGGAGGTTGATGAGACCGACGTTCCCAGTGTCCGGGTGGGGCAGCCGGCGACGGTCACGATCGACGCCTATCCGAACCGGACCTTCCAGGGAGCGGTGACGCGCGTCGGCTCGAGCCCGATCACCCAGAGTTTCACCGGGGCTTCGACCGAGGCGATCAACTTCGAGGTCAAGATCCAGCTCGAAAATCCTCCCGAGGACGTCCGCCCCGGATTCTCGGCCTCGGCGGAGATCGTCACGGGGCGCCGCGACAAGGCGACCGCGATTCCGATCCAGGCGCTCGTCGTGCGCGAAAAGCCGGAGGATGAAACAAGCTCAGACCGGCCGATCGAGGAGGAGGGAGTGTTCCTTTTCGACGACGGGGATCAGACGGTGAAGTTCGCGCCGGTGACCACGGGGCTGACGGGGGACGTTTTGATCGAAATCGAGAGTGGTCTCGAGCCTGGTCAGAAGATCGTGACCGGTCCGTTCAGCGCATTGCGCGAGATCTCGGAAGGCGACAAGGTGAAGCTCGAGAAACCGAAGGAAACTCCGAACAAGAAGTCCTAGCCCGCCATGGAAACCCTGCACATCGCGATCTCGGCCCTGAGGCGCCAGAAGCTCCGCAGCTTCCTGACCCTGCTGGGGGTAATCATTGGCGTGATGACGATCGTCGCCGTGGTCGCGATCATCTCCGGGCTGAACAACTATGTGGCGGAGAAGATCTTTTCGCTGAATCCGGACGTGTTCATCGTCACGCGGTTCGGGATCATCACGAGTCGCGAGCAATTCCTCGAGGCGATGAAGAGAAAGCCGGTCGAGCTGAGTGACATGCGGGCGATCGAGGAGCGGTGCCAGGGATGCCGGACGATCGGGGCCCGGACCGAAACGCGGACTTTCGTGAAGTACGGAAACGAACGGATGCCCGACGTGAGCGTGTACGGCGCAACGGCGAACATCGCGCAGATCAGCAACCTCGACATCGACGGCGGGCGGTTTTTCACCGAGACCGAGGAACACCGGTCGGCCCTGGTCGCGGTGATCGGCTCGGACGTGCGGGACCGCCTTTTCCCACGTCTCGACCCTGTCGGCCGGGACGTTTCCGTCGGCGGACGCCGGATGCGCGTGATCGGCCTGCTGGCGAAACAGGGATCGGTGCTGGGGCAGAGCCAGGACAACCAGGTGTTCATCCCGCTGTCCACGCATCGGAAGATATTCGGGAGTCGTCGTGGCGTGGGTATTTTCGTCCAGCCCACGGGTGGGGTACCCGCGCTCCGGGAGGTCCAGGACGAGATCCGCGTGATCATGCGGACGCGTCGTCACACGGATTTTCGCGCCGATGATCCGGTCGCCTTTGTGACCGCAGAGGCGGTCCAGGTGGTCTGGCGCAACATTTCTGCGGGCGCCTTCGCTGTGATGATTCTCATCTCCGGGATCTCGCTGGCGGTCGGTGGAATCGTGATCATGAACATCATGCTGGTCTCGGTGGTCGAACGGACGCAGGAGATCGGCGTACGGCGCGCAATGGGGGCGAGGGCGAAGGACATCCAGCGGCAGTTTCTGACCGAGGCGGTCGTGCTTGCCCTCGTCGGCGGAGCGATCGGCGCCCTGCTGGGAGGATTGATCGCCAAGGCGATCTCGATGGCGTTTCCGCTGCCGACGCTCGTGAGTCCGCAGCTGGTGATCGCCGGACTCGCCGTGGCGGTCGTGACGGGAGGCGTGGCCGGCTGGTTTCCTTCCCGCCGGGCCGCGAAGATGCGCCCGGTCGAAGCGCTTCGGTTCGAGACCTGATCATGAGCGGACACGAAAGAAAAGCAGGGCTTCGAGGCGTCACGGAGACGCTTCGCTTCGCGTTCGGCGCAATCTTCGCGCACAAGCTCCGATCCGTGCTCACGGTTCTCGGAATCGTGATCGGCGTGACGACCGTCGTCGCCATGGTCTCGGTCATCCAGGGATTCAACAACAACGTGCAGCGGAGCTTCGAGTCGTTCGGCGCGACGCTGGTGCAGTTTCAGAAATTCGAGCCGGGCTTCCACGGCGGGCCGCGTGACGAAGAGAC
>JBHEPS010000153.1:0-4951 GCA_046260175.1 Thermoanaerobaculia bacterium
GTCCCGTGGCGCTGGCACCGTCGCTTCGCTCTGGAAAGGTTGGGCGTATCAGGTCCGGAATATCAACCATTCGCTACGAGCCGTGGAGTTTGGTTGGTTTTCCTGACCCCAACTTTTCCCGGATCGCGAGGCTCGCGGCCGACCATCCATTCGGCCGACTCCCCTCGCTGCCCGTGAAGGACTCGACGTAGAGCGACCCGCCCCAGGCCGGCCAGGCGACGATCAGAACGGCAAAAAGCCCGATGGCTCTTCTCATTTCAGCAGAGGAGTGTCCGCAGCGGGGCTTTTGCTACCCCCCCTGGTCCCCCCCGGGAGACGTGTTTCTCGCGATATTCTCTGCAGTGGATGGAAAGCGAGCTCGTCGAAGGAGAGGATTTCTACCGCGAGGGGCCGTACGTCGTCTTCACCGAGGGGTTTCTCCGGCGGCGGGGGTGGTGCTGCGAATCGGGGTGCCGGCACTGTCCGTGGGGATACCGGCGCGACCAGCGCGGCGATGCGCCGGTTCCGCCCCCGGGCGAGGACGGAACCGGCGAAGGTTAGCGTCGGCCGTCACTTCATCTCGAACGTGACGGTGAGGTTGAACAGCACATCGACCGGGCGATCGCCCATCCTTCCCGGCGCGAATTTCCACTGCCGGACGGCTTCGAGTGCAGCCTTGTCGAGCAGCGGATGCGCGCCGCGCACGACCTTCGGATCGCGCACCGAGCCGTCTCTTGCGATCACGCACTCGATGACGACGAGACCCTGCGCTCCGATCTTTTTCGCGAGCTCGGGATAGGTGGGATCGACCCGGACCAGGTTCACCGGCGTCGAGACGCCGGCGCCGGGACGCACGGGAACGGAGATCTTCGGGGTCTCGACGATGGGGCCGATGACGACCGAGCCGATCAAGCCGTCGTCGACGCCTCCTTCCTCACCGCCCTCGGTACCGGTCCCGGTCGCCGTGGTGGAACCGCTCTCGGCGCCGGTCGCCCGGACGGGCACCGGCTCGATCCGCGTCTCGGCCGGAGTCGTGACCGGAGCGAGTTGCTCGGGCACGGGCTCGGCCCTCCGCGCCGCCGCGGCTGCAGGTGGAGGAGGAGGCGGCGGAAGCGCGACCTGGAGCGAGGGCACCCACAGCTCTCTCGTGTGCGGCGGGGTGGAGGGAAGCTGGACGTTCCAGACCGCGGCGATCATCGCCGCGGTGAAGATGGCGGCGTGAAGCGCAGCGGCGAGAGGAAGGAAGACGAGCCGGGAGCGCGCCTCCGTCCGGGACAACACCATCGACTGCTCGAGCATGACTGCTCTCCTTTCCGGCGTCCTCCGAGAGGACGCTCCCTCGATTGTGGCTTCCTGATGAATGTGATCCCGCTGGAAGAGGAAAGGAAACCGCAGAAGGTGACGGAACGGAAACGAAGGAGGCATGTGGCCACGGCTTGGCTTCATCAGCCGTGGCGGCGATCCACGTGGTCATGTACGTCCGCAGGAGCGGTGCCTCAGCCAGGAGATTCTGGTGCCCGCGGGACTTCATGGTTGTCCTGAGCTGGCGCGACCCAGGCCACGGTTGATGAGGCCAAACCGTGGCCACACTTCGACACCGGGCGTGGTCCAGGCCACGGTTGATGAAGCCAAACCGTGGCCACATTTCCACACGGGGCGCGATCCGGACCACGGTTGATGAAGCCAAACCGTGGCCACATTTTTAGCCGCGCGACATCCGAGCCACGGCTGATGAAGCCAAGCCGTGGCCACACTGTCAGACGATGGCTACGGGCTCGCTCAGATCGGCGCGGCGGAGCTCTTCCTTCTCGTCGGACGAGAGAAGGGTTTCGGGATCGAGAAGGAGGTGAACGTCGTCGGCGTCCTTGACGACGCCGATGAAGAGCTCCCCTCTGAGTCCGCGCACGAGGGATGGCGCAGGAAGGATCGCGGCGAGATCGACTGTCATGATGCGGCGTACCTCGTCGACCTTGAACCCGATCGTGCCGGCGGAGCTGTCGAGGATCAGGACCAGTGGCGTTCTCTCGGCCGGAGGAAGCTCGGGCCGGAGGCGCTGGCGGAGATCGACGACCGGAACGACTTCGTTGCGGAGGACGATGATGCCCTCGACGAAATCCGGGGCCTTCGGAACCGGAGTCGATCCCGGATACGCGATGATCTGCCGGATGGCCATGATGTCGAGGACGAACAGGTCGTTCCCGACGCGGAAGGTCATCAGGCGGATCTGGCGTTCGCTGTCGGCCATGACTATGCCCTAGCGCCGAACCCGGAGGTGACGGACTTCCTCGTCGAGCGAGCGGGCGGCATCGATCAGCTGGCTCACGGCGACGCTCATTTCACCTGCCGCGCGGCGATTGGACTCGGCGATCTCACGCAGCTTCTCCATGACGCGGATCATTCGGCCGCTCTCGGATCCCTGCTCGGCGCCCGTCTGCTGGATATCGCGAACCATCTGCATGTTGCGATCGGCGCTCATGGCGATCATCTGGGAGCCGGATCGCTGCTCGGCCATGGCCTCCCGGACGTACTGCGTCGACTCGCGCATCGCCTCGACCGCCCGCTGAATGTGCTGGGACCCGGCGGCCTGCTGGGTCGTGGCCGAGTTGATCTGGCGCACCAGCTCCTGCAGCCTTTCGATCGAGCTCGCAATCCGGGAGCTTCCCTCCGCCTGCTCACGCGTCGCCGATGCGATCTCGCGTCCCATGGAGGTCGATTTCGATGCAGCGCTCATGATGTTGTTGAGCGCCTGACCCGCCTCGTTGGCCAGGTCTACGCCGCTCTGAACGCTCGCCGCACCGAATTTCATCGCCGACTGGGAGTTGTCGACTTCCTGCTGGACGTCGTGTATGAGGTTCGCGATCTCCTTCGTCGAGCGGCCGGTCCTCTCGGAGAGATCGCGGATCTGCCCGGCGACGACGGAGAAGCCCTTGCCGTGCTCGCCGGCCTGGGCGGCGAGAATGGCGGCGTTGAGCGCGAGAAGATTCGTCTGCTCCGCGATGTCATCGATGACATTGAGGATCTTGCCGATCTCGGACGAGCGTTCACCAAGCCGGCCGACGACCTCGTTCGATTCGAGTACCTTGCGACGGATGTTGTCCATCGCCTCGATCGTCTCGGTCACGGCGCGCATCCCCGTTTCGGCAGCTTCGGTCGTGGCCTGGGCCAGCTCGTAAGAGCGGGCCGCGTTCTGCTGGACTTCGGTGATCGAGGCATTCATCTCGAGCATCGACGCGCTCGTGTCCGTGACGAAGCCCTGGAGATGGTCGACGCTGCGGTCGACCTGGTGGATCGACGAGACCATCTGTTCCGTCGCCGAGGAGGTCGACTCCACGGAGTTGAAAAGGTTGTCCGTCTGCTTGCTGACCTCTTCGATCGAAGCGACCATCTCGAGGATCGACGAGGAGGTCTCCTCCGAAGAAGCCGAAAGGATCTCGACGTTCTCGGCGATCCGAAGGACGCCTCCGCTCAGTCGGTCGATCGCCTCATGCGCTTCCTTCAGGACGTCGGCCCCGTCGTCGGTGCTCCGCATGATCGCGCGTGTGCGTCCCTCGACGAGCTCGGCGACCGAGCGTGTCTTTTCCGTCGCTCCGCCGATCTTGGATACCGTCGTCTCGAGGCTCGCGCTCATCGAGTTGAATGTGTCGGCGAGCGTTCCGATCTCGTCGTCGCGGCTCTTCGCCGCCCGATGAGTCAGGTCGCCAGCGGCGATCTGCCTGGCGGAGCCGACCAGAGCCCGGATGGGGTCGACGATCATCCGGGCCGCGAAAAAGGCGAGAACGAGCCCCGCTGCCAGGGCGAGAAGAGCGCCGACGAACGTCGTCAGAAACGAGCCGAGGACGGCCGCCCGGACCTCCGACTCGTTGAGGGCGAGACGGAACCACCCTGCCAGTTCGGGTTGCCCCCCCTCCTGGGCGGCCTGAAGCAGGGGGCTGACGAACAGATGGAGACGGCCGCCGTCCGCCTGACGCTCCGTGGTCGTCACCGCATCCCGCCCTTCCGGCGGAGCATTGAATGCGGCCGGCCGGAGCGTAGGATCGTTCGAGACGAGAACCTCCCCGGAGGACGAGACGAAATCAGCGTACTCGGCGCTCTCGCTGCGCGTCAGCTCGCGCACGATCGGCCGCAGGTCGTCGGTCAGACCAAAGACGACGTAATAGGAGGATGTGGCCTGAATCGCCTCGGCGATCGCCGAGCCGCGGCTGTCGATCTGCGACACAAAAGCCCGCCGTAAACCGAGATAGCCAGCCAGCGAGAGGAGGATCGTGACGAGGATCGTCTGAAGGGTGAGGACGAGGATGAAGCGGGTGCGAAGGTTGTTTCGGCTCCCGGACGCGGCTCGGTTGTTTCCTAGCATACCCAACTGGAAGTGTAGCACTCGGGAAGTTGTCGTCGGCGGGAAGCCCGGGGGCTTCGAGAGGTCCGGTCAAAAGCGATCGCGGTCGCCGCGGAATCGGGCTCCCGACATTCACGCTCTACTTCTGCGCGGTGAAATGGACGATCAAGCCCTCATCGAGTTTCATGCGTAGGACTTCCCCCGGTTTATTACCCGTGGGGAAGATGGCCTGCACGACCACGCCCGACGGCTTGCCTTCGCATGCGGTCGGCATGGGGCGGACGACTTTGAGCTCGCCGAATTGCCTGGCGATCACCTTGCCATCCTCGGATTGCCACTCGATCGGAGCCTTCCGGCCCTCTCCAATGGCGGCGGCAAGCTGCTTCGCCTCGTCAAAGGTGAGCTGCCCCGTGAGGAGGGTGAGCGTCAGACGGTTCTGGGCGCTGTGTTGGACGTACTTGTTGACGCAAACGGCGGCCTCGGCTGCTGCAGGGAGAAGCAGCAGAAGAAGGAGGGCCGTGAAGAAGAGACGCTTTGCCATTTTGAGATGCTCCGGGAAGGGGAGGATTGTGGAACCAAGGGCCACGCTTTGAATGATAACCGCCACGCAGGGGGGAGATTCCAGGGCGCCCGTCACAC
>JBHEPS010000153.1:5221-5469 GCA_046260175.1 Thermoanaerobaculia bacterium
CCCGCCGCGGTTGGTGAAGCTAAACCGCGGCCACAATCGGACCGATGTGGCCACGGCTTGGCTTCATCAGCCGTGGCCGGACGTCCCACGAAGCGGCATCCCTCCGGCTTCAACAGCCGCGGTTGGTGAAACTAAACCGCGGCCACAATCGGACCGATGTGGCCACGGCTTGGCTTCATCAGCCGTGGCCGGATCGTTCCACGAAGCGGGATCCCTGCGGGCTTCAACAGCCGCGGTTGGTGAAACTA
>JBHEPS010000154.1:0-282 GCA_046260175.1 Thermoanaerobaculia bacterium
GTGGAAGGGCGTGGTGAAATTCGGCAGCCACGAGCTGCCGGTAAAGCTTTACTCCGCCGTCCAGGACCGGTCGGTCCGCTTCCGGCTGCTCGACAAGAAGGACAAATCGCCCGTGCGCCAGCAGATGGTCAACTCCGAGACCGGAGACGCCGTCGAGCCGGACGAGATCCAGAAAGCCTTCCCCATCGACCGAAACACGCTCGTCGTGCTCGAAGACGAAGATCTCGAGTCGATCGAGCCAGAGGCTTCCCGCGACATCGAGATCACCCGCTTCGTCGATCC
>JBHEPS010000154.1:292-5444 GCA_046260175.1 Thermoanaerobaculia bacterium
ACAAGCGTGAGCTCGACATGGCCGAGCAGCTCATCGAGGCGTTCTCGGGCGAGCTCGATCTCTCCGAGTTCCGCGACACCTACCGCGACCGCGTGAAGGAGCTCGTCGAGACCAAAGCCTCCGGCGGGAAGGTGAAGCTCAAGAAGTTCAAGCCTCGGGTCGAAAAGGACGAGTCGCTCGAGGAGACGCTCGCCGCGAGTCTCGCGGGACTGAAGAAGAGGAGCGCCGGTGGCCGAGGCTGAAGACGATCTCGAGCAGGGAGGCTCGCCCGGGCCTCGTCCCTTCTGGTCCGGCACGATCACCTTCGGGCTGGTGAGCATCCCGGTCGCGCTGTATCCCGCGAGCCGCCCGCGCCGCGCCGGAATGCGGATGGTGACCTCCGAGGGAATCCCGCTCGAGCGGAAATACGTCTCGAGCGAGACCGAGCGCGAGCTCGAGTGGGACGACATCGTCCGGGGCTACGAGATCGAGAAGGGGAAATTCGTCGTCGTGACGGACGAGGAGCTCGAGGCCGTGGAGCCGCGCAAATCGCGCGACATCGACCTGCGGCTGTTCGTCGATGCGGGCGAGCTCGACCCCCGCTACTACGACCGCGGTTACTTTCTGACGCCCGCGGGCGGATCGAATAAGGCGTACCGGCTTCTTGCTGCGGTCATGGAGAAGACCGGCAAGGCCGGGCTCGCGACCTTCATCATGCGGACCAAGGAGTACGTCATCGCGATCCTCGCCGAGAACGGCATCCTGAGGGCCGAAACGCTCCGCTTCGCCGACGAGGTCCGAAAGCCCGAGGACGTCGGACTGCCGAAGAAGAAGAAAGCCCCGGCCGCGGAAGTGAAAAAGCTCGAGAAGGCGATCAAGGCTAAGGCGAAGAAGATCGACTTCTCCGAGTTTCTCGACGACTCGATCGGACAACTCGAGGCCGTCGCGCGAAAGAAGCAGAAACAGAAGAAGGCGATCGTCCACCGCGAGGAAAAAGCGGGAGCCGAAGAAGGGGGCGAGGTGATCGATCTGCTCGAAGTGCTGAGCCGCAGTCTCGGCTCGGCCGGCGAGCGGCGCCCTGCAAAGCGCGCTCCGCGCAAGAGCGGCGGCGGACTTGCGAATCTCTCGAAAGAAGAGCTCTACGAGAGAGCGAAAAAGAAAGACCTCCCGGGGCGAAGCGGGATGACGAAAGAAGAGCTCATCGAAGCGCTCGAAGGGTGATTCTCAAGCCCGGCTGACCCACTCCACGGCGCGGTGCTCGGCCCAGTGCTGCCAGCGGAAGGGCCAGCCGACGACGAAGCCGACGTGTCCACCCCGCTCGGTGACGACGAGCTCGACGGATTTCGAGCGCCTTTGGTTCACCTCGTGGAGCACGCTCTCAGGAAGAAAGGGATCGTCGCTCGCGCTGATGCAGAGCGTAGGGGTGTCGATCGCGTCGACGAAACCGAGCGAGCTGCAGCGCGTGTAGTAGTCGTCCGCACCCGCGAAACCGTGAAGCGGACCCGTCGCCCCCTCGTCGAACTCCCGGAACGTCCGCGCGCGCATGGCCAGATCCATGTCCATCCGCTCCCCCGCCGCGGGGAACCGCGAGGCGGCCGCTGCCGCCTTGAGCTTGAGCGTCCTGAGAAATCTGGCGACGTAGACCCTTCCCATGCCGCGCTCTAGATGCCGGGCCCCCGCCGAAAGATCGTATGGAGTCGAGATCGCGGAAGCTCTCTCGACCGCGGTCTGCCCGGCATGTTCACCGAGCCATTTGAGCAGCACGTTCCCTCCGAGGGAGACGCCGATGGCCGCCAGTCGCTCTTCAGGCGCACGAGCGCGAAGAATGCCAATGAGGAAGTCGAGATCGGTCGTCTCGCCGGAGTGGTAGAAGCGCGCCGCGTGATTCGGGATGGAGCGATTCAGGTTCAGCGGATCCCGCGCGCACGACCGGAAGTTCATCGCCGAGGCGGAGATGCCGCGCTCACGAAGCAGCTTCATCATTCCCTGGACGTAGACGGAGTTCGAGCTTCCCTCGAGACCGTGCAGCAGCACGACGCGCTGGGTCGCATCCGGCACGTCGCAGTGATCGACGATGAGCTCGTCGTCGTCCGGAGTGCGGAGGATCTCGCGCCGCGTTGTGATCGCGCGGCGCGGACGGGCCAGCGTGCCCCATGCGGTCTGCAGGTGAGCTCCAGGGAGCCAGCGGGCTGCAGCGTAGGAAGAATCGGGCATCGCATCCGGAGTGTCGCCCAATCGTTCCCGCTTTTCAACGGGGACGATCACGCTGCTCCGGGCAAGAAACTGACGAAGCGAGACCCCGCTGATCGACGATCGTTTCGGTGCGCCCGGCAGGTCTGTCATATATTGAGCGCATGCCGGACAGCGAGAAACGAGAGGCATCCGAGGAGAAGGACCGCCCGCTCCGGGATGACGTTCGCCTGCTCGGCGAGCTTCTCGGGGCGGCACTCCGGAGCCAGGAGAGCGAGCTCCTCTACGAGCGGGTCGAAGCGGTACGGGCTCTGTCCAAGAGCTGGAGATCCGGCCGAAAGGAGGATTTCGGCAAGCTGACCCGGCTGCTCGAGAAGATGCCGGCCGAGGACGCCCTTCCGATCGCTCGCGCCTTCTCGCACTTCCTCACGCTCGCGAACGTCGCCGAGCAGCATCACCGAGTCCGGCGGCGCCGCGAGTATCGCCGCCAGGAGGAAACGCCTCAGAGCGGCTCGTGCGAAGAGGTGTTCGCGCGGCTGATCGCGGGGGGGGTCACTCCCGACCAGCTCCATGAGACCGTCTCGCGTATGAGGGTTGAGCTCGTCCTCACGGCGCACCCGACCGAGGTCGCGCGGCGTACGCTGCTCTACAAGCACGCTCGAATCGCCGACCTGCTGGGTGAGCTCGATCGGCCCGATCTCGCGCCCATTGAATTGGAAGAGGCGCGGACGGAGCTGCACCGCACGGTCGTATCCGTATGGGAGACGGACGAGGTTCGACACGAGCGGCCGACGCCGCTGGATGAAGTGCGAGGGGGGCTCTACGTCTTCGAGCAGACGCTCTGGGCCGCCCTTCCCCGATTTCTTCGCGGGATGGACCAGGCGCTGGTTCGGCACACGGGGCGGGGCCTCGATCTCGAGGCGTCACCGATCCGATTCGGATCCTGGATCGGCGGGGATCGCGACGGCAACCCGAACGTCACGCCGGAGATCACCCGCGACGCCTGCCTGCTCTCCCGCTGGCAGGCGGCGGAGCTGTTCGAGCGTGAGATCGGAGAGCTGCGCGCCGAGCTATCGCTCCGCTCCGGCTCCGAGGAACTGCATGCGCGTGTTAAGAGCGCGCGCGAACCCTATCGCGCGCTTCTGAGGGAAGTTCTGGATCGGCTCCGCGCGACCCGGCTCGAAGTCGAGGGCGTCCTCGGTATCCTCGCCTCGCCGCAGATCGAGAACGAACCCTATCGCGAGACCGCGGAACTGAAACGGGACCTCATGCTGGTTCACCGCTCACTCACCGAGAGTGGCGACGGAATCCTTGCCGGCGGCCGGCTACTCGATCTGATCCGGAGAGTCCACGCTTTCGGCCTTCCACTCGTCCGTCTCGACATCCGGCAGGACTCCGAGCGGCACGACAAGCTGCTCGACTCGATCACCGCTTCCCTCGGGCTGGGTTCCTATCTCGAGTGGGACGAGGAAAAGAGGACCGCATTCCTGCTGAAAGAGCTGACTTCCCGCCGGCCGCTCATCCCCGCGGATATCGATCTCGGGCCGGAAGAGCGGGACGTTCTCGAAACTTTCAGGACGCTGGCGACGCTGCCGCCCGAATCCGTCGGCGCGTACGTCATCACAATGGCCTCCAATCCCTCGGACGTGCTGTCGGTGGCGCTGCTCCAGAAAGAGGCTGGCATTGCCTCGCCGCTGCGCATTTCGCCGCTGTTCGAGACGATCGACGACCTGCGGGGTGCGGCAGCGACAATGCGGCGGCTCTGGAAGATCGACACCTGGCGCGCCTGGTCGCAGGGGCGGCAGGAAGTGATGATCGGCTATTCCGACTCGTCGAAGGATGGCGGGCGGCTTGCGGCGGCGTGGGAGCTGTACAAGGCGCAGGAGGAGCTGGTCATCACTGCAGCAGAGGAGCGGGTCGAACTGACGCTCTTTCACGGGCGCGGCGGAACGGTGGGACGCGGCGGCGGTCCGACGTATCTCGCGATCGCCTCCCAACCGCCCGGATCGGTCGACGGCAGGCTGCGGCTGACGGTGCAGGGAGAGATGATCCAGGCGCAGTTCGGGCTCGAGGGAATCGCGGAGAGAAACCTCGAGCTGTACGCGACGGCCACCGTCGACGCGACGCTCTCGCCGCCTCCGGCAGCCCGGCCGGAATGGCGCGAAACGATGGAGCGGCTGGCCACCGTCTCGCGCGAAGCCTACCGCGCGGTCGTGTACGACACGCCGGACTTCATCCCCTACTTCCGAGCAGCGACGCCCGAGGTCGAGCTCGGGGAACTCAACATCGGGAGCCGGCCGGCGCGCAGGAAGAAGGGCGGCGGGGTGGAGTCGCTGCGCGCAATTCCCTGGCAGTTCGCATGGATGCAGACCCGATTGCTTCTTCCGACCTGGCTCGGCATCGGCGACGCTCTCGAAAAAGTCGCCTCCGAGAAAGGCATCGAGACGCTGCGCAGGATCCATTCGGAGTGGACCTTCTTCCGCTCGACCATCGACCTCATCGAGATGGCTCTCGCGAAGGCCGAGCCCGACATCGCCGGCCGCTATGACGAGCTCCTGGTGCCCGACGAGCTGCGGCCCCTGGGGGACGCGCTGCGCTCGCGGCTCCTCAACACGATCGAAGTCGTCCTCGCGGTCGCCGGTCACGAGAATCCTCTCGAAGGGAACCCGGTTCTCCGCCGATCGATCGACGTTCGCAACCCCTACGTCGATCTGTGGCACGCCTTCGTCGTCACGGTCAACGGGATCGCAGCGGGCATGCGCAATACGGGTTGAGGCGCAGGTTGAAGCTCCGCCGGAAATCCGCACATGATGTCAAAGAACCGTCTACGAGCGTGAGCCGGCTCACAATCGGGACGCTCCTCCTCGCTTAAGCTTGCGCCCGTGCGCACGCGACTCGCCCCCTGGGCCATCCTCCTTCTTCTGGCAGCCCTGGCCTCCACGGTCCCAGCGGTTCTGTACCCGGACCAGGTGAACGCTCCGCC
>JBHEPS010000155.1:0-4856 GCA_046260175.1 Thermoanaerobaculia bacterium
CATGTCGGGCAAGTCGACGCTCCTGCGAAGCGCGGGACTGGCCGCGGTCCTCGCCCAGGCGGGCGCCCCCGTCTGCGCGGAGCGGCTGGAGATCACACCCCTCTCAGTCGGAGCCTCGATCCGAATCCATGACTCGATTCAGGAAGGCGCCTCGCGCTTCTGGGCTGAGATCACGCGGCTCAAGGAGATCGCCGCTCTCAGCCGGGGCGCGCGTCCACTCCTGTTCCTGCTCGACGAGCTGCTCGCCGGAACCAACTCCCACGACCGCCGCATCGGAGCCGAAGCGGTGCTCGTGAAGCTCATCGAAGCGGGAGCGATCGGCCTCGCGACGACGCACGATCTCGCGCTGACGTCAATCGCCGACGACGCGGGCGGTCGCGCCCACAACGTTCACTTCGAGGACCGCATCGACGGAGATTCGGTCGTCTTCGATTACCGCATGCGGGAAGGGGTGGTCACGCGAAGTAATGCGCTCGCGCTGATGAAGATGGTCGGACTGGTGGACAACCATGGAACTTCGTGACGAAGGCTTTCGCCTTCATCCGTGAGGAGCATCGTCGCCTGACGTCCCCGTCGCGGCGCCTTCTCCGGCGAGCTTCCCGCTGGCCCATGCCCACTGGAAGTTGAAGCCGCCAATCCTTCCGTCGACATCGCAGATCTCGCCGCAGAGGTGAAGGCGCGGAACGATGCGCGATTCCATCGTGCCGAGGTGAATCTCGCTGAGGGGAACGCCCCCCGCGGTCACCTCGGCGAAATCCCAACCGCGATCCCGGCTGATCGGAACCGGAAGCCCGGTCGCGGTCCGCGCCAGGCTTCGTTGCGCCTCGCGTCGGAGGCGTCCGAACGGCTCGCCCGGATCGAGGCCGGCGCCGTAACGGATGACGCCCTCTCCGACCTTCTCGGGGACTGCGCCGTGAAAGAGGTTTCGGATCGCGGCGTGGGGATTTTCGATCGCCTGGTCCCGGGTCCAGCCCAGAACCTGGTCGAAAGTCGCACCACCGATTCTCGTGACCGCGCGGGAAGACTCGGGCGCAGCCGCCCCCGCCTCCGGGGGCACCGGAAAGAAGCTGATCTCGATCCCGGCCGACGCGTCGTTCTCCCTCGCGGCAGCCAGATGGCGGCTGATGTCGAGGATCGCGGGGCCGCTAAGACCGAAGTGCGTCATGAGAATCGATCCCGTCACCGCGGCGAGCACCTTGCCCGAATCCGACCGCACCCGCACTTCGGCATTGCAGCTCGCTCCGCGCAGCTCGGTCATCCAATGCCCCGCGGGGAGCATGAGCGGGACGAGCGCGGGAAAGGTCGGCACGATCGAATGCCCGAGCCGCCCCGCGAGCTCGTAGCCCGCTCCGTCGCTTCCCGTCTTCGGGACGCTCCGGCCGCCGGTCGCGAGGACCACGCGTGACGCGACGATTTCCTTCCCGCTCCCGAGGCTCAGGGCGAATCCTTCTCCTCGCGGCTCGATGGCGATGACTCGTGCCTGGGTGCGGACCTCCGCTCCGGCGTCGCTGCAGGCGCCCAGCAGCGCATCGAGCACGTCTTTCGCGCGGTCGGTCGTCGGAAAAAGCTTTCCCGTCTCTTCCTCTTTCAACTCGACGCCGATGCCGCGGAAAAACGCGATGGTCTCGGAGACTTGAAGTGAACGGAGAATCTTGGCGATTGCGTTGCGCGAGCTGCCATGGAAGTCGTGCGCGGCGACTTCGCGGTGAGTCACGTTGCAGCGGCCGCCGCCGGCGATGAGGATCTTCGCCCCGATGCGTTCTGCCCCGTCGAGCACCACGACCCGCGCGTCGGGCGCCGCTCGCCCCGCGGCGATCGCCGCCATCAGGCCGGCGGCCCCTCCCCCCACGATTGCGATATCGAAGCTCTCGCTCACGGGCTCTATCTCTACTCCCGATATCGCGCCGCGGCGATCTCGACGATCTCGGCGATGGTCTGAGGATAGGTTCTGCCGGACCGGCGGGCAGCCATCGCGAACTCGGCCGAGGAGGAGAGCCATGGGTTGGGGTTCGCCTCGATGACGTAGATCTTGCCGTCCTCGCGGAGGCGCATGTCGATGCGGGCGTAGTCGCGGAGCTTGAGGACCTGGAATGCGGTCACCGCCGTCTGCCTGAGCCGCTCCTCGGTCGCCTCGTCAAGATTCTCCGCCGGCGCGGACCGCGTCCTCTTGTATGCCTCGGAGTCGCGATCGAACTTGACGTCGTACCCCGCGATCCGCGGCGTCCCCTCGGGAAGTTTCGACAGATCCAACTCGATCAGTGGAAGCGCCTCGGGGCGGGAGTTGCCGAGGACCGCGGCGTAGATCTCACGGCCGTCGATGTACTCCTCGACCAGAGCCGGCGAATCGAACTCCTCGTCGATGTAATGCATCCGCTCCATCAACTCCTTGACGCTGTTCACGACCGCGCCCGAGTCGATGCCGATCGAGCCGTCCTCGGTCGATGGCTTCACGATCAGCGGGAACCGGATGTCCTGCGCTGAATCGACCCGCCCCTTGTAGAACATGGCGAAGAAAGGGACGTCGAGCCCGTGGAAGTGGAAGATCTTCTTCGCGACCGCCTTCTCCTGCGCCAGCATCAGCCCCTTCGGGTCGGATCCCGTGTACGGCTTACCCAGAAGGTCGAGCCACGCGGCGACGTGCATGTCCTTCGTGTCGTCGCCGCCGAACGACTCGGCGAGATTGAAGAAGAGGTCGGCCTTGCATTTCGCAATGGCAATCAGGCTCGACTCGTTGCCGTCAATCAGCTGGTAAAACGGCTCGTGGCCGTTCTTCGCGAGCGCGTCGAATATCTCCTCGCGGTCGAGTTTCGGACGCCGTAGCCTGCGGCCCTTCGTCCGTTTCGCGTCGGCTTCCGCTCCTGGATATTCTTCGGTTCCTTCCCACTGCTCATAGAGAACCGCGATTCGCATCGATTTGAAATTGTAGCAACTAAGGAAGCTCGCCGCTCAGGGATGAACGAATCTTCCCCTCGTGAGGAAATTCATCGCGAGAGTCGTCGCGTAGGTCGTCACCTCGACGAGCACGGCGGACTCGCGGTGGCGCTCGACCAGAAGGCCGAGCTCTTCGACGCGCCGCTGCATCTCCTCGACGAGAATCTTCACGAGCGAGCGCCTCACGCCGGTCCAGTATGTGATCCGCGCGATCATGGTGCGGGCGTTCTCCGCCATCAATTCGGCCGCGAGACGGGTTTGTCTCGCGGAGCCGGCCTCCTCCGAGCCCGGCTCGAGAAACATCTCCGTCAGGTCGATCTCCAGCGCCAGATCGGCGATCGCCTCTCTCTCGTCGGGCTCGTTGGCGCGATAAAACTCGGCCAGCGACTCCTGGAGGTCGTCGACCGTGTAATCGATCTCCCCCGTCGCTTTCACCGGCGGAAGTGCCCCGACCTCTTTCGCAATCCGGTCGACGTACTGCAGCTTCTTCAGCGCTCCCCAACCAGCGTAGCGCTTTCTCCAGTGCGCGGCCGGCGTGAGCCAGACGGCGAAGGTCTCCGCAAAATCCTCGTCGGGATGCTTCTGCGCGTACCACCCTTCGATGTGCCGGACGAACTTCCTCGAGAAGGGAATCGGTGTGTACTCGTCGCGATACGGCCGCCGGAAGGGGCCGAACAGGTCACGCCACTCGTCGGTCCGGTAGAGCTGGTAGGCGTAGTTGAACGCGTGGCCGGCCTCGTGACGCATGTACATCATGACTTCGCGCTCGCTCTCGAGATCGTTCATCTCCCGCTCGAGCGATCCGAGCGCCGGGTCGGCCAGGTAGAACGGAACGCCGATGACCGGCTCCTCGTCCGGACATCCCCACTGATCCGTCAGATAGAACAACGGCCGGAAGTGCTCGAGCCCCTTCCTCTCGAGCTCGTGGTACAGCCGCTGGATGGACTTCTCCACCGGCGTCCCCTCGATCTTGAGACCCAGATCCCGAATCGGCTTCAGCAATAGCTCGCGCGCCTCGGGCGGCGATTTCTCGAATTCCTTCATGACGGGGAGATTGTATGGGAGAGACGAGGGGCGAGGGGCGAGGGGCGAGGGGCGAGGGAGTGTTGCGTCATCCCGAGAGAGCGCCGCCAAAACCGTGACGTCCACTCCGCTCGTGGGCGCGATCGAGGGATCTCAAGATGCGAGGTCCTGGATCCGTCGCGGCAGCGACGAGCCCAACAATCAATAGAAACGGAGCCTCGCCCGCTTGCTGCGGGGTCTTGCCTTTCCCTCATCCCTCACCCCTCACCCCTCCTCCCACCCTGTTACACATCCCCAAACACTCGTTCCGCGAATTTGGGCTTTCCCGCCAGTCTCGATTATCTTCCCGGGACCGATGATCGACCGTTTCACGCTTCTGCTCGCTGCGGCGCTCCTCTTCTCCCCGACCGTCTCTGCAGCACCCGTCTCGGTCCGTCCCGAACGGATGGACAGCGCATCCGAGGTCCGCCTGGGCCTCGAGCGGCTCGGCGTCACGGGAGCGGCCCTCTACGTCGCCGCCCATCCCGATGACGAGAACACGGCGATGATCGCCTGGCTCGCCAACGGAAAGCTCGTCCGCACCGGCTATCTCGCCGTGACTCGCGGCGACGGCGGACAGAACCTGATCGGAACCGAAAAGGGCGATCTTCTCGGCGTTATCCGTACCCACGAGCTCCTCGAAGCGAGGAAAATCGACGGGGGCGAACAGTTCTTCTCCCGAGCCATCGACTTCGGTTACTCGAAGACGGCAGAAGAGACCCTCGGGATCTGGGGAAGAGAGCGGATCCTCGCCGACTTCGTGAGGGTCATCCGGACCCTCCGCCCCGACATCATCATCAATCGCTTCCCTCCAACCGGCGAGGGAGGCCATGGGCATCACACGGCTTCGGCCATCCTCGCCG
>JBHEPS010000155.1:4985-5306 GCA_046260175.1 Thermoanaerobaculia bacterium
CCCTTCGAGGGAATCGACATCACCTGGCGCCGCGTGGACGGCGGCGAGGCCTTGCTGCCCATCCTCGACCGTGCGCGCGAGGCGTTCGAGGCCGAGCGGCCCCACCTCATCGTTCCGCACCTGGTGGAACTGCGAAGAGCCCTCGCAACCCTTCCCGGCAGGAACGCATGGGAGCGCGACCTGATCGAGCGGAAAATCGAAGAGACCGATGAGTTGATCCGTCAGGCTGCCGGAATCTGGATCGAGGCGGTCGCCGAAACTCCCGCCGTCGTGGCCGGCACTCAGCTCGAGGCCGTTCTCTCGGTCGTTAACCGCTCCCCC
>JBHEPS010000156.1:0-1021 GCA_046260175.1 Thermoanaerobaculia bacterium
ATTCTGAGTTCCTTCGGTCGCGCTCACGGTTCTCATGAAGCCACCCTCAACGCAGCGCTCCCTCAGAGGCTTTGACTTTTCTTCTGGCTTCTGGCTTCTGGCTTTTCCTGGCCCCTCCAGGGGCCAGGGGGTGGGGAAAAAGCAGGGGCCAGGGGCGGGGACCAGGAAAAGCCAGGCAGACGATGCCGCCGTTGCCTTTCCCTGGCCCCTAGCCCCTAGCCCCTGAACTTCACAGCTTGATCTGGAAACGAACTCCGTAAGTGCGCGGAGTGCTGAAGCTTCCCTTGGCCACGCCTTCCGCAGCGCCGCCCCAGTACTGGATGACCTCGTCGGTCAGGTTGTAGCCGTAGGCTTCGATGAACCAGTCATTGCGGTAGTAACGGACGGTCGCGTCGAGCGTCGTGAACGCCTCGCGCCGGTCATCGGTGAAACGGATATCCTCGTCGGAGATCGCGAAATTCATGTCATCCGTATGTTTGTCGACGTTCCAGATGGTCAGATACGCAGCATCCTCCCAGTGGATGTTGATCCACGGAACGATCGCGCCGCGGGCGCCGAGATCGAATGCGTGCTCATACTTCAGGTTGAGCTTGAACGGCGGTGACACGGCGAGCTCGTTGCCCTTGAGGTTGACCTTCAGCAGCTCGTTCTCCGGGTTGATCGACTGCTCGTAGTTGATTCCGAAGTACGCAACTGCGTCGTAATTCCACTTGGTGATCCAGTCCTCGGTGATCTCGGTATCGAGCCAGGCACCGTATCCGGAGATCCTGCCTCCCGGATAAGGAGTCCAGTCGAACTCGAGCTCGAATCCCTGGATTCTCGCGTCGGGCACGTTCTGCGTGTAGTAGGCGATGATCGGAGCAGTGACCCAGCCGAAGACCGGCTCACCGTTCTCGTCGAGAATCGGCTGCCCGTCAGTTTCCCGCAGCACTTCCCATCGGTCGGTCATCGCGATCGCGCCGACCGAGGCGTACTGCATGTCGGTGTAATCGGAGTAGAAGTACGCGCCGGAGAGATTGAG
>JBHEPS010000156.1:1031-5271 GCA_046260175.1 Thermoanaerobaculia bacterium
GTATAGAGGAGTGAATTGTCATTCACCTGGTAATCCAGGCCGATCCGCCAGTCGTTGTGATCCCACGATCCCTTGTTGTCGTTCGCAGTGAAGCTGGGATATCTCGATGGGTCTTCGAAATAATTCGTAGGCAGTTCGTTCAGGCTGCTTCTCGCCCACCAGCCGGGCGCGCATCCGTTGTCGTTGTGACATGTATAAGTGCGGCCGCCCTTGTCTTCTTTCGTCTCGTCGCTGTGGCGCAGACCGCCGGTTACGTGCCACCGCTTGTTGATCTCGTAAGTGCCCTGGGTGAACAGCGACCAGGCGTCGGTCGAGCGATCCGGCTGCAGCCAGAAGGCCTTGTCGTTGATCGGGTTGTCGTAATAACCGCGGGTGTCGGTCTTCTCGTGGAAAACGTTCGCGCCCGCGATCCAGTCGAACCGCCCGGAACTCTGGGACTGCAGCTGAACCTCGTGCGAGTACGAGTTGGATCCGGTTCCCGGAAGGAAGAACATCGCTCCGTCCCAGGCATTGAGGCCCTGTTCCATGTCCTGGGCTGATTCCCGGCTCTGGTCCTCGGCGCCGCCCAGGTAGACGAACGTTAGGCTGTCCGAGATCTCCCAGTCGACGGTGGCGCGAAGGTAGCCGATGTCGAGCTTGAACATCCCGGGCACGTTCACGACCGCCTGATACGTGTCGTCGGCCGGAAACAGCGTCGAACAGTCGGCGATCCCGATTGCCACGCCGTTTTCATCCCTCATCGGACGTCCACGCAGCTTCTCGCAATTGACCAGGTCGACTCCGCCGGCGCTGTCGTTCTTGTACTGCTGGTAGGCCACCGTGAACGACAGGTCTTCACGGGGCTTCCACAGCGCGCTGGCCCGGTACGCCCACTCGTTCGCGTTGTTGTAGAAATCACTCTTGTCGGCGCTGACGAGCTGACGGATGTCGGATCCGCCTTCCACCCAGTCGATCCACCAGTTGGAGTGCTGCGTTCGAGAGAAGCATTCCGGACCGGTGCATTCGCCGAACGAGCCCGGTGCGACGGCGGGTGCGCTGCCGACCCGATCTCTGATGTAACGCTGATCGTACTGGTTCGGATCCCAGTAACCGTTCAGATAAGAGTCGCGGTCATGGAAACGGCCGGACACGCGAAAGGCGAAAGTCTCCGACACTGGCATGTTGAACATCGCCTGCAGCTCGCGGCTGTTGAAATTGCCGTACGAGAGGCTGACCATCGAGTCGAATTCTTCCGTGTCTGGTTTGGCCGAGATGATGTTGATGCTGCCGACGGTGGAGTTCCGCCCGAACAGCGTTCCCTGCGGCCCGCGGAGGACCTCCACGCGCTCGTTGTCGAACATCAGCCCGAGCATCCCCTGCATCCGGGGCGAGTAGACGCCGTCGAGATGCACGCCAACCGCCGGGTCACCGAGCTCCGTTTCGTTCGTGGAGCGGACCCCGCGCATCGAGATGATCGGGGTCGACTGACCGTTGATCGTAGAGATGTCCATGTTCGGAACCAGATTCGCCAGGTCCTTCACCGTCTGAATGCCCTTGCGGTCCAGAGCGTCCTGGTCGAAGGTGGTGACGGCGACGGGGGTCTTCATCTTGTCCGTCTCGACACGCGTCGCCGTGACGGTGATATCGGACGAGTAGGTCAGGGCGTCCAGCTTTTCTGCCGTCGCGTCCTTCTTCTTTTCTTCCTCGGCTTTCTTGTCAGCCTCTTCCTGGGTCATCGCCTCGTCTTGTTTCGGTTCGGCCTTGGCCGGGTCATCCGTGCTTTGGGCAAGCGCGGGTGTTGCGAGGGAGAGAATCATCACACATGTGAGCAGGATCAGAATTCGTCGAGCCAACGCAGCCTCCTATGTTTCTTCGGTCAGTGACTTCCGGGTGTTTAACGGAACGCCTGCATGGGGTATGGGAACGCCTGCTTGGTTCTGGAACCGGGCTCTATTATGGGGTCAATGGGTTGGTCTTGAACCGTATGGTTGCATGAGAGCCCAATGGGGGATGGATTTCAAGTTCGGTTCGCACTTACGCGCGTGACGACCTTACCGTGCCGCTCTGAGCGCCGGGGGAGTGGGCGCAGGGATGGATTCCGTTCCAGAGATTCGGTCTGCTGCCACCCCCGCCGGGGGGCGTCCGCCAACCTCTCCATCAGCCCGTTCCCGAGCCCCGGGAAGACGCCCGCCCGCACACAACGGGCCGTGTCGTTCCTCACCGGCGCAACGTGTCCGTTCGTACGGGGCGATGGGTAAAAGGCCGTATACCCTTTTCCATGAGTGGGAGGATCCAGCCATGCAAACCATCGAGTTTCCAGGCCTCGCGAACCACATGCGTAATCTGCCGGCGGAGGGCACCGGGCGCGACCGCCAGCTGCATCGACTCATCGATCTCTATGCCTCGGCCGAAGCCGCTGCCGCGCTCCGGTACGCGGCTGCGCACCCACGTGAGGAGACCGGCGTCCTCGCGACCGCGCTCAAGGAGGCCGAAATCGTTCTTCGCGGCGGCCTCGCTGACTGCGGGATGTCGATGGAGGACGAGGCGCACGACCGCTTTCGCGACGCCGCGACTTCGCCCGAGTTCCTCTCGCTCCTTCCCGCCTGGATCCGCGAGCTGCGTGAGATCGCCTCTTCCCGTCCGGAGACGGGGGCATGCAATCTGGCCACGGCGCTCGAGCTCTGGTCGTGGACGATGAATCACTTCCGCGCGGGCGACGGAGCGCGCGCGGAATGGTCCAGCCGCGCCATCGACGAGGCGGCCGAAGCGCTCTGTCCCCTCCTTGGCGCGCGCTACCTCGTTCTCGAGATCGCAGCTGACTCGTCTCCGTCGACCACGCAGGAAGCCGGGTTCCGCACGGACCTCTGCCGCGTACACGCGGCCCGCGCTTCCGCGTCGGTCGCCGCCGCCTGCGCCGAGCTCGTATTCGGATACCGCCACCATCTCGGCTGGGATCCCGAGGAGTGCGGCACGTGTTACTCGGGCGACGACCTCGACGATCTCGAGGCGCTGATGCCCGGCATCGCCAGCGGAGCGAGAATGGGCTCCGATGTCATCGAAGCCGACGGAACGCATCCGGCGAAGGCGGGACCGTGCGCGCGTTTCGATGGAGTCGACCGGTTCATGCAGCTTCGCAACCGGCTGGACGGGTGCCTCACGGGAGCACGGATCGCCCGCGACCGTGCGGCCGCCTCGATTGCGCGCTTCATGGCAGATCCGAAAGTGGAAGGGAGAGCTTGATGACGCTCGCGCGGCTGGAAGCCGGCGATCTGGAACTGATCGTCGACACCCTCAAGGACTTCACCGATCGCAACACCCCGCTCGGGCGGCGGATGGGATGGGACGAAAGTGACACCTGCCCCGAGGACATCGTGCGCGCGATGCTCGGTCCGGAAGTCGGCCTGCACCTCCCCTTTCTTCCGGCTGAATACGGCGGGATGGGCGGGGGGGCGTACGACGTCTATCGCCTGTCGACCGAGTTCGCGCAGATCGACCTCGGGCTGGCGACCTCGATGCTCGCCATCGCTCTGGGCACCGATCCGATCCGTGTCGGCTGCACCGAAGCGCAAAAGGAGAAGTGGCTCCCGCGAATCGCCACCGAAGGGCTCATCGTCGCGTACGCGGTCACTGAGCCGGAAGCGGGATCGGAAGTCCAGAACGTGAAGACCCTGGCGCGGCCGATCCTCGACGGGGATGGACGCCTCACGCATTACTCACTGAACGGAGTAAAACAGTTCATCTCCAACGGCTCGATCGCCGACCTCTATACCGTCCTCGCCAAAACGCCCGACGGCCCTTCATTCTTCATCGTCGAGCGCAACACGCACGGCCTGACCGCGGGCAAGCACGAGGTCAAGCACGGCATCCGGCTCTCGGACACGGCCCAGGTGATCTTCGACGACGTCGTCGTCCCGGCCGACCAGTTGATCGGCGGAAAGGAAGGGGTGCGTTTTACGGTGAGATGGCCGATCAGGCCGAGCCGTTCACCAACGCCGGCGGGCCGGCCGCGGCAAAAGCCGCACGGTTCCTCACCACGGCTCTCGATCTTCTCTTTCGCGAGAAGCTCGCAAAGCAGCAGCACGCCCTCATGGAGTTCGCGACGGCCATCACCGAAGTCGAGACGGCGATCGCGCTGGCCAGGGCGGCGGGCATCTCGGGCGATGCACTCCTCGAGGCGCAGTCCCGCGTGTGGGCGGCCGACGTGGCGGTCTCCGTGCCGACCCGCCTCGTGAAACTCTTCAGCGCATCCAACGTGCTCAGT
>JBHEPS010000157.1:0-5255 GCA_046260175.1 Thermoanaerobaculia bacterium
GTGTACACCCAGATGCGCTGGAGGCGATCCTCGGGGCGGCTCCCTGCTCGAACGCTCCATTCCGGGCAATCCGGAGCACCGGCTCTCCGGTCAGCGCGGCACGGTAGTAGAAGGCGGAGTCCTTCGGCTGGCGATCGAAGAAGTAGAGGCCTTTCTGATTCAGCGTCGGCTTGCTGTCGCTCCGGAATTCGGAGGCAGGATGGCGCGCGAGCTCGGCGAGTCGCCTGAGCGGTGGGACGCCATTGCCGATCGTGTCGCCGATGGGATGAACACGCATCTCTGGCTGGGTGACCGCGGCGGGTATGGGCAATTCGTCTACGGGCCGGGCAACGACGTCCTGTCGCCAAGATCCGAGTCCCTCGGAGCGGCTTTGGCGATCCTGACCGGCGTCCCGACTCCGGAGCAGGAGAGGACTCTGGTCCGCAGGCTGCCTGTCGGAGGTCGTACAAAGATCGAAGGGGCGCGTCCACCGGGCTCATCCATGTAAACGTTTTCTGAAAATCTTGACAATCGGCGCGCCGGTTGATACCTCATAGATGTAATCGCTTTCATATGCGCGCCCATCCCGCCCGTCATCCGCTCTCCGGCCCGACGATCAAGGACGTCGCGTCCCGCGCCGGCGTCTCCATCGCGACGGTTTCCCGCGTCCTCAACGAGAAGGCGCTCGTGCGGGAAGAGACGGGCAAGCGCGTGCTCGACGCGGCGAAGGAGCTCCAGTACGTCCCCCACGGCGGCGCCCGCAGCCTCTCGATGCGCCAGACCAACACCGTCGGCGTCGTGCTGCCGGACCTTCACGGCGAGTTCTTCTCTGAGGTCATTCGCGGGATCGACGTCGCGGCGCGCCGCCGCGGGTTTCATCTGCTCGTCTCCGGCTCGCACAGCGACTGGAGCGAGATGACCGCGATGGCGCTCGCCGTGCGGGGCCGCGTGGACGGGCTGATCGTGATGGTGCCCGACATGGACCCCGACGAGGTCCAGGCGAGGCTTCCCGCCGGGGTCCCGGTCGTCCTTCTCAACTGCCGCGCGACGTCGACCTGGTCGATCGTGATCGACAACGCGGCGGGCGCCGAGGCGATGGTTCTCCATCTCGCGGGCCTCGGGCATCGCGAGATCGCGTTCATCGCCGGCCCGGAGGCGAACGCGGACGCCGCGGAACGGCTGCGGGGCTGGCGGAGCGGGATGGAGCGGATCGGAGCCGACCCGCGCCCCGGACTCGTCGCGAAGGGAGATTTCAGCGAGAACGGCGGATACGAAGCCGCGTACTCGCTTCTCTCGGGCGAACGGCGCCCGACGGCGGTGTTCGCCGCGAACGACGCGACGGCGATCGGCGCGCTCAGCGCGATCCGGGAGCAGGGATACGAAGTCCCCGGGACAATCGCGGTTGCGGGCTTCGACGACATCCCGATCGCGCGTTTCGTCTCCCCGCCGCTCACGACGGTGAGCGTGGAGATCGCGGAGCTCGGGCGGCGGGCGTTCGAGCTCTTCGTGGAAGGAACCGAGCCGGGCGCCGTCCCGCGACTCGAAACTCTGGAGACCCATCTCGTCATCCGCGAATCGTGCGGCGCCGGCGCGCGCACCACGGTCGCACAGTCCGTTCCTAAATGAACACCGAAAAACAGGAGGAATGTCCATGAGCCGGATTTGTCCCCATCCCCGCACTCTCTTCATGATGATTCTGATGCTGCTTCTGGTGGCGCCGCTTCAGGCGCAGGTGTCGACCGCGTCGATCTCCGGCGTCGTCGCCGACGAGAACGGCCCGATCCCCGGCGCGTCGGTCGCTGCGGTGAACACGCAGAGCGGCTTCCGCTACGAGACGTCGGCGTACAACGACGGCCGATACCAGATCGCCGGCCTGCAGCCCGGCGTCTATACGATCCAGGTCTCCTCGCCCGCGTACAAGGAGCAGTCGCGCAACGTTCAGGTGCTCGTCGGGCAGACGGCCACTGTCGATTTCCGGCTGACCGTCGATGCCCTCTACACGGAGAACATCACGGTGGTCGGCGAGTCGACGCAGCTCCTGGTCGACAGCCGCTCGCCGGAAGTCTCCACGAACATCACCCCGCAGCAGATCGAGAGCCTCCCTCTGAACAACAGGAACTTCCTGGCGTTCTCGAGCCTCGCGCCGGGCGTATCGTTCACCCGGGACACGGACGCCCAGGGACAGACGTTCAGCAGCGGCGCGCAGGACTCCAAGCAGGTGAACGTGTTCATCGACGGGGTGTCGTACAAGAACGACATCATCAAGGGTGGCGCATTCATGCAGGACTCCAGCCGCGGCAACCCGTTCCCGCAGGGCGCCGTTCAGGAGTACCAGGTGCTCACGCAGAACTACAAGGCCGAGTACGAGAAGGCGACGGCCGCGGTGATCACCGCCGTCACCAAGTCGGGCGGCAACGAGTTCAGCGGCGACCTGTTCTACCTGTTCCAGGATGACGGGATGGTCGAGCAGGACGACTTCGCGAAAGCGCGGGGCGACGCCAAGTCGCCGTACGAGCGCAACCAGTACGGTCTCTCGCTCGGCGGTCCGATCATGCGGGACCGCCTCAACTTCTTCGTCACCGCTGAACAGCAGGAGCGCGACGTGGTCAGCTCCGTCTTCCACGGCTCCGCGTGGGCGAGCCGCCCGGCGAACGTGGCGGCGATCCTCGACCCGTACGAGACCGGAACGATCGTCGCGCCCTTCGAGTCGCTTCTCTGGTTCGGCAAGCTTTCGTACCAGCCCTCGGCGAACCAGTCCGCCGAGCTCTCGATTCACAGCCGCGACGAGGACGAGATTCGCGGCTTCGGCGGGCAGCGCGTCCAGGAAGGCGGATCGAACATCGTGATCGGCACCGACGCGCTGACGGCGCGGCACATGTTCGTCTTCGGCTCGAGCGCCATCAATGAAGCAACGGCGACCTATCAGAAGCTCGAGTGGGCGGATACCGCGACGGACCTGAGCAAGCCTCATCTCAACTACATCAATCTGCTCGACGTCGGCGGCAAGGACTTCATTCAGGATCTGGAGCAGACCCGCATCGGCCTTCGCGACGACGTGAGTTTCTATCAGGAGTGGAACGGCTCACACACGATCAAGGTGGGAGGCGTGCTCAGCTTCGCCGACTACAGTCTGACCAAATCGGCGTTCGTGGTTCCCGTGTTCGAGTTCCGTCAGGAGGAGGACTGGCAGTTCCCGTACAAGGCCCGCATCGGGTTCGGTCAGCCGGACCTTAGCTTCGATAACACGCAGTACGGCATCTACTTGCAGGACGACTGGGCGATCGGTGACGTGACGGTCAGCGGCGGGGTTCGGTGGGACTACGAGACCAACATGCTGAACAACGACTGGGTCCCCCCGGCCGCGGTCGTGAACGGTCTCCGAACCGCCTGTCGCACCTACAGCAACCCCATCGGCGGGCAGACCGACTGGTGCATTAACGATCTGTTCAACGTCGAGGATTACATCTCGACAGGCGACAACCGCAGCTCGTACGACGGCATGATCCAGCCGCGGCTCGGGCTGAGTTGGAACGCCCGCGAGAACGGCCAGACCGTGCTCTTCGGCGGGTGGGGTCTCTATTACGACCGCGTTGCTCTGAACGACATCTACGACGAGGCCTATCGCCACCAGTGGAAGCAGTACGAGATCTGCTTCACCCAGGACGGAACGCAGCCGACCAATTGCGGCCCGGCCGCGATCCAGTGGGATCCTTCCTACCAGACCGCGGCAGGCCTCAGGAACCTGATCGCCAGCGGCGCGACGGGCGGCCCGGAAATCTACCTGCTGGAAAACGACACCAAGCCACCGCAATCGACGCAGTGGACGGTGGGCGTGCGCCAGCAGCTCGGCGCGAACTGGCTCGGATCCCTCACCTATGCCAACTCGAGGAGCAAGAACGGCCTGGCGTGGAGCTTCGGCACGCTTCCCCCCGGCACGAACTTCAACGACCGGTGGGGAAGCTGGGTCGGCATCCCCGGCTATGCGCTCATTCTGCGGAGCTACGACGAGCGCCGGCGGGAGTATGACGGGATCTACCTGACGCTCGACCGGCCGCGCACCGCGGGGTCGCGCTGGGGCGCCAACATCGCGTACACGTGGAGCGAAGGATTCCAGAACGCCTCGCTCGACGACGGCGTCGCTTTCTCGTTCGACTTCCTCCCCGGCAACTGGCCGATGTTCCCCTCGAACGGCGACGAGCGTCACCGCCTCGTGATGAGCGGCAGCATCGCCCTTCCCGCGGGATTCGAGGCCTCATCGATCCTCTCGCTCGGATCGGGCACCCCCTCCAGCGGGACGAACTGCCTGGCGGGATGGGACAAGTGCCAGTTCCTCCCCAACGGCATCCGACCCGAGCCGGAAGAGTTCCTCGGCATCAACGAATTCGCCTACCAGAGCCTCGACCTGCGGCTTCAGTGGAACGCGCCGGCGATCTCCGGCGCGCGGATCTCCCTGATCGGTGAGGCGTTCAACGCGCTCGATGCGGACAACGGCGGCTGCCTGGAAGGGTGGGCCGGCGCGCCCGGTGAGCCGAACCCGCGGTTCGGACAGCCGAACTGCCAGTTCAACACCCGGCGGTTCCAGTTCGGAACACGCATCACGTTCTGATGACATTCGCGGCGCGGCGCGGGGATTCCCGTGCCGCGCCGCGGTGCCGGAGGCGAGTGGCGCCCAAGGCCGACGCGGACGGCCAGGTGCACTGCGGACTCGAAGACGTGCAGCGATTCACGTTCGACTGTTTCTGAAAGCCGACGAACCCGCCAACTGGAACCAGAACCGCAGCATGACCACAGTGCAAAGGCGGTGGTCGGCAACTTCGACGCCGCTCATCCGACACGATGATGAGCACGAGACAGAGAAGACCTCGCGGAATCGCGCCGGCGGCGGCGTCCTCGCTCCTCCTCGTTTTCCTGCTCGCGCTCACGGTCTCATGTCACACCGACCCCCCCGGCACGACGGTCATCGAGTTCTGGGGAATGGGTCGCGAGGGTGAGCTGATCGACGAACTGCTTCCGCAGTTCTACGCGGAAAATCCCGACATCCGGGTTCGCACCCAGCAGATTCCGTGGACCGCCGCGCACGAGAAGCTCCTCACGGCCTTCGTCGGCGAGTCCACGCCCGACGTCTCGCAGATGGGCAACACGTGGGTCCCGGAGTTCGAGGCGATCGGCGCCATCGCGCCACTCGACCAGCGGCTTCCCGGCTCGGCGGTCGTCAACATCGACGACTACTTTCCCGGTATCTGGCAGACGAATATCGTCGACGGGCAGCTTTACGG
>JBHEPS010000158.1:0-4745 GCA_046260175.1 Thermoanaerobaculia bacterium
GCGTTGATGCGAGCGATCGACGAGCGCCATGCCATGGCGATGATCACCTGGGAGCCGTGGTTGAGCGAGTTCCGGCAGAATGCCGGACGGGCTGAGACTGCGCGCCTCACACGGTTGCGCGAGATTGCCGACGGCCGCTATGACGCCTACATACGCAATTGGGCGCGAGAGGCAGTGATTTTCGGGAAGCCCTTCTTTCTTCGTTTCGCCCACGAGATGGATAACCCCCAGTACCCCTGGTCGCAACAGGCTGGTAATTCGCCCGCCGATTTCGTGGACGCCTGGCGGCATGTCTGGACGATTTTCCAGCAGGAGGGCGCACGCAACGTCTTGTGGGTCTGGTCGCCGCAGCGAAACCTCGGCCCGGGGCTCTATCCCGGTGGTGAGTACGTCGACTGGGTCGGCACCGGCGTCTTCAACTACGGCGTCTACGGCGAGGGGGTCTGGCATTCGTTCGAGTATCTGTACGAGCCGATGTACCGCGATGCGATCGCGCACGAGAAGCCGATCATGATCGCCGAGATCGGCTGCTCGCCTCATGGAGGAAACGTCGTGGAGTGGTACGCCGAGGCATTCGAGAAGATCCGCACGCGATATCCGCGAACCGAAGCGGTGGTCTTCTATGACAATCCAGCCGATGCGACGCTGGCCGGGACAGTGATCGACTGGACCATCAATGACGATCGAGACGTCCTCGAGCTGCTCCGGCGGCTCAGCGCGGATGGCGCCTTCGGCAAGTGAGTAGTCAGAACCGGCGAGAGAATCGCACCGACGCCTCATCAGAGATGTAGAAGGCGGTGACGAAATGTTCGTAGCCGACCACGAGCGCACCGGCCTCTCCCAGGGGATGCACCAGCTCGAACCCCGCGCGCCAGGGATAGATCTGTCGCTCGAACGGGCCGGCTCCCGGCAGAGGGACCGGCGTGGTTCCCATTTCGGGCCCGAATCCGAGAACCGTTTCCGTCGCGACTCCGCCGTCGGCGTAGACCTTCAGCGTGCTTCCGCCGCCGCCTCTCCACAGCAGCGCCGTCACCGCCCGCGCTTCCATCGTCTCGACCGGTGTCCAGTAGGGGTCGTAAATTCCGCGGTACTCGTAGGCGAAACCTCCGGCGACCGGCCTGCTCGAGACCGAGTCGAGCCGGAACCTGCTTTCCTCGGTATCACGGTATGACGCTCCCGCTCCGAGCCAGACCGTGATCGCCCTGCCTCGAACGACCGGAGCAGCCGCGTAGGCGCCGAGCCCGATCCCACTGTTGTCGTCGAAGTAACGAAGACTTTCGGCGAAGGCGGCCGCATACCAGCCGGACGGCTGCTCCAGATCCCAGCGAAGCGTGGCTGCCGTGACATGGGAATGGCTCAGAAGGGACGAGGTCGTGTAGAGAAGCTCGCGCTGCTCGACCGCGAGGGAAAGGCGCGAGTTGCTCGTCAGGGAGCGGCGGATTGCTCCACCGCCGAGGATCTTCGTCTCGTCATCCGCGAAACGCTGAGCTCTCACCCACGCCTCTGTACTCAACTTCAAACGCGGCATCACCTTGCTCATGTGAAATCCGACATACGGAGCGGTGGCTGAGACGTCATTCGCCTCCGCGTCGAGGAACCACGAACCGGCCTCGACCCTCCATCGCGTCAACGACTCGGTAGCGGGTGAGAACGAAACGAATGATCGAGCGCGCCGGTACGGCTGGTCATCCCGCGCAATGCTCACCCCGGCTTCTGCGTGGGCAGCCGAGACGATGCTGATCTCGGCAAGGGCCTGGCGTGCCGCTTCGTTCTCGGGTTGGATCGCGAGAATACTCCGGTACTCCGCTGCAGCGGCAGGCCAGTCACCCGCCCAGTAAAGCGCTCTGGCAAGACCTTCTCTCGCTTCCACATGACCGGGATTGGCGCTGGTGAGTGCGCGGAATCCTTCGGCAGCCTCTGCGAGCCGCCCCAGCCAGAGGCGAACCTGGGCCAGCAGAAGATCTCCCTGACGTGTACGTGAAGCCGGGGGGATCGCGGCGAGGATCGCTTCGGCTTCCCGGAGCCGCTGCTGCGCGATGAGTGCTTCGGCGAGGGAGATTCGATGCTGCACGACGGAGGGTTCCAGAGCGATTGCTCGCCGGAACAGAATCTCGGCTTCCGCGTGACTGCCTGCTTCCATGGCGGCACGCCCCTTCTGGTGCAGCGCGCCCGGCGTCGTCTGCGCGAGCACGGCTGAGGAACAGAGAAGCAGGGCAATCGCCGTAACGCGAGGGAGGACAGTCATCGTTGGTCTCGGTTCAGATCCGCTCCAGTCCTCCCACGAAAACGCCAGGGAGTGAACCTCCCGTAACAGAGGTGCTCGACCGGGCAATTCCGATAAAGATCACTTCAGCCATGCTTCAACTCCGTCGTGATATCACGCCCCGCAACATCATGGGGGACTGGGCTTGCCCCGGTCCACTGATTGTAGAACCCTGGCCTTCCGGACCTCGTCCCCCGCTTCTCCTATAATCTGCCGCCGGGGAGGGTCTTTCGATGCGCCGTTTCGCGTTGCTGTCCGTTCTGGTTCTTGCCGTCACCGCCGCTTTTGCCGCCGACCCGCCGGCCGTCGATCCGAAGCTGTTCGACTCCCTCGAATGGCGCGACGTCGGTCCTTACCGCGGCGGGCGGTCGGCGGCGGTCGAGGGGATCGCGGGCGATCCGCTCACTTACTACTTCGGCGCGACCGGCGGCGGCGTCTGGAAGACGACCGACGGCGGGCGGACCTGGACCCCCGTTTCGGACGGCTTTTTCGGCGGGTCGATCGGGGCGATCGATGCGGCCGATTCGGATCCCAACATCATCTATGTCGGCACGGGCGAGAAGACCGTCCGCGGGAACGTGTCGCACGGTGACGGGATGTGGAAGTCGCTCGACGCGGGAAAGACGTGGACCCACGCCGGCCTCGCCGACTCACGCCACATCCCGCGCGTCCGCGTCCACCCGACCGATCCGGACCTCGTCTACGCCGCGGCCCTCGGGCACCTCTTCGGGCCGAACGACCAGCGCGGCGTCTTCCGCACCCGCGACGGCGGGAAGACGTGGGAGCGGATCCTCTTCGTCAACCGCGACAGCGGCGCGATCGATCTGATCCTCGACCCGACCAACCCCCGCACGATCTACGCGACGATGTGGCAGGTTCGCCGCACCCCCTACTCGCTCGAGAGCGGCGGCCCCGGATCGTCGATCTGGAAATCGACCGACGGCGGCGACTCCTGGATGGAGCTGACGCGCCGCCCCGGCCTCCCGAAGGGGACGATCGGGATCAGCGGCATCACCGTCTCCCCCACCAACCCGCAGAACCTCTACGCGATCGTCGAAGCGGAAGACGGCGGCGTGTTCCGCTCGCGCGACGGCGGCGAGACGTGGACGAAGACGAGCGAGAGCCGCGACCTCCGCCAGCGCGCCCTGGTACTACACCCGGATCTACGCCGACCCGAAGGACGAGGAGACGGTGTACGTCCCGAACGTCCGCTTCCACCGCTCGAAGGACGGCGGGAAGACGTACACGCAGATCCCGACCCCGCACGGCGACAATCACGATCTCTGGATCGCGCCGGGTGATCCGCTCCGGATGATCGAGGCGAACGACGGCGGCGCGAACGTCAGCTTCGACGGCGGCGCGAGCTGGACCGGACAGGACAATCAGCCGACCGCGCAGTTCTACCGCGTCTCGACCGACAACGATTTCCCCTATCGCATTCTCGGAGCGCAGCAGGACAACAGCACCGTCCGCATCCGTCACCGCTCGTCGGGCGCCGGAATCGGGGAGCGCGACTGGGAACCGACCGCCGGCGGCGAGAGCGGCCACGTCGTCGCCAAACCCGACGATCCGGACGTCGTTTACGGCGGCTCGTACGGCGGCTATCTGACGATGGTGAACCACCGGACGGGCGAGGTGCGCGACGTGAACGCCTGGCCCGACAACCCGATGGGCGCCGGCGCCGCCGAGCTCACCGAGCGGTTCCAGTGGAACTTCCCCCTCCTCTTCTCTCCGCACGACCCGAACACGATGTACGCCGCCTCGCAGCATCTCTTCCGCTCGCGCGACGGCGGAACGTCGTGGCAGAAGATCTCCCCCGACCTCACCCGGAACGACAAGACGAAGATGGGCTCCTCGGGCGGGCCGATCACGAAGGACAACACGAGCGTCGAGTACTACGGGACGATCTTCGCCGTCGCCGAGTCGCAGCATGAACCGGGCGTCCTCTGGGCCGGATCGGACGACGGCCTGCTTCACCTCTCGCGTGACGGCGGTGCCACCTGGGCGAACGTCACTCCGCGCGGCTTGCCTGACTGGATGCAGATCAACTCGATCGACGTCCACCCGTTCGAGAAGGGAGGACTGTACCTCGCCGGCACGCGCTACAAGCTCGACGACTTCACTCCCTATCTATACAGGACGACCGACTACGGGAAGACGTGGACCCGCATCGACGCCGGGATCGAGCGCGAGGAGTTCACGCGCGTCCTCCGCGCCGATCCGGTCAGGCCGGGACTCCTCTTCGCCGGCACCGAGCGCGGGATGTGGGTCTCATTCGACGACGGCGCGCGGTGGCAGTCCCTCCAGCTCGAGATGCCGGTCGTCCCGATCACCGATCTCACGGTCAAGGGCGACGACCTCATCGCCTCGACGCAGGGGCGCGGCTTCCAGGTCCTCGACGGCCTCGGGGCTCTGCGGCAGCTCACTCCCGGCATGACGGCTTCCCGGACGCAGCTCCTCTCCCCCGAGAATGCCTGGCGCT
>JBHEPS010000158.1:4770-5151 GCA_046260175.1 Thermoanaerobaculia bacterium
GCCTGGAGGTTCCGGTCATACGGGTGGCGCGCGCCGATGAACCAGGGAAAGACCCCGCCGAACGGAGCGGTGGTCCACTTCAACGCCGCCGCCGCCGTCGGAACGCCGGTGTCGATCGCGATCCTCGACGCGGGCGGCGCCGTCGTCCGCGAGTGGAACGGTAAGGTCGAGGAGAAGATCGACGAGCCGGAGCCAACGCCGGGCGCGAACCAGACCCCCGTCGATCCTGCCGAGCAGCAGGAACAGAAAGACGAGAAGAAGGATGACCCGAAGAAGCTGACGGGCGTTCATCCCGGCATGAACCGCTTCGTCTGGAACCTCGAGTATCCGCCCGCGAAGAAGGTGGAAAAGATGATCCTCTGGTCGGATGGCGGCCTGGAC
>JBHEPS010000159.1:0-896 GCA_046260175.1 Thermoanaerobaculia bacterium
CTTCCGGGGCCGGTTACCACTCAATAAAGCAAGTATGGGGCCGGGGGTGAGATTTGCGGGGGTTGACGCGCTACCCTGCCGCGCTGCATCGTCCCGGGCGTGAGCCTGCGCATTCTCTACGAGGACGATGAGCTGATCTTCATCGATAAACCTGGAAACATCGTCGTTCAGCGCGGTTACGACGCCGACGAGCCGGTCCTTCTCGAGATGGTCGAACGGTGGCTGGCCTCCAGAGGAGAGGCGCCGTTCCTCATGCAGCGCCTCGACCGCGGAACGAGCGGAGTCATCTTTTTTTCGAAGAAAAGCTCGGTCAACGCGCGCCTCACACGGCAGTTCGAACGAAAGGCGATCCGGAAGGAGTACGTCGCCCTCTGCGAGGGGGAGCTGCGGACGCGCCAGTGGATCGACGCCCCTCTCGCGCGCATCGGACCGATCTCGTTCGGGGTGCGGGAGGAGGGAAAGCGGGCCGTGACCGGGATCGAGCCGCTCGAGGTGGGCGAGCGAGCGAGCCTGGTCGCGATCCGGCTGATGACGGGTCGCACGCACCAGATCCGGGTCCATCTGGCGGCGATCGGGCATCCCCTCGTCGGAGACTGGCTCTACGGAGAGCGGAACAGCGGGCGGCCGATGCTCCACGCGCGTGCCCTGTCGCTGACGCACCCCGCGACGAACGAGCCGCTGCGCGTGGAGTCGCCGTTGCCGGAGGATTTCATCGAGGCTTGTGCGGGGAGGGGGATAGAAGCGAAGTGAAGGCAGAAGCCAGAAGGCAGAAGGCAGAAGTAAAAGCAGAAGCAAGACCCGGTCATCCTGAGGGAGCGCCGCGGATAGGGCGAATCTCGATGGATCGGTGGGCGCGACCGAAGGATCTCAAGATGGCAGGCTCCTGCCACCTGCCT
>JBHEPS010000159.1:906-4790 GCA_046260175.1 Thermoanaerobaculia bacterium
GCGCCCACCAGCGCTACAAGGTTTTCGTTCTCGCGGCGCTCCCTCAGGATGACGGGTCGTTCTGCCTTTGCTTTTGACCTTTCTTCTGGCTTCTGGCTTTCGACTTCTGACTTCGCCTTTTCTTCTGGCTTCTGGCTTCTGGTTTCTGGCTTGGTTCTACTCGTAGATGAGAAATTCCTGGCGTTCTTTCCTGAATCCCTCCGGTTCGCCTTTCCATGCGCGCGCCCACTGATCCGGGTCGCCTCCTGCTTCGAGCGTCTCGCGGTAGCCGGCGCTTCCGGCGAGAAGGTCGATCGCCAAACGGTCGGATACGTACTCGTAGGTTTCCCGGCGCCAGTCGAATTGTGCTGGATCGAGATCCCGCGCGACCTTGATGCACCAGAGGCCGGTCCGAAACGGCTCGAGAGCCTCGCGGTCGGTCACGTGCAGTTCCACCCCTCCGCACACTGCACCGGCGTGCTTCTGAAAAGTGGGCGTGAAGTAGTGAGGCCGGAAGCGGACCCCCGGGAGGTCGACCTGGTTGAGCGCGTCGGCGAGTGCGAAGGGATCGAGCCACGGCGCTCCGAACAGCTCGAACGGCCGCGTCGTGCCGCGTCCTTCGCTGAGGTTCGTTCCCTCGATCATGCACATGCCCGGGTAAACGGTCGCTGTCGCGACGGTCGGCATATTGGGGGAGGGGATGACCCACGGAAAGCCCGTCTGGTCGTACCACATCGAGCGTCGCCATCCGTCCATGGCAATGACCTCGAGCTCGCAGCCGAACCCCAGTTTCGCGTTGAAGTAGCGAGCGAGCTCGCCAGCCGTCATGCCGTGCCGCACCGGAAGCGGAAACAGGCCGACGAAACTCGAGTACTTTTCTTCGCGGATGTTGCCTTCGATCCGGACTCCGCCGATCGGGTTGGGACGGTCCAGCACGACCACCCGCACGCCGACCTTCGCGGCGGCTCCCATGCACAGCATCATGGTGTAAATGAAGGTGTAGTAGCGGGAGCCGACGTCCTGAAGGTCGATCACCAGGACGTCGAGTCCTCCCAGAGCCTCGGGTGAAGGGGCGAGGTCCGCTTCGCTGCTGCCGTAGAGCGAGTGCACCTCGAGGCCTGTCACCGGATCGACCGAGTGCTCGATCTGATCCATGTCCTGGGCATCTCCCCAGATGCCGTGCTCCGGACCGAAGAGGGAGACGAGCTTCCAGTCGCCTCCCGCGTGCAGGAGACGCACCGAGTGGTCGAGCCGCTCGGTCACCGAGCACTGGTTCGCCACCAGTCCCACACGAGCCCCCCGAATCGGCCGGGGATCCTTCATCAGTTTTTCGAGTCCGACTCTCACCTTCGACATCGATTTTTCCTCCGCTGCCGGGAAGCAGATGAAACGATCATGCCGACGGATGTTTTTCGACGCGGCCGCCGGCAAGCAGCTCGAGCGCATGCGGGATCAGGTGGAGGATCGCTTCGAGATTCTCGACCGCGCCGCGGGGACTCCCGGGGACGTTGATGACGAGGGCGTGCCCGCGCGCGGCCGCCTGGACCCGCGAGAGCGGCGCCATCTTCGTCGACTCGAGCGAGCGCTGCCGCATGAGCTCCCCGAATCCCGGAATCAGCCGGGGCGCCACGCGCGCGGTCGCCTCGGGCGTCACGTCGCGCGGCGCGATTCCGGTTCCCCCCGTGGTGACCACGAGCACCACTTCGTCCGAGTCGATCGCGGAGACGATCGCTCCGGAAATGCTGTCGAGGTCGTCGGGAACGACTTCGATCCGGTCCACCCTGAATCCGCTTCGCTCCAGCGCGGTGCGGACTGCCGGGCCGGAGAGATCTTCCCGCTCTCCGCGCGAGGCCGCGTCGCTGCAGGTGATCACCCTCGAAATGACAGATCCCGACATGGAAGCGATTATATCGACGCCCCTGCCTCCGGCTTCCAGTTTCCTGTAAAGTCGCCCCCCGGATGCTCCGAAGCGACTTCTCCTTCGATCTTCCTCCCGAGCTCATCGCGCAGAATGCCGGACCGCGGGGCGGTTCGCGCCTGCTGGTTATGCATACCGGAGAAAAGATCGAGCACCGCTCGTTCGATTCGTTTCCCGACCTCGTGGGTCCTGGCGACGTCGTCGTTCTCAACGACACGGCCGTCTTTCCGGCGCGCCTGTTCGCCGCGCCGAAGGGAAACATGAAGAACCCGATCGAGCTCTTTCTCACCAGGCGGGTCGCGCCACTCAGGTGGGAGGCGATGGCACGGCCGCTTCGCCGGCTGCGCGCGGGCGACGCGCTCTCGGTCGGAGATCTCCGCGTGATGGTCGTCGAGCGGACGAATGACGGAGTCGTCGTGCAGTTCGAGCTCCCGGGCGAAGAGGAGTTCTGGCAGGCGATGGAACAGCTGGGGCAGACGCCGCTGCCTCCTTACATCCACAGGGAACAGCCGGTCGAGGGAGATCGCGAGCGTTACCAGACCGTCTATGCCGACCGCCGCGGAGCGGTTGCCGCTCCGACGGCCGGACTTCATTTCACCCGGGAGATCCTGGACCGGGTTCGCGCGCGCGGCGCCAAGATCGTCCACGTGACGCTTCACGTAGGCGGCGGAACTTTCAAGCCGGTGAAGGTGGACGATCTGTCCGAACACCGGATGGACGCGGAGTGGTACGAGATCCCCGAGCCGGCCGCGCACGCGATCTCGGAAGCGAGACGCGAAGGGAGAAGGATCGTCGCGATCGGAACGACCTCGGTGCGCGCTCTCGAGAGCGCCGCCATCGCCGGGAAGGGAATCGTGTGTTCCGGAACGGGAGAAACGCGCCTTTTCATCACACCCGGGTTCGAGTTCCGGGTCGTGGACGGCCTTCTGACGAATTTTCATCTCCCCGAGTCGACTCTGCTGATGCTCGTCTCGGCGTTCGCCGGCAGGGATCCAGTGCGCCATGCATACGAAGAAGCGATCCGCGAGAAATACCGCTTCTACAGTTACGGAGACGCGATGTTCATCCCGAAACGTCGCGAAGGAGTCGGGGCGTGGTGATCTTCGAGCCCCTCGGCCTCCGGGCGCAGACGCACCCGGACGAGACGCTGCTCGACGCCGCGCGCCGGGCCGGAGCACCGGTGGGGAACTCGTGCGGAGCCACCGGGGTCTGCGGCCGCTGCCGCGTCAGGATCGTCTCGGGCGGCGAAGTTCTCGGACAGCCGACCGCGATCGAGCTTCGCGCAGCCGCCGCAAGGGGGTTCGACGCCGACGAGCGGCTCGCCTGCCAGGCCGTCGTGCGCGGCGACTGCATGGTGACGACGAGTTACTGGTGAAAAGACAGGGGCTAGGGGCTAGGGGGCCAGGAAAGTCAGAAGTCAGAAGGCAGAAGGCAGAAGTAAAGGCAAGGCCAAAACCAAGACTCGGGCTTCTGCTGTTGACTTTCCTTCTGCCTTCTGACTTCTGCCTTTTCGGGCCCCTAGCCCCTGTCTTTTCACCGATTCTTTGCAACCGGGCGAGAACTTTTCGACCCTTTCGACGTCTATGGAGATGAACCGCACGACGAGTTGGATGAGGGAGGGCAGGATGAGTTTCGCCGAGAAAGTACGCGAGTCCGGAATTGAATGCGAGATGGCCGAGGAGCTGATGCGGAGTCTCGGGCCGGGGCTTACGGCTGAAATTCTCCTCGAGGAGTCCCACAGCATCAGGATCCGTCTGCAGCCTCGTCCGGGATGGAAGCTTTCCGCGGTCGTCTTTTCCCGCGATGGCCTTCGCCGCCTGGCAACCGATCCAGAACGGAACGTCAAGGTCGAGTACCTGGCGCGGGACATCAACCGTGTCGGGCGGTTCCGGAGGGAGTATCACTACCCCCGGATGACCTCGAGTCACCTCCAATAGAAATTGCCGCTCCCCAATCGGGCGCGCTCGGACCGGGGCTCGCCCGAACC
>JBHEPS010000159.1:4800-5144 GCA_046260175.1 Thermoanaerobaculia bacterium
TGCCAGTGGGCGGAGGCTTTCAGTCTCCGTCATCGTCCCGCGAAGCGAATACTCATCGGTCTCGCAGGGATCTTGGACGGCGCGGGTGGAGATGCCTCGCGTGGTGTGGACGAAAGGCAGCGGAGGTTGAAAGCCTCGGCCACTCGGATACACTCTCGATCCGTCCCTGCGGCTCGGGCCGAACGAAAACTCTCCCACTCGTGACGATGGTGATGGAAACGCACGTGGAGAAGGTTGGAGGCGTTCTGCTCACCGGCGGAACCGCGAGCTGAGCCGGAACCCTCATGAAACACGAAAAAGCTCTCGCCTATCTCGCATTCTTCATCGTGTGCACGGTCTGGGGC
>JBHEPS010000016.1:0-30728 GCA_046260175.1 Thermoanaerobaculia bacterium
CAGAAGGACGGAAGTTTCGCACCGGGTGTGGCTCCCGCGGCGATCCAGATGGGACGCCACGCTGCCAGGACGATCGTAAGAGAAGTGGAGGGGAAGGACCGTCCCTCGTTCCGGTACAAGGACAAGGGATCGCTGGCGACCATCGGCCGTGCCGCAGCCGTTGCCGACTTCGGCCGCCTTCACCTGGGAGGGTGGGTAGCCTGGCTCGCCTGGCTGTTCGTCCATGTCTTCTTTCTCATCGGCTTCCGAAACCGCCTTTTCGTCATCTCCCAGTGGGCGTGGGCCTACGTCACGCAGAAGCGAGGTGCACGGCTGATCACGGGTGAATCCGCCGCCGAGCTCGGACTGACCGACGACGACACCGCCGCTCAGCTCGGCGCTACCACGAAACCTCCGGAGGAGAAATCAAGATGAGAGTCATGGTCGTGATGGTTGTGCCTTCGAGCGCAGCGGGAGCGATCACGCTCCGAGTCCTGGCCATGGATGGCGCGAGCGCCAATTTCGGGATCGCCGATCTCCCGCTCGTGACCGGCTCCCCGCGATGACTCCGGTCCGATTGCTGGTTCGCTCTGGCAAGGCGCTCTGGTGGTTCATACGAGCGAGCCTTGTAACGATCGGCGAGATCTCTCCAACGGAGATCGATCACAACCTGCTCCATAGGTACGGCTCCCGTCTGTCCGTGGGATGGAAGAGGATTTTTCGAATTTCCCACGACGTGCGGAACCGCAACCGGCTTTTGGCGAATCAGCCGTGCGTGTACGTGGCGAACCATCGGAGCAACCTCGACGTCATCACCCTGTGCGAGATCCTTCCCTCGAACACTCTCGTGATCGGCAAGCAGGAGCTCCGTAGGATTCCGCTGCTCGGACGGATCTTTGTCGGAGGCGGCAACATCCCGATCAATCGCAAGGACACCGATGCCGCGCGGAAAGGGATCGAGCGCGCCGAGCAGACGATCCGCGAGCACGGCCGTTCCATATTCATCTTTCCGGAAGGGACGCGGAACTACGGGCGTCTGCTTCCCTTCAAGAAAGGTGCTTTTCATCTGGCTCGCAATGCCGGCGTGGTCATCCAGCCGCTCGTCTGCGCCGCCACCCCGCATTGGATGCGAGGGAGCCGCTTATGGCTCGCTCCTTCCGTGGACGTCCTGATCGAGGTCCTCGAACCCGTCGACCCCAACGCATTCGAAACCGTCGACCTGATGATCGAGGAAACGCGCCGGAGAATGGCCGAGACCCTCGCCTCGCTCGAGCGCGAGATCGCGGAGCGCGAGAAGGCCGACTTCGTCCGGCAGCCTCTGTGACCAGCGCGAAAACTTTGCGGCGCGAGCGTGACGAATCCCCCATTTGTACTTATGTTTCTCGATGTGAATCTGTAAATCGAAACCACGACGGTTCGCTGAAAGCCGCACTTCCGGGGTCCGATGTTTGCAGCGACATAATTGCTGCTGATCCCAAGGGGGGAGCGATGAGATACGAAATCGAGCGGACGATGCTGGGCAGGAGTCTGGGACCGGCCAAATCGCTGGGAAAGGGCGGAGTCGAAACCTTCATCGTGAGGGGGAGCGACCTGCAGGATGCCCTCGGGCGCGTCCTGCTCCGCGACCATGCCGAGCTCGCCGGTGAGCCCGTCTCTCTCGGGGATGAGCTGCTGGCAACCGCCCGCAACGACCGAGGCGTGTGGCTGCTGCGCTTTCACCAGTTGGAAGATCGTTCCTGACGGTGGCCACGGCTTAGCTTCATCAGCCGTGGCTGCTCCGCCGCACGACCAACATCCCTCCGGCTTCACGGTCGCCACGGCTCATGAAGCCAAGCCGTGGCCACGCTGGGGAGCGACTTAATCGCGAATCGGGCGGGGAGCGGAAAGTTCCGTCCGAACGCCCTTCGCATAATGGGCCAGAGGCTGATCAGTCGATCGCTTCAGTCCCGCCGCCCATAACCACCGCTCATCCAACTGCTCGACTCTCGCTCGTGAGACGCGGAGGTCGGGCATGGCGGCTGCGATCTGCTGCAGCGAGCCCAGCGATCCTCCAAAAGCCCTCGCGGGGCTCAACAGTTGATGCTCGAGCGTCCCCGGCGCGACGCTTTCCAAAACTCCCGAGGCCAACGCCGCGATGGTGCACGACACGGGATCCTCCGTGCCCCGTTTCGCGCTCAGAAGGAGCCGGGGCTCCTCTGCGCCGTCCGAGTTGAGCGTGATCTCGGCGCGACCTGCTTCGATTCCCAGCATCGTCCGCATCGCCGCGGCCAGGGTCGAGCTCGAGACGTCGAGCGCCAGGTGCCTGACTCCCGTAAGACCCTGCGGTCCCCTTACGGGCGTTCGGAGCTCGATCTGCCGGAAGGAGGGAATCGCGGGAAGTGGAAGTAACGAAGTCAGCTCCACGTCGGATACCTCGGTCGCGATGAGCGACACCCAGCAGTGACCGTTGATCTCGATCGGATCGAGGTCTCCCGGGATCTTTCTTCGCAGATCGTCGTGCGGAACCTGCCAGTGCAGGGCCAGCAGGTGACGGAGGGTCTGACGGAGCAGGGGCTTATCGCGATCGCTCATGGACGGGGCCGGTGGCAAGAAGCGGGCCGCGAGTGCGCCACCTTCGCCGGACCCAGGTTTGTGCAGCAACTGGACGCGATCGTCCACGATCTGGATTTCGGAGATATAGATCTTTTGGCCAGGTTGAAACGTAAGTATCTGTTTCGTAAGGAGATGGCGATCGCCGCGTCCATCCGTGGGGCTGGCTTACCGGTTGCGAAGGAGGAAGGTCGTTCACGCAATTCATCTCGGAAAGGTCACCATGGCACTCGCATTCAGTTCGGGGTCCCCGGCTACGGTTTCACGGCCGAATCGCCGCCGCCTACAGCGCATCCAGCTCGCAACTCCCCTGGCCGGGAAAGTGGGGGCGACCGAGGTTTCGGTCACCGACCTGAGCCTGAGCGGAGCGGGCGTCACCCACGGTGGCCCTTTTCAGGTGGGCGCGAGTGTCCACCTCCATTTTTCCTGGAACGGAGAGCAAGTGAGTCTGCCGGCCACCGTGCTGCGGACCCGGCTGATCGGCTTCTCTGGCGGCACGGAGAAGGCGACGCTCTACGAATCGGGACTGCTGTTCGAGCAGAAGATGGTTGGGCAGCAGAGCATTCTCCGCCGCATGATCGAGCTGCGCATCGAAAGAGCGATCGAAGAGCAGAGGGCGAATGCGAGGGGCGAGGCCGCTCCCGAGTGCCCGGCCGAAGAAAAGTCTCCCGTCCGCGATTGTGGCTTCCTCTGCCTCCGGCTCGAGGACAATCGTTGGCGCCGCGCGAAGACCCGGAACCCGGAGCAGCCGGCCGAGGGGTTCACCGTCCGTGCGAGTGAGGATCCCGATCAACTCGACATGCTCTGCAGCGTGTACGAACGATGCGACCCGTGGATGAAGAAGATGATTCGCATTCTCGCGAAGATCAGCGTTTCCGAAGAGAGTCTCGAATCCCACCGGCGCTATGTGCCGTAGGAGCAGGGGCTAGGGACTAGGGGCTAGGGGCTAGGGGCTAGGGACTAGGGACTAGGGACTAGGGAAAAGCAACAGCAACACCCGAGCCCGAGTCGTTTGCCTCCGGCTCTTGCTCCTGTTTTTCCCTAGCCCCTAGCCCCTAGCCCCTAGCCCCTAGCCCTTTGACCCCTAGCCCCTGTCTTCAAGTGCCTCCTCGGCCCGCATGCCGGACGGGCGGAGCGCTCCCCGCCGCATTTCCCGCTCCTTCATGATTTGAAAGATGATTGGAGTCACCAGCAGGACGTGAATCGTGGAAGTGAACATTCCCCCGATCAGCGGGACGGCGATTGGTCTCATGACGTCCGATCCGGTACCCGTTGCCCATAGGAGGGGAGAGAGGCCCAGGATGGTCGTGGCGACGGTCATGAGCTTCGGCCGCACGCGAAGCAGAGCTCCCTCGACCGTTGCTTCGTAGATGGTCTCGAGAGAGATCCCTCCCGCTGCGATCTTCCGATCGAGCGCCTCATGGAGGTAGAGCACCATGACCACGCCCGTCTCGACCGCCACCCCGTAGAGAGCGATGAAGCCGACCCATATCGCGACCGACCAGTTCAGGTCGTAGATCCACATCAGATAGACGCCCCCGATCAGCGCGAAGGGGACCGAGAGCATCACGAGCGAAGCCTCGACCGCCGAGCGGAACGTGAAGTAGAGGATCACGAAAATGATGATGAGCACGAGAGGAACGATGATCTGGAGCCTCTCCCTCGCGCGCTTCTGATTCTCGTACTGACCGGACCACTGCATGGCGTAGCCGGCGGGCAGGTTGAATTGATCGCGGAGAATCTGGTCGGCTTCGTCGACGAAGGACCCGACGTCGCGCCCGCGAACGTTGAGCTGAACCAGGCCGCGGAGAAGACCGTTCTCCGAATTGATCATCGCCGGGCCGGAAGTGGTCTCGATCGAGGTGAGCTGCCCGAGCGGAATCTGGATGAGGCCCGAGTCTCTCGGGATCGTCACGAGCAGGTTTCGCAGGGAATCGACGTCGTCGCGGTAGTCGGCCATGTAGCGGACCTGCACCCCGAAGCGCGCGCGTCCCTCGACGGTGGTCGTCACCGTGGTGCCTCCGATCGCCGACTCGATGGCCTCGAGCACGACCCCGATCGGAATCCCATACCGCGCGACCGCAGCGCGATCGACTTCGATGTCGATGTAACGGCCGCCGGTGATCCGCTCGCTGTAGAGATCCGCGGCGCCGTCGATCGTTCTGAGCAGTTTCTCCGCCTGAAGCGAAAGGTGCTCGAGCGTGGCCAGATCCGGGCCGAAGATCTTCAGCCCGAGCTGAGTCCTCACGCCCGTATTGAGCATGTCGATCCGGTTGATGATCGGCTGCGTCCAGCCGTTCGTCACTCCGGGAATCTGAAGTTTCTCGTTCAGCTCCTGAATGATGTCGTCCTTGGTCATCCCCTCGGGCCACTCGGACTTCGGCTTCAGTTCGATGATCGTTTCGAACATCGAGACCGGGGCCGGGTCGGTCGCCGTTTCGGCGCGGCCGACCTTGCCCAGGACGTACGCGACCGCCGGATGCTCCGCGATGATGCGGTCCTGCACCTGAATGATCCGCTTCGCCTCCGTGATGCTGACGCTCGGAAGGGTCACCGGCATGTAAAGGAGGGCCCCTTCGTCGAGGGGAGGCATGAACTCGCTGCCGAGCTGGGCCATCATCGGAATCGCGATGACGAGGGCGATCAGGTTCAGGGCGAGCATGGTTTTCCGATTGCGGAGCGACCAGCGAAGCACGGGTCCGTAGATCCTCAGTGCCAGCCTGCTGATCGGGTTGTCCGACTCACGGCGGAGCTTCCCCCGGAGGAGGAACGTCATCAGGACCGGCACGAGCGTGATCGCGATGAGTGAAGCCCCGACCATCGCGAACGTTTTCGTGAAAGCGAGCGGAAGAAACATCTTTCCTTCCTGGCCGGTGAGAAGAAAGACCGGGAAGAAGGAGACGATCATCACGAGAAGCGAGCCAAAGATCGCGGGACCGACCTGTTGCGCCGAGGCGATGATCGTGCTGATCCGGTCGCGACGCATCTTCTCGGTCCCTTCGGCGAGGTGCCGGTAGGCGTTCTCGACCATGACGATCGACGCGTCGACGATCTCGCCGATGGCGAGAGCGATCCCGCCGAGCGACATGATGTTCGAGGTGATGCCGAAGAAGTACATCAGGATGAAGCTGATCAGAGCCGACAGCGGCAACCCGATCAATACGGTCACTGCGGAGCCGAAATGAAACAGAAAGACGATGGTCACGAGCGAAACGATGATCGCTTCCTCGGTGAGCGCCGTGCGCAGGGTGCCGACCGCGCGCTCGATCAGCTCCGACCGATCGTAGGCCGTCGTCACCGTCACGCCCTCGGGCAGCCCGCTCTCGAGCTGCGCCAGACGCGCCTTGACGTTCTCGATCACGTCGCGCGCGTTCTCTCCGTAGCGCGCCACGATGATCCCGCCGACGACTTCCCCTTTCCCGTTCTCCTCGAGAAGGCCCCGACGGATGTCTGCGCCGATCGCCACGGTACCGAGTTGAGAAACGTAGACCGGCGTTCCCGCTGTATCCGCGCCCACGACGATGCTCTCCAGATCTTCGACGCTCGTCACGTAGCCGATTCCGCGGACGATCAACTCCTGCTCTCCGAGCTCGAGCAGCCGTCCCCCGACGTCTTCATTCGACCGGCGCACCGCCTCGACGACGGCGCCGAGCGATACTCCATGGCTCGCCAGCCTCACGGGGTCGAGGCTGATCTGATACTGCTTGACGAAGCCGCCGATCGAGGCGACCTCGGCCACCCCGTCCACCGACTGGAGCCCCAGCTTCAGGTAGTAGTCCTGAATCGTCCGAAGCTGGCCCAGGTCGTGACGGTCCGATTTGAGCGTGTACCAGAAGACATGCCCGACTCCCGTGCCCTCGGGCCCGAGGCGCGGGGAGACCCCAGCAGGCAGAAGTTCGCGCGCGTAGTTGAGCCTTTCCAGAACCCGGCTTCTCGCCCAGTAGATGTCGATCGAATCCTCGAAGATCACATAAACGAGCGAGAAGCCGAACATCGACTGCGCCCGCACGGCCTTGAGTCCCGGCATCCCCTGGAGGTTCGAGGCGAGCGGATACGTGACCTGGTCCTCGACCAGCTGCGGCGATCTTCCGGGCCAGTCGGTGAAGACGATGACCTGGTTGTCCGAGACGTCGGGGATTGCGTCGAGCGGCGTGTTCACGGTCGCCCAGATGCCCCCTACGGTCAGGATCGCGTACGCCAGCAGGACGATGAAGCGGTTGCGCGCCGAGTAATCAATGATCGTGCGAATCATCGGTGCCTCCCGCCGACATCTGCCGAAGCTGCGATTCCGAGTCGATGAGGAAGCCGCCGGCCGTGACGACGACTTCGCCCGGCTCGAGGCCCGAAAGGATCTGGGCCCGGTCTCCGTCGGTCGCTCCGACGGTCACCTGACGCGGCGCGTAGCGCGAGTCCCCCGCGGCCACCCAGACGAACTGGTTCTCGCCACGGTCCATGACCGCCGTTCTCGGCACGGTGAGAACCGGCTCGGACGTGGACTGAACCAGTTGAACCGAGACGAACATCCCGGGCTTGAACCGCAGCTCCGGATTCGCGAGCTGGATGCGGGCGCGGTTCGAGCGCGACTGGCCCGAAAGGACGGGCTCGAGGAAAGCAACCGTCCCCGCGAAGGTCTCTCCCGGGTACGCGGGCGCGGTCACGAGAACCGACTGACCGGCCGTGACTTTCGCCAGGTCCTTTTCGTAAACGTCGGCCTCGACCCAGACGGTCGAGAGATCGGCGACTTCGAGCAGCGGCTCCCCGGCCTGGACGTACTGCTGCGGGACGGCGTTGCGGGCCGTGACGATCCCGGCCACGGGCGAGTAGATTGTGGTGGTCGAGAAGGGCTTTCCGCCGCGCTCGATCTCGAGAATCTGGCGGTCGGTCATCCCGAGGAGCTGGAGCCGGCGGCGGCTCGACTCGACGAGGTCATTCGCGGCGGAGCGGGCGCCGTCGAAGCCGGCCTTCTTCATGCGCTCCCGGTTGGCGATCGCCAGCAGGTACTCCTGCTGGCTCGAGTGCAGCTCGGGAGAGTAAATCTGAGCGACGGCCTGGCCGCGACTGACGGTATCGCCGGTGAACTGGACGAAGAGCCTCTCGATCCGGCCCGCGGTGTAGGAGGTGACCTGAGCGAGGCGGGTCTCATCGTAGGTAATCGCTCCGGTCGTGACGAAGTCCTGGTCCCACACACTCAGTTCGGCCGGGGCGGTGGCCACGTTCGCCATCACCTGCTGGGTCGGCGACATCGAGATGGCCTCGAGATCTCCGAGCGACCCGGCTTCGGCGAGGCTGCTGGCCGCCGGGTCCACATTCACGCGGCGAATCAGGTTCATGCCGCAGATCGGGCAGTTGCCCGGCACCGGCGAGGTGATCGTCGGGTGCATCGGGCAGTAGTAGATCGTCTCGCCCGCCTCGGCCATCTCATCATCCGAGGAGTACTGCCAGATCAGGATTCCGCTGATCACGGCCGCGGCGAGGAAGCCGAGAGCGACCAGTAGTGCGAGTTTCGGGTTGCGCAGTTTCATGGTCGTCCTCTCACATTCCCGACGCGGCGGCAGCATCCATGCTCGGAGCCGCGCCTGATGCGTCGACGGTCATTCCCGATGAAGCGACGGTGATCGTTCGGGCGCCCCGGGCGAGAGCCTCGAGATCTGCGTCGGCGCGCATCGCCCGGGAAAGAAATGAATGGAAATCGAGCGCGAGCCGAACGTAGCTCGACTGAACGCCGATCAGCGCTTCCAGGTCGACTCCTGCCGTCTGGTAGGCGGAAAGCGTGGACTCGAAGGCCAGCCGCGCCTGGGGAATGAGAACCTCCTCGTGAAAGCGGATCTGCTCGGCCGATTCGTTGCGGACCGCGCGCGCGATGGCGGCGCGCTCGGCGAGCGTCCGTTCGAGCGCCTCGATCGAGCGCAGGGCGACTTCCCGTTCGGCGATCGCCTGGCGGATCGCCGGCTCGATCTTCGAGTCGTTGCGGATTGGAAGCTCGACCCGTGCGAGCAACGAGATCATCCCGTCGGCCTCGGGGCGGTAGGACCAGGATCCCTCGATCCCCCACTCCGGCTGCCGCGCCGCCCGCGCGAGCTCGATCCGGGCTTCGGCGGATTCTGCCGCGGCGCGAAGCGACTCGACGGCGGGATGGGTCGCGAACGAGGAAGGGCCAGCCGTCGCGTCCGGTGCCGCATGGGGAATCTCGATTCGCGGGACTTCGGTCTCCTGGGGGAGGTCGAGAATCGAGAGGAGGCGCGCGACGACGGCGGAGCGCTCGCCCCGGAGCGAGATCAGCCGATGCGTCACGTCGCTGTGCGCGAGCTGCGCGCGCACCACGTCCGACTGGGTGGCCCGCGCCGTCTCGTAACGGGCGCGCGCCGCGGCAACCATCGACTCGGTCAGCGAGCCGACCTCCTCGACAACTTTGAGACGGGCGTGGATCGACCCCAGCTCGATCCACTCGATGCGCGCGTCCCTCTCGATCTCGGCCGCGATCGACGCCCGCTGCGTCTCCAGCTCCTCGAGCCGTGCCTCCGCCGCGCCCCGGAGCGCTCTGCGCCGCTCCTTCGGGACGAACGTCTGCGACGCCCCGATCATGTACATCGTCATCATCGGGTCGTTTGAAAGATCCTGTCCGAGGTTCTGGATCCCTCCCATCGCCATCGGGTTCGGTTGCGCCTCGGTCAGGATGAGCGATTCCCGGGCGGCTTCGATCCTGGCGTCGAGAACGCGGATCGCCGAGCTGGACTCGACCGCGCGCGTGGCGATCGCGTCGCTGTCTCTCAGATCCACCGTCTGAGCGGACGCGGCCAGCGCAAATAGCAGTATGGCGGGATAGATCGTCGACTTCATGTGCACCTCGGATGCGTAACGCTCTTGGCGTACGCCGTCTCGGACGGAGCCGTGGCCGGAGCCGCGATTCCTTCAACGGAAACGGGACGAGGTGCCGATCAGATGATCAGGATGGAGAGGGTGGCGAGACGTCTGTTCAGACTAGGAGGAACCGCGGAATGAGCGTCGATCCGGTCCAGAGGCTCGGGCGCCGCTGCCTGAGTGTCGACGTTCGCGATTGCGACCATCTGGATCTCGACGCGCTGAATCAGCGAGGGGGTGGTTCCTTCCCGCGCTTCGACGGTGCTGGAGGCGCAACTGGCCGGCGCGCAGCACGATTCGCGCGTGATGCGCGTTTCGTCGCTCGCCGAAGCCTTGCAGCAGGGCGGCTTCGGTCCGCACGCTCCGGCGATCGACATGACCGGAACGATCATCGCGACCGCGAGCACGAGGAGAATGGCTGCAGCGTTTCGCATCTCCGGTTCGGGAAACCGGGCGGAAGCAGGCTCCATTCCCTGAGCCTGGGGCCTCCGCCACTAGACGGCAGCGATCGCGCGCTCGAGGCGGGCGCGGGCGTCCGCCGCCACTTCTTTCATCACCGGATTGTCGCCGGCCACGGCGACCATCATGTCCGGGTCGATCGCGCTCACGACCGTCTTCCCCTCGTTCTCGTAAACCACGACGTTGCACGGCAGCAGCAGGCCGATCTCGGGGTTGGACTGGAGCGCCTTGTGAGCGAGCGGCGGATTGCAGGCGCCGAGAATCAGATACCGCCTGAACTCGACTCCGAGCTTCTCCTTGAGTTTCTCGTGGATCGGGATCTCGCTGAGAACGCCGAACCCTTCGTTCGCGAGAGTTGCCCGCACCTTCTCGACTGCCTCGTCCCATCCGAGATCGACCGTGCGCCGGATTCCAAGTTCCTTCATTCCAAGTCTCCTTCTCACTTTTGCGCCAGCTTCGAAGGCGGGCGCTGGGTGCGGAGAGAGAATGCACTGTCCGCACCCGGGCGATTCGCAGATCTCCTCAGCCCGGAGCGATCGGTCTACCCGTCACCGCCGGACGTGATGCGGCTCGCGTCGCCGGGAGCGGAGGCGAGGCCATATTGAACTCGATGATCGAAGCTTCTCTGCGGCTCCTGCCGCCCGACCCCCGGTGGCTCGACTTCGCCGGTTTCGTCGCCCCCCTCGTGAATGCCGGCGATGACCCCGCTCCCGAGATCCGGGCAGACGCACCGGTCGAGGACGAGTCCCGACTGCTGGTGGGCAGCACAGCCGATCGCTGAGCGGGTGTGGCAGAGGATCCTTTCCTCTGCTTCGGGGGGACCTACGCGAAGGCGCCACGGCCGGCGGAGGAAAGGATCCTCCGCCACAGAGAGGCGCCCCCGGCTGTTGATGTTCGCCTGTCCGCGGCCTAAGATCCCGCGCGATGCTCGAGCTGATCCTCATCGCGCTGGGTCTCGCCATGGATTGCGTCGCCGTCTCCGCCGCGACGGCTGTCGGGGCGCGAGGCCGCCTTTCCGCCGGCCGGACCCTGGCGATGGCGTCGGTCTTCGGGGGGATGCAGGCCCTCATGGCGGGCATTGGATGGGCCGGTGGGGTGGGGATGCAGCGGGTGATCGAGTCGTGGGATCACTGGATCGCCTTCGGACTCCTTCTCTTGATCGGCGGAAAAATGATCTACGAAGGTCTCTCCGAGGATGAGGAAGGGGAGGAGGAGGGGCGGCTGCCCGGGCCCGGTCAGCTGCTGGTGCTCGGGATCGCGACGAGCATCGACTCCGCGGCGGTGGGCGTAACCCTGCCGCTGCTGAACGTTTCGTTCTGGGCTGCGCTCGGAATCATCGGAGCTGCGAGCTTTCTACTGACGCTCGCCGCCGTCTGGGCGGCCGACCGCCTCGCGGGCCGCTTCTCCGAGCGGCTCGAGATCGTCGGCGGCCTGGTGCTCATCGGAATCGGAGTGCGGATTCTCGTTGAGCACCTCTCCGGGTGAGGCCCGGTCAGATGAGCACGAGCTCTTCTTCGAGAATGTCCTCGGGGAGATTGTCGGCCAGCTCGCCGAGCTGGTCCTCGAACGCCCGAGGGCTGTTCTCGCCGCTGTGCTCCTCCCGCCCTTCTCCCCGATAGCCAAGGACTTCGTACCCGTCGATGCATTCGATCCGGACGAAATCCTCTTCGATTGCGCCCTTGGCGTCGGCCTCGTGCGGAATGACGGTTCGAGCCATCGGAAAACCTCCCACGACCAACCTGGTGCCGGGGGGCGGAAAATGCCAGCCCAGCCGACACGGAGGTGTGTGAGGTAGCCATTTTTCGCGGCCTCCTGCCCCGCGCCGGAGTAGCGTGATAAAGATCACATCGGCAGGTGATCTGACTCCTCTCGCCCGGTAGCCGAGATCCTTAGATTGTGTGATGTACAGAGCTTCCGATCATGCCGATCGAAGGCGCAAGGCGAAGAATGACACGCAGCCAGGGATCCGGAGCAGCCGGCACTCTGACGGCGAAGTGGCTGGAACGATCCGGCGACTGGAGGTAGCGATGCCGTCCCCTTACAACCTCGACGTGGCCTACACCTGCCTGGACTGTAAAGCCAGGCCGGAACGCTCGTTCTGCAATCTCTCCAAAGAAGCCGTGCAATCACTCGACGCTGTGAAGTTCACGGGCGTTTACCCGAAGGGCTCCCTCCTGTTCATCGAGGAAGAGCAGCCGCGGGGAGTGTTCATGCTCTGCTCGGGGCGGGTGAAGCTGACGACCTCGTCCAGCCAGGGGAAGACGCTGATCCTGAAGGTGGCCGAGCCGGGCGAGCTTCTGGGCCTGAGCGCTGCCATCCTGGGCCGCCCCTACGAAGTCTCGGCCGAGACGGTCGAGCCATGTCAGGTGAATTTCATCAAGCGGGAGGATTTCCTCCGCTTTCTCGGCGACTACACCGAGGTCGCCATGCACACGGCGCATCAGCTTTCGGAGAAGTACCACGCGGCGCAGCGGGAGATCCGCTCGCTGGGGCTCTCGCAGTCGGCCCGCGAGAAGGTCGCCAAGCTCCTTCTCGACTGGTGCGTCCGGACGGGCGAGCCGACCCCGCGCGGGGTCCGGCTCAAGGTCCTGCTCACGCACGAAGAGATCGCTCAGATGATCGGCACCACGCGCGAGACCATCACGCGGCTGTTCAGTGAGCTGAAGAAGAAGAAGATCATCGAGATCAAGGGTTCCACAGTTCTGATCACCAACAAGGCGGCCCTCGAGAAACTCGTGACCGTCTGAACACCAAGCGAGCCACTATTCTTCGAACATCTCACAATCGAGCGGGCGCCTGTCGCCCGCTCTTTTTTTGCCCTCACTCCCCTCCGGCTGGTGCCGAACTGCGCCGAAGTGACAAACTACACATGCAGGGGTGAGGGTGCACATCGGGCGCGAGGGTAGCGCCAACCAATAATTGCCGTGGCCGGCTCGAGAGCCGCCGGCATCCGCTTTTCGAGGAGCAATAAAATGCAACGCCTTCGGCTGAGCTTGATCTTCGCCGCCGCAATTTTCCTTCCCTCTCTCGTTCTTGCCCAACCGACGAGTGAGGACTGCCTCGCCTGCCACAGCGACGAGTCGATGTCGATGACCGCGCCCGACGGCACCGAGAAGAGCGTGCACGTCGACCCTGCGGGATTCGAGGGGTCGGTCCACGCATTCCTCAGCTGCACGGATTGCCACGCGACCATTTCGGATTACCCCCACGAGACTCCCGGCAAGGTGTCGTGCGAAGGGTGCCATTCGGACTCGGTCGAGGCGCATGCCGGTGGACTTCACGGAACTGGAAAGCCTGGCGAGCCGACGTGCCTCTCGTGCCACGGTGATGCGCACACGATGCTCCCTTCGTCGGATCCCGCCTCGAAAACCTCGCATCACAACATCCCCGAGACGTGCGGCTCGTGCCACGGTCAGAAGTACGTGATGGAGCCGGCGGGATTCAGCATCGAGCCGTTCCTCAACTACCAGACGAGCGTTCACGGACGGGCGATCGCGGGCGGCGACGACAGGGCGGCGGTCTGTACCGACTGCCACGAGTATCACCAGATTCTCTCTCCCCGCTCGGACCAGTCTCCGATCAACAAGTTCAACATCCCGCAGACCTGCGGAAAGTGCCACGAGGGTGTCACCGAGCAGTTCAACAAGAGCATCCACGGAGTGGCGCTCACGCGGGGAAACTCGCGATCGCCCTCCTGCACGGACTGCCACGGCATTCACGACATCAAACGAGGGACCGATCCCGAGTCCGGCGTTGCGTTCGATGCCGTCTCGCGGACGACCTGCGCGCAGTGCCACGCGGGTGTCCGGCTCAAGGAGCTCGGCGTCTCCGCTGGCCGCGTGGCCTCCTACCGGGACAGTTACCATGGCCTGCTGACGAGATTCGGATCGACCACGGCAGCGAACTGCGCCAGCTGCCATGGAGTCCACAACATCCTCCCGTCTTCCGATCCGGAGTCGCTGATCCATCCGACCAATCTCTCCAACACGTGCGGCACCTGCCATCCCGGCGCAACCGACAGTTTCGTTAGGGCCAAGGTTCACCTCGCCTCAGCCGATCCGAGCGAGTTCAGCACGAAAGTCGTCCAATGGGTCCAGACCTTCTACATCTGGATGATCGTCGTCGTCATCGGCGGAATGGTGATCCACAATCTCATCATCTGGATCAAGAAGATTCGCGCCGCCAAGCGCCGCCCCGGCCGCGTGATCGTGCGGATGAACCGGAACCAGCGGATCCAGCACATGTTGAACCTGCTGGCCTTCGCCGCACTCGTGCTGAGCGGATTCGCGCTCGCCTATCCCGACTCCTGGTTCGCCCTGGCCATGGGCGGCAATGAGTTCTTCCGCCGCTGGCTCCACCGCGTGGCAGCCGTCGTGATGATGGCGGTCGGCACCTACCACATCCTCTACATGATGGTCACGCGCGAGGGGCGCGAAGGGCTCCGAGCCTTCCTGCCGCGCTGGAAAGACGTCCACGACTTCCGGCAGATGCTGCTCTGGATGGTCGGCCGAAGCCAGGTCCGTCCGCAGTTCGACCGGTTCAGCTACGCGGAGAAGGCCGAATACTGGGCCCTGATCTGGGGCACGATCATCATGAGCGTGACCGGCCTCATGCTCTGGGGTAAGGTGTTGGTCGGCAGTCAGATGCCCGGATGGTGGATCGACGTCGCATTGGCGGTTCACTTCTACGAGGCGATTCTCGCCACTCTGGCGATCCTCGTCTGGCACCTCTACGCCGTGATTTTCGACCCGGATGTCTATCCGATGAACTACTCATGGCTCGACGGAAAGATGTCTCCGGAGATGTACGAGCACGAGCATCCGCTCGACTATCGCCGGTGGCTCGCCGAGCAGGGGCAGCACGATCTGGACACTACCGACGAGGGCGATGACCACGCCTGAGTCGAGACGGCTTTGAAAGGGACCGCCGTCGCGTGAACGGCGGCGGTCGCACGAAGGGGGCACGAAGTATGGAGCAGCAACAACATCCGAGCGTTTTCCGCAACATCCTCAGCCTGATCGGGCTGCTGATCGCCGCGGTGGCGCTCGCGAACATCATCTTTTTCGCATTCATCGCAATGCGCGGCGACAGCTCGAATCCTTATGCGGGCATCCTCGCCTACATGGTTCTTCCGGGCTTTCTCATCCTCGGGCTGCTTCTCGTCTTCATCGGCGCCTGGCGCGAACGGCGACGCCGCCATCACATGGCGCCCGACAAGTTCACCCCGATGCCGGTGCTCAACCTCAACGATCCCCGCCACCGCAAGGGGCTCACGCTCTTCGTGATCGGCGGCGCACTGTTCGCCATGATCAGCTCCGTCGGAGCGTACGAGGCTTACGAGTACACCGAGACGGTCGAGTTCTGCGGGACCAGTTGCCACGAGGTGATGCATCCCCAGTACACCGCGTACAAGAACTCACCGCATGCGCGTGTCCGATGCGTCGAGTGCCACGTCGGGTCGGGCGCGGGATGGTACGTCCGCTCGAAGCTTTCCGGCGCCTATCAGCTCTACGCGGTCCTGGTGAACAACTATCCCCGTCCCATTACGACCCCGGTCCACAACCTCCGCCCCGCGCAGGATACGTGCGAGCAGTGCCACTGGCCGGCCAAGTTCTGGGGCGCCCAGCTCAAGACCTTCAACCACTTCATGTACGACGAGCAGAACACGCCCCGTGAGACCCAGATGCTCATCAAGACCGGCGGAGCAGCCTCGGCCACCGGCCAGGGCGCCGGGATTCACTGGCACATGAACATCGTCAACGAGATCACCTACGTCGCGACAGACTCCCAGCTTCAGGAGATCCCGTGGGTCCGCATGCGGAACCGCGAGACGGGTGAGGTCACCGAGTTTCGCCTCCAGGACTCCGAGCTGACCGACGAGCAGATCGCCGCCATGCCGAAGGAAAACATGGACTGCGTCTCCTGCCACAATCGCCCCTCCCACATCTATACCCCTCCCGACCGGTCCGTCGACACCGCCCTGCTGGCCGGCGCCCTCAACCGTCAGGTGCCCTGGATCAAACAGCAGGCGGTCGAGGCGCTCACCGCCGATTACGAGAACACCCCGGCCGCGATGGAAGGGATCCGCAAGGCCCTTGACGACTATTACCGCGAGACCTACCCGGCCATCCATCAGCAGGGCCCCGTGATGGAGCACACGATCTCCGGAGTCCAGGCCATCTACCGCAACACCATCTTCCCGGAGATGAAGGCCGACTGGAGAACGCACCCGGACAACATCGCCCACCTCTACTCCGAGGGTTGCTTCCGGTGCCACACCGACAACCACGTCTCGGCCGACGGGAAGGTGATCAGCAAGGACTGTGAGATCTGCCACGAGGTCATCGAGCAGAGACTCGGCGGCAGCGTCATGACCCAGGTCGAGTCCAGCCCGTTCGTGCATCCGGTCGACCTGGGTGACCTGGGCCTTTACTCCTGCAACGACTGCCATTCCGGCGCGGGGATGTAGCCCCGTCAGGGAAGGGCGGAACCCTTCTCAGATCGTATTCAGGCCCGGCGGCGACGCCGGGCCTTTTCTTTTTTCTGTGAAACAGAACGTTATGACAATGCGCCGCTTCCAGGGGTGACTTCGGACAGGGCGGCGGGTGTTGGGAGTCATACTCCGCCGCCGGGGTGGGACGTATTCTGGAGTTGGGCCCGGGGCCACAAGCCCGGGGCCGAATTTACGGAGTTTGGAGGGCTGGCAAACCGGGAAAATCGCGACAGCCGGGTGTAGGGTACGGTCGCAGATCCCAACGACGCCTGGGGATTTCCATTAGAGCGCGGGATTGTCCGCTGCACCGCAAAAGCCCGTTGGATGCGGGGAACTGGTGCCTCCTCCTTCCATCATGCGGGTGGTGCCCCGCCTCGACTTCACGGTCGAGCAAGCGGTACCGCGACGGTCGTTCGGTTCTTCGGAACCGGACTCCCGAAAGTCCCCCAGCGGTCTGCGGAATGGCGACTGTCGGTTTCCCTGCTACCTTTCGTGCTCTCAAGACCATCATCGCCAAGCCGGGCTCTGCTGCCGGCCGCCTGCGATACCCGGTCAAAGTCCGGCTCCGGTCGCCGGGCCAGCCCTCCATTTTTGCGGCCGCCCCCTCCCGGGGGCGGCCTTTTTTTTGGTGATAAGAGTCACACCGGCACTTGATTCAGGTCATAGGGCGGTGTGCGGCCCCGGCGTAACTTGGGTCACGTTACTAAAGGAACCAATGCCATGGCTTTGATCGAAGCTGAAGTCCTCCCTCCCCCGGCCGAAGACCGGCAGGACGACCGCGCCAGAACGTGGGTCACGCTCGACGGCAACGAAGCGGTCGCGCACGTGGCCTACCGCACGAACGAGGTCATCGCGATCTATCCCATCACCCCCTCTTCGAACATGGGGGAGTGGAGCGATGACTGGGCCGCTCAGCACGTGCGCAACATCTGGGGGACGGTCCCGACGGTCGTCGAGATGCAGAGCGAGGGAGGCGCGGCCGGAGCGGTTCACGGATCGCTGCAGACCGGGGCGCTGACGACCACCTTCACGGCCTCTCAGGGCCTGCTGCTGATGATCCCGAACATGTACAAAATCGCGGGCGAGCTGACCCCGGCGGTCATTCATGTCGCGGCCCGCGCCATCGCCGCGCAGGCGTTGTCGATCTTCGGAGACCACAGCGACGTCATGTCGACCCGGTCGACCGGATTCGCGCTCCTCTCGTCGAACTCGGTTCAGGAGGCGATGGACTTCGCCCTCATCGCGCAGGCCGCGACTCTCGAGACGCGGATCCCGTTCCTCCACTTCTTCGACGGCTTCCGCACCTCTCACGAGGTCTCGAAAGTCGAGCTGGTCGAGGACGACGTGATGCGGGAGATGCTCCCATTCTCCATGATCGCCGAGCACCGCAAGCGCGCCCTCTCTCCGGACCATCCGGTCATTCGAGGAACTGCGCAAAACCCCGACGTCTACTTTCAGGGTCGCGAATCGGCGAATCCCTATTACGCCGCCTGCCCCGACATCGTCGCCAAAGCCATGGACCGCTTCGGCGCACTGACCGGACGGAAATATCAGCCCTTCGACTATCACGGTGCTCCCGACGCAGAGCGCATCATCGTGCTCATGGGCTCCGGCGCCGAAGCCGTGCATGAAACCGTGGACGCGCTCCTGGCGAGGGGCGAGAAAGTAGGAGTCGTCAAGGTCCGTCTCTATCGCCCCTTCGACACGAAGCGCTTCATCGCCTCGCTTCCGCCGAGCACGCGCTCGATCGCCGTCCTCGACCGAACCAAGGAGCCGGGAGCACTCGGCGAGCCGCTGTACCTCGACGTCGTGACGGCTCTGCACGAAGCCCGCAACGAAGCGTGGACGGCCATCGACCCGAAGATCGTCGGCGGCCGCTACGGTCTTTCGTCGAAGGAATTCACGCCTGCGATGGTGCGGGGCATCTACGACAACCTCGAGCTCGAACAGCCGAAGAATCACTTCACGGTGGGCATCCACGACGATGTCTCGATGACGAGCCTCGGGTGGGATCCCGAGTTCTCCACCGAGCCCGACAGCGTCATCCGCGCCCTCTTTTACGGCCTCGGTGCCGACGGCACCGTCGGCGCCAACAAGAACTCCATCAAGATCATCGGAGAAGAGACCGAGAACTTCGCCCAGGGATACTTCGTTTACGACTCCAAGAAGTCGGGCGCGATCACCGTCTCGCATCTCCGCTTCGGCCCCGAGCCGATCCGCTCGACCTATCTGATCAGCAGGGCCAACTTCGTCGCCTGCCATCAGCCCGGTTTCCTCGAGCGGCACGACATGGTGGACAGCCTCGTCCGGGGAGGGACGTTCCTTCTCAACACCCCGTGGGGTCCGGATGAGATCTGGGAGCGGCTTCCGAAGCAGATCCAGCGCGTCATTCAGGAGCGCGATCTCAAGTTCTACGTCATCGACGCCACCAGCGTAGCCAGAGACGCCGGCATGGGCGGGCGGATCAACACGATCATGCAGGTGTGCTTCTTCGCCCTTTCCGGCGTGCTGCCGCGGGAAGAGGCGATCTCCGCGATCAAGATGTCGATCAAGAAGACCTACGGCCGCAAGGGGGACGAGGTCGTCGCGAAGAATCTCGCCGCGGTCGATCAGACCCTGGCGAACCTGTTCGAAGTCTCCGTCTCCGGACGCAGCATCGACGGCTTCGACCGCGCTCCGGTCGTCTCCGGTCAGGCTCCCGACTTCGTCCAGTGCGTTCTGGGCGAGATTATCGCGGGGCGGGGAGATGCCCTCCCGGTCTCGGCCCTGCCGGTCGACGGCACCTACCCCAGCGGCACCGCCGCCTGGGAGAAGAGGAACCTCGCTCTCGAGATCCCCGTCTGGGATCCTGAAAGCTGCATCCAGTGCGGAAAGTGCGCGATGGTCTGCCCGCATGCGGTCATCCGCATCAAGGCCTACGATCCGAAACACCTCGAGAACGCCCCCGCAAGCTTCAAGCACGTGGAGCCGAAAGACCGCGACTGGAAGGAGATGCAGTACACCATTCAGGTTGCTCCCGAGGACTGCACCGGCTGCGGGATCTGCGTCGACATATGCCCGGCCAAGGTCAAGGGCGAGCCGGATCTGAAGGCGCTCATGATGGAGGCGCAACCGCCCCTTCGCCAGCAGGAGAAGGAGAACTGGGAGTTTTTCCTCGAGATCCCGGAGATGGATCGCCGCCTGCTCAAGCCGAACCTCATCAAGCACTCGCAGGCGATGCAGCCGCTGTTCGAGTTCTCCGGCGCCTGCACGGGCTGTGGCGAGACGCCTTACGTGAAGCTCATGAGTCAGCTGTTCGGAGACCGGGCGCTGATCGCGAATGCGACCGGATGTTCCTCGATCTTCGGCGGCAACCTTCCGACTACGCCGTGGACGAAGAACCTCGATGGTCGCGGTCCCGCATGGGCCAACTCGCTGTTCGAGGACAACGCGGAGTTCGGCATGGGGTTCCGCATCTCGATCGACAAGCAGAAGGAGTTTGCCGAGGAGCTGGTCCGGCGGCTGGCGCCCGAGATCGGAGACGAGCTGGCCACCGCCGTGATCGAGGCCAGGCAGAACGACGAGGCCGACATTCACGAGCAGCGTGAGCGCGTCGAAGAGGTCAAGAAACGCCTGCGGCGGGTGGCCGTGAGCCGGCACATGCGCAGAGAGGCCTCGCTCGACGTCGAGCAGCTCCTCTCGGTCGCCGACATGCTCGTCAAGAAGTCGGTCTGGATCGTGGGCGGCGACGGATGGGCTTACGACATCGGCTTCGGCGGGCTCGATCACGTCCTTGCGAGCGGGAAGAACGTCAACGTTCTCGTGCTCGACACGGAGGTCTATTCGAACACGGGCGGCCAGATGTCGAAGGCCACACCGAGAGCGGCCGTCGCCAAGTTCGCCGCCGCCGGGAAGCCCGCCGGGAAGAAGGACCTCGGCCTGATCGCCATGACCTACGGCAACGTTTACGTCGCCAGCGTGGCGATGGGAGCGCGTGACGAGCACACGCTCAAGGCGTTCCTCGAGGCCGAGGCCTACGATGGCCCGTCGCTGATCATCGCTTACAGCCACTGCATCGCCCACGGAATCACCGACATGGCCAAGGCCATGGATCACCAGAAGGCGATCGTCGATTCGGGTCAGTGGCTGCTGTACCGCTACAACCCGTCGAAGGCAGAGGCGGGGGAGAATCCGCTCAAGCTCGACTCGCGCGGGATCAAGTTGCCGGTCGAGGACTTCCTCCACATGGAGAACCGGTTCAACATGATCCTGAAGAGCGACCCGGAAGAAGCGAAGAAGCTTTTCGCCGCCTCGCAGCGAGACGTCGACGCCCGGTGGAAGCTGTACCAGTACCTCTCCACCATGCAGGCGCCGGCGGCAGCGGAGCAGGCGTAGGCGTAAGAGAAAAGTGGCAGAGGATCTTTTCCTCTGCCTGGACACGCGAGCCACCCGCCCGCCCGCGGAGGCTGGAAAGCCTCCGCCACCTTTTCAGTTGACGGCTGAGGGCTCGGGGGTCGTCGACAGCTCGATGACGCCGTCCGAGGCGTTGACGAAGACCGTGTCCCCCGGCTCGAACGTCCCCTCGAGAATGCGGATTGCGAGCGGGTCGACCACGAGCTTCTGCAGCGCCCGCTTGAGCGGCCGCGCCCCGAAGGCGGGGTCGAACCCTTCGCGGGCGAGCAGTTCCTTCGCTCCCTCGCTGACCTCGACGTGGAGGTCCCGCCGCTCGATCATCCCGGTGAGCCGGCGGAGCTGGATCTCGACGATCCGCTTGATCTCGTCGAGCCCCAGGGCGTGGAAGATGATGATGTCGTCGATGCGGTTGATGAACTCCGGCCGGAACTGCCGGTGGAGCTCCTCTTCCACGCGCCTCTTCATCGACTCTTCTTCCTCAGGAGACTTCGCTCCCTGCTGAAACTCGTGGATGTGTTGCGAGCCGACGTTCGAGGTCATGATGATGACGGTGTTCTTGAAGTCGACCGTCCTTCCCTTCGAGTCGGTGAGCCGCCCGTCATCGAGAATCTGAAGCATGATGTTGAACACTTCCGGGTGTGCCTTTTCGATTTCATCGAACAGAACGACGGCGTAGGGACGTCGGCGGATCGCCTCGGTCAGCTGTCCTCCCTCCTCGTATCCGACGTAGCCCGGAGGCGCTCCGATGAGCCGCGCGACCGCATGCCGCTCCATGTACTCCGACATGTCGATGCGGACCATGGCGTTCTCGTCGTCGAAAAGGAACTCGGCGAGCGCACGGGCGAGCTCGGTCTTTCCGACCCCGGTCGGCCCCATGAAGATGAACGATCCGACCGGCCGGTCCGGGTCCTGCAGCCCGGCTCGCGAGCGGCGCACGGCGTTGGAGACCGCGACGACCGCCTCCTTCTGCCCGATCACGCGCTGGCCCAGCCGATCCTCCATCCGCACCAGCTTCTGGATCTCCGACTCCATCATTCTCGTGACCGGAATCCCGGTCCATCGGGAGACGATCTCGGCGATGTCCTCCTCGGTGACTTCTTCCTTGAGCAGTCCTCCGCCTGAGGCCTGCATCTCCGTGAGGCGCCCCGACGCGGCCTCCAGCTCGGTGTTGAGCTGCGGCATCGTCCCGTAGCGCAGTTCGGCCGCCTTGCTGAGGTCTCCCTCGCGCTCGGCGCGGTTCGCCGCCTCTCGCGTCTCTTCGATCTTCGCCTTCAGCTCGCTGATCTGGCCGATGGCCGACTTCTCCGACTCCCACTGAGCCTTGAGGCCGGAGATCTTCTCCTGCAGCTCCGAGAGCTGGGATTCGATCGCCGCGAGCCGCTCGCGACTGAGCGCGTCGGTCTCCTTCGAGAGCGCCTGCTTTTCGATCTGGAGCTGCGTCATCCGGCGCAGGAGCTCGTCGATCTCCTGCGGCATCGAGGTCAGCTCGATCCGGAGCCGAGAGGCCGACTCGTCGACCAGGTCGATCGCCTTGTCGGGAAGGAAACGATCCGAGATGTAACGGTCCGACAGCGTCGCGGCCGCGACGATCGCGGAGTCCTGGATCTTGACTCCGTGATGGACCTCGTACCGCTCCTTGAGACCGCGGAGGATCGCGATCGTATCCTCGACCGACGGCTCGCCGACGAAGACCGGCTGGAATCGCCGCTCGAGCGCCGCATCCTTTTCAATGTATTTCTGGTACTCGTTCAGCGTGGTGGCGCCGACGGCGCGCAACTCGCCCCGCGCGAGCGCCGGCTTGAGCAGGTTCGAGGCATCCATCGAACCCTCGGCCGCTCCGGCCCCGACCAGCGTGTGCAGCTCGTCGATGAAGAGAATCACCTCTCCGTCCGACTCCTGTACCTCCTTGATCACCGCCTTGAGCCGGTCCTCGAACTCGCCGCGGTATTTCGCCCCCGCGATCAGCGCCCCGAGGTCGAGCGAGACCACTCTCTTGTTTTTCAATCCGTCGGGCACGTCGCCTTCCATGATCCGGCGCGCGAGGCCTTCGACGATTGCGGTCTTCCCCACGCCCGGCTCGCCGATCAGCACCGGGTTGTTCTTCGTCCGGCGCGAGAGAACCTGGATGACCCGGCGAATCTCCTCATCCCTTCCGATCACCGGATCGAGCTTTCCTTTCCGCGCTTGTTCAGTCAGGTCGCGCGCGTAGCGCTCGAGGGCCTGATACTTGTCCTCGGGATTCTGATCCGTGACCCTCTGCGATCCGCGAACGCTCTGGAGCGCCTTGAGCACCGCGTCGCGGCTCACGCCGTTCTTGCCGAGGATCTGATTTGCGGTCGTTCCCTTCGCTTCGGCGATTCCGAGCAGGAGGTGCTCGCTCGATACGAACTCGTCCTTGAAATCGCTGGCCGAACGGAACGCCGCGTCGAACACGGAGCGGAGCGAAGCCGAGGTCATCGGTTCCGCCGAGGCTCCTCCCACCTTCGATCGCTTCGAAAGCTCGGTCGCCACCTCCATCTCGATCGGAGCGGGGTTGGCTCCCAGCTTGTTGAGCACCGGGATCACGATTCCTCCGTCCTGGCGGAGCAAGGCGATCAGCAGATGCTCCGGAGTCATCTCGGCGTGGCCGGCATCGTGGGCGAGCTGCTGCGCCTCGATCACCGCCTCCTGGGCCTTGGTCGTCAATTTATTGATATTCACCTTCTCGTCCTCACCTGAGCCGGGTCAACGACTCGTGTTGGCTATTCAGCCACGATCTTAGTCGATCGCACTCATATTCAACAGGGAGCATCCCGTTCGCATTTCCAGCAGCGGATCACCCCCCGCATGTGTGCGAAGCACACTCGACGCAGAAAGAGGGGATCGTTACACTCCCTCTCCGGAGACGAAAATGACCGCGAATCCCGTACCTGCTGAGACCCCTGCAGTCCGAAGCGCCGCTTTCGAATCGATGCTGGAGCTGATCCGGCGCACCTCGACCATTCTTCCGGACGACGTGGCCCGCGCGATCGGCACTTCGCGGAAGAGCGAGGAGCCGGGCTCGAACGCGGATGTCGCCCTCGACGTGATCGGCTGCAACATTCTTCTCGCGAAGGACAACTCACTCCCCCTCTGCCAGGATACGGGGACGATTCTCTTCTACGTTCACGCCCCGGTCGGCTACGACCAGATCGAGCTCGAAGAGACGGCGACCGAGGCGGTTCGGGAGGCGACGCGGCGCGGGTTCCTCCGCCAGAACTCGGTGGACAGCATCACCGGGAAGAACTCGGGCGACAACACCGGCCCGGGCTCGCCCGTGTTTCATTTCCATCAGTGGCGCAAACCTCACGTCGAGGTCAAGCTGATGCTCAAGGGGGGCGGCTGCGAGAACATGAATGCGCAGTACTCCCTCCCGCATCCCGACCTGGGCGGCCGAGACCTCAAGGGCGCCGAGAACGCGATTCTCGATGCGGTCCTGCAGGCTCAGGGGCAGGGGTGCGGGCCCGGAATCCTCGGCGTCTGCATCGGAGGGGATCGCGGGACCGGATACATGCACGCCAAGGAGCAGCTGCTCCGCGAGCTGGACGCTCCGAACGGGGATCCGGTTCTCGACCAGCTCGAGCGGACCATCGTCGAGAAGGCCAACCGGTCCGGCATCGGGCCGATGGGGTTCGGCGGGCGAACGACTCTGCTCGCCTGCAAGATCGGCGCGATCAACCGCCTCCCCGCGAGCTATTTCGTGAGCGTCGCCTACATGTGCTGGGCATATCGCCGGCGGGGCATGGTGATGGACGCATCGGGAAACGTGCAGGAGTGGCTCTACTGACAGTGGCAGAGGATCCTTTCCTCTGCCTGCGCCTCGTAACCGAGCGAACAACCCCGCCCACATAAGGACCCTCAAACATGGCCATGATCGAAATCACCACTCCCGTCGACGAAGCGACGATCCGCTCGCTCAAGGTCGGCGACACGGTCGCGATCACCGGACGGCTCTACACCGGCCGCGACGCCGTTCACCACCGCCTGCACGAGGGCGTCCCCTCGCCCGTCGATCTCGCGGGCCAGATCATCTATCACTGCGGCCCCGTCATGGTGAAAGAGGGAGACCGCTGGGTCTGCAAGGCGGCGGGCCCGACGACCAGTTCCCGCGAAGAGCCTTATCAGTGGGAAGTCATGCGGGACTACGGCATCCGAGGCGTGATCGGTAAGGGTGGAATGGGTCCCAAGACCCTCGCCGCGTGCAAGGAGTACGGCGCCGTTTATCTTCACGCAATCGGCGGGGCGGCGCAGGTCTGCGCCCAGGCGATCAAGCGCGTCGACGGTGTCGACTGGATGGACCTCGGCAGCCCCGAGGCGATCTGGCATCTCTGGGTGGAAGGGTTCACCGCGATCGTGACGATGGACTCGCATGGCAACTCCCTTCACGAGCGGGTCCTGGAAGACTCGAAGGCGAAGATCGCCGCGATGCGCGCCTGATCCCGTCCCGGCGGGCCGAGCCGGACGAGCTGACGTCACTCCCCTCGAATTGCGGTAGGCTCTTCCATCGAGGAGGAGCGATGGCGCCCGCAAAGTCACCCCGTTTTCGCATCGAGCGAGACACACTCGGCGAGGTCAGCGTCCCCCGGGACGCGCTCTACGGAGCGCAGACCCAGCGCGCGGTCGAGAATTTTCCCGTCAGCGGACTCCGGTCCCATCCGGCGTTCATCCGCGCCTACATTCTGATCAAGAAAGCGGCCGCGGTCTCCAACCACGAGCTCGGCGTTCTCGATCGAAAGACGGCCGCCGCGATCTCGGACGCGGCCGATCGGATTCTCGGTCCCGAATCGACGGTTTCCTTCACCAAAGCCCTCGCCGCCTCGCGGCGGCGCCACGATCGCGCTTCGCGAACGCGCGAGGACGACGTGCGCGCGGTCCCATGGCTCGTCCCTCCGGAGTACGTCGCTCCCGAGTACCGCGTCGAGTTCGTCGTCGACGTCTTCCAGGCGGGTGCCGGGACCTCGTTCAACATGAACTGCAACGAAGTTCTCGCGAACCTCGCCAACCGCGCCCTTGGGGCGAAACTCGGCAGTAACGCGCCCGTTCATCCAAACGATCACGTCAACATGTCGCAGTCGACGAACGACACGTTCCCGACCGCCACCCGCCTCGCCACGCTCCTTCTGCTTCGCGAGCTCTTTCCGGCGCTCGACGGGCTCGCCTTCGCGCTCGACCGCAAGGGAGAGGAGTTCGCCGATGTGATCAAGTCGGGGAGGACGCACCTTCAGGATGCGGTGCCGGTGACGCTCGGACAGGAGTTCGCCGCCTGGGGCGCTGCCGTTCGACGGGCAACGGACCTTCTCGAAGCGTCCGCCGGTCAGCTTCGGCAGCTCGGGATCGGGGGGACGGCGACGGGAACCGGAATCAACACGCCGGCGGGCTTTCGCCACCAGATCGTCCGGAACCTTTCGATCGCCACGGGGCTCGAGCTCGAGTCTCAGGCCGATCTGAGAGAGGCCATGCAGTCGCAGCTTCCGGTCGGGGCTGTGATGTCGGCCCTGCGCAGCCTCGCGCTCGAGCTGACCCGGATCACCAACGACATCCGGCTGCTTGCTTCGGGCCCGCTCACCGGACTCGGGGAGCTCATACTTCCCGCCGTCCAGCCCGGATCCTCGATCATGCCGGGCAAAGTGAACCCCTCGATGCTCGAGTGCATGAACCAGGTCTGTTTCCACGTGATCGGCGCCGCGGCGGCCGTCGATTACGCGATGCAGGCCGGGCAGCTCGAGCTCAACGTCATGATGCCGCTGATGGCGTTCGAGGTCCTTTTCTCGATCGAAATCCTGAACAGCTACGTTCCCGTGTTCGTCGACCGGTGCATCACCGGCATCGAGGCGGATCGCGAGCAATGCGAGGCGTACTACATCAGCTCTCCAGCCCTGGCGACGGCACTCAATCCGCTGATCGGGTACGCGAGAGCGGCCGAAGTCGCCAAGGAGGCGGCGAAGACACGCCGGCCGATTCCCGATCTGCTGCGCGAGAGAAAACTGATCTCCGAAGAGCAGATCCGCGAGATCTTCTCACCGGTCTTTCTGACGGGCGGGGCGGAAGCCGAGCCGGCCTCCACTCCCCAGAAGCGGACGCCGGCATCCGGGAAGCGCCCGGCAAAACGGCGCTGACTTCGATGCGGCTCTTCGCAGGCTGGCCGCTCGCGCAGGAACATAGAGCCTCACGCTTCAGTCGACGAGCTGAATTCCCCCTGCCGGCGGACGCGTGTCGGTGAAGGGCTCGGCTCTGAGTTTGTGCGTGAAGAAGAGGTCGGTGTCGGGCTTTCCGTCAGGAAGAAAGCCGATGACCAGGTATTTCTCCGGTCGCTGGATGAACTTGTACTCGTATCCCCAGGGATCCCGGAGGAAAAGGGGAGAGATGAAGTCGGGGGGGAGAGCCTCGAGGGAATCGGGGAGCCGGCCGTTGGCGAGCTCGAAGGCGCGGAGCGCGTTACCGATGATATCGACTCGGATGAGGGAGATTGCCTTTCTGGCCTCCACGAGCGGTCCTGTCGCCGCGTTGTTCGTGAGGATATTCAGGGGGTTGCGCACGCCGGTGACGAGCGAGGCGAGCGCGATCAGCGCGATCACGAGGATGAGCGGAAGAGGAACCGCAGAAGGAACCTCGAACGGAAGGTCCTCGGCCGGCCGGGGAGCGGCAGCGGCGGACGTTTTCTGCTCGGCGCGAACCTCCTCGATCAGGTCGCGCGAGAGCAGCTCGTAGAGAGCCTTCGCCGTATCGAACTCCGAGCAGCGGCTCGACTCGACGATCTCTCCAACCGTGGACTTGCCGTTCACCAGGTCATAGACCGCCTTTTCCTGCCTGGAGATGTGGATGGCTTCGCTCGAACCCTTTTTTCGGCTGGCGGATTCGTCGAAGTCGATCTCCGCGTCGTCGTCGGCCACGACCAGGACCTGCTGCTCGATCGGCTTTTTCCGGAAGACCATCTCGAACGACCGGATGCGTTTTTCGATGATCGGCCACTCGTCGATCATCCGCGCGCCTTCCATGAGGATGGACTCGGCCGAGATCGGCACGAGGTTGTCGTGGTCGTATTCGATCGTGGTTTCCTGTGAGAAGTGGTACTCCCCGTCGTTCCAGCGGAAAAGCCTGTAGATCACCTGGAGAATCTGGAGCTGGAGAGCTTCGCGCAGCTCCTCGGCCGAGATGATGTCGTTGTGGGTGAGGATGAACCCGATGCGCTGGAGCGTCTCCTTCTGAATCTCGAGCGCGCGATCCAGCTGCGCGGACGTCAGGTATCCGGTGCGGACCAGGACGTGTCCGATCCGGTCTTCGATCTTTCGCTTCAGGGAGTCGGCGGCGACGACTTTTCCGTCCAGGAACGTGACGGTGACGGTGTCTTCCGTTCCCTTCAGGGTCAGCACGCCGGTCTTTCTCTGCAGCCCGATGAGCTGAAAGATGTCGGCGAGACTGAAGTCTTTGAGTGTGCCTTCGAGAGCCATCGTCAGTCTCCGCTCACCCGGACCGCTCCCGCAACGACGGGATCGAAAAAAGAAGCCAGACGAGGACGGCGCCGATCACCGACCCGAGCCGCAACACGAGGCGGAGCATGTCGGCCGAGGGGCCGAGAGGCGCCGTGCGTCCGACCAGAATCGCCGAGGAGACGAACAGCAGGAAGACGAGCATCAGCACCAGGCCGGAGATCACCGCTCCCTCGTACACGCGCGCCGAGCCCGGGAGCAGAAATGCCAGGAGTCGCCGCGTCCGAAGCGTGCGCGACTGGAAATCCTGGACCTCGTCGAGCTTCTTCCGTTTTGTGTCCAGGGACACTCCATCTCTCTTGAGGTAGATGTGAATGCACTGCGTGCAGTAAGTCGCCGACTCGCGCGCAGACTTGCAGCGGGGACAGAAGGTCCGGCCGCACTTGATGCAGGAGCCGGCGAGTCCAGTCCGCCGTCGTGCCCAGGCTATCAGCAGCGCCAGGATGAGCGCGGCCGCGGCCCCCCCGGTCAGCGCGTTCCGGGCGGACCGGCTCGGATCAAAATACGCGTAGGTGCCGAACACCTCCGGGGCTGCCTCCGTCCTGGCGATCCTCTCCGCCGCCGCCCAGCCGTCGGCCGCCGGCAGCTCGTAGCTGGCGACCTTCTGCACGGGCGGCCTTCGGGTGAGTTGATTCACGACCGACCGGCTCCGCTGTTTCGCGAGCTCGAGCTGCCTGCCCTGCTCGTCGTAGCGGTTCATCTGGGCCGCCGCGACCGAGTGATTGAATGGTGCGATCGCCATGCGCGGATCGAGCGTACCCGCCCGCTCGTAGCGACTGATCGCCGCCGTGAAGTCGTTGTTGAGGAAGTGGAGGTTACCGATGTTCAGGTGGGCTCCGGCCAGATCTTCATCCAGCTGCACTGCCCGGCGGAAGTGGACCAGAGCCTCGACGTCTGAACCCTGCTGAAAATAGAGGTTCCCGAGAAGCAGGTGAAGGAGCGGATCCTCGGGCTGGGCCTCGAGGAGCGACTGCATGCCGACCACCGCCCCCTCGTCGTGCGCGTCGTTGAGGTCCGCGACCGCCGCGCGCACGATCGGGTTCTGAAGGCCAGCCATCCTCGTCGCCGCATAGTCGACCACGAGCGGACTCAGCGCCACGGCGACGAGAACGGTCACGATCGCTGCCCTCTCCCGCAGGTTCCCGTAGGCGTACGTCAGGGCCAGCCACCAGAGGATGAGCCAAACCGGCCCGAGCCAGAGAAAGACCGGAAGGAAAAGAAGCGAGAAAGCGAGAACGCTCGTCACTCCCGCCGAAAGCCTTCCTCCAAGCATCTCGCGGAAGTCGTGCGTTGCTGCGCGCCCGTATCGGACCAGCAGCGCGATCGCGAACCCCGCCGCGGTCAGAAAGATCGCGAGGGCGAGAATCAGGAGAAGGTCCATTCGCGCCAGCGTGCCGGTCGAATCGTCCGCCATCAGCTTCACCAATCCGCTGATGACCGAGCGGATCGCGCCGATCCAGTCCCCGCGACTCCTCGCGAGATCCGCGGCCGCGAACGGCACGGCGGCCGTGACGGGATCGAGCCGCGCCGCCGCTGCCATCGACCACTCCGACAGCGGCTCGTTTCCTTCTCGGTATGCCTGTTCAGCCAGGCCGGCGGCGGACCGTGCCAGCAGGGGATAGCGTGTGAGGTCGATCTGCGCGCCGCGTTCGAGCAGCTCGCTCAGTTGCCGGTCCGCGTCGTCGAAGTCCCCGGCGTCGGCCGCCGCGTTGGCGCGCGACCACAACTCTCCCGCCGGAAGCTCGATCCCGCTGAGGGGACGTGATCCCCCAAGGATCAGCAGCAGGAGCGCGGCTGCGAGGGCGCGTGCACCCATTCAGATCCTCTTGGTTCTCTGCACGTACGCCAGTTTCAGCGCTCCCCTCCGTGCCTCGAGATACTCGTGCTCTCCCGGCGTGAGGTTCCCGCTCGTCTTTTCGGCAAGCATATCGATCAGCTCGATGATCGAGCGCGCCCCTTCGGGTTGCTGAGTCTGGAATGCGACCGAGGCCTGATAGACCAGAAGCTCGATCAGGCTCATGAACAGACTCTCCGACTCGGGCTCGGTCTCGGGTCGTGCCCCGGGTCCGGCCTGCTTCGAGGGCTCCGGCGGCTCGGGCGCCTTCGGAGGCTCCGGCCGCGGCGCGTCCGGGTCGCTCGGCTTGACGCTTTCACGGAACTCCTCACGGATCTCACCTTCTGCAGTGAACAGACGCCTGTCGGTCACCTTGATCGACTGAGCTGGTTTTTTTTCCTCCGGCAAAATCCGACCTCCCCGCGCCTCCGGCCGTGAATCTCTTTAGCTTTCAATAAGTTGGCGAATCTTACCATCGGCTTCAGCACGCTGGCAACGCTTTGCCGGGAAGAATAACGGAGTCGGAGCCGAATCGGTAGGACGGGATCGATCCGAAGCCAGAAGCCAGAAGCCAAAGCCAGAAGCCAGAAGCCAGAAGAAAAGGCGAAGCTGGAAGTCG
>JBHEPS010000160.1:0-5127 GCA_046260175.1 Thermoanaerobaculia bacterium
GCCGCGACCCCCAGCGGGCAGGCAACCAGAAGTCCGACAAACGTCGCCTTCAGCGTTCCCAGAATCAACGGGATGAACGACATCTTCGGATTTGCCGAGGTCGGTTGCCAGATGTAGCGATCGACGAGCGTATCTCCCGGCTGCGCCTGGACGAAGAAGGCCTTCAGATTGGCTTCTTCCCTCACCTCCGGATCCGTGAAGACCGGAAAGGACTCCTTCAGCGTGAAGAAGAAGATGAGAAAGATGAATGCGATGGCGATGAGACCGGCGCCTGTGAAGACGCCGGTCATCAACCCATCGACGGCATGCCGCAACCTAGCCCGACGCGTGGGCGTCAGGTTACTGTGCATTCGTTCCGCTCACCACCGGTTCGCTGGTGACGTCGCCCATCGCCGCGGAACCCTGGTTGAGCGGGAAATAGCCGACTTTGTCGACCACGGACTGCCCCTCGGGAGTGAGCGTGAAAGCGACGAAGTCCTGCACCGCCTGGGTCGGGTTCTCGGTGTAGTAGAAGTAGAGGAAACGCGCGAGCGGATACTCGCCCGACGCGACCGATTCCGCGGACGGAGCGACCGGAGCCTTCCCTTCCGCGGCGATCGGCAGCAGCTTCACGTCAGTCGCATAAGCGAATCCGCCGTAGCCGATCGATGCCGGATCCTTCGACACGGCATTGATGATGGCCGCCGTACCCTGAAGCGTCTGAACGCGGGGAGCGAAGTCCTCCTTGAGGAGAACATGCTCGCGGAAGTAGTCGTACGTCCCCGACGAGCTCTCACGCCCGTAGAGAATGATCTCCGAGTCCGACCCGCCCAGCTCGCGCCAGTTCGTGATCTTCCCCTGATAGATCTGCTTGACCTGATCCATGGTCAGGCTCTGAAGTGGATTGCTGCCGTGAATGAAGACGGCCAGGGCGTCGATCGCCACCGGGCGCTCCACCACACCGACTCCCCGGTTCTGGACGACCTTCTGCTTCTCTTCCTCGGTCATCGATCGCGACGACTGCGCGAGATCGACCGTTCCGTTGATCAGTGCCGCGATTCCCGTCCCCGATCCTCCGCCGGTCACCTGGACCATCGCGGTCGGGTCCTGCTTCATGTACTCCTCGGCGATGCGCTGGCCGAGGATGACCATCGTGTCCGACCCCTTTACGGTCACCGGCTTCGGCCGGCCGCCCCGTCCGCCCTCGCCCGCCGGGCGTTCTCCGCCTCCGCAGGCAACCATCAGCACGGCAACAGCCGCGGCCAGGAAGTTCTGAACTGTAATCGTCTTCTTCATTTGTCTCGTACTCCTGTCTTCGAGTCTCTGGAGCGATGTAAACAGCCGGTGTCTGAAACCGACTCGGCTTTACACGGGCTTCTCCCGGAAGGCGGGAAGCGAGTCAGCCACCCGGGGACGATGGCGATTCTGATGCATCCGCGTGAAGTGGCCGTTCGCGCGGTGTAAAGTCGGCGTAAAGGATGCTTCTTCATCCAGACCAGAGGGCGCCCGGTGCGTACAATCATGCCCCTCGGAAACCGGAAAGACCATGACCAGACAGGCTTCGAAACCCGAAAACGCTCCCGAAAAACCTCCCGGAGCGGGCGAGCGGGACGAGATTCCGTCAGGCCCTTCCCTTTCCTCCCTCCCCCTTCCTCCCCTGGCGACCGCTTCCGAGCCCGTGCCGCTGTTCAACCGGGAGCTGAGTTGGCTCGAGTTCAACCAGCGGGTCGTCGAAGAAGCCGGCGATCCGTCCGTTCCCCTACTCGAACGGGTTCGCTTCCTGGCCATCGCGTCGAACAATCTCGACGAATTCTTCATGGTCAGGGTCGGAAGCCTTCGCGACATGATCAGCGCCGGAATCAAGGAGCGATCCGCGGACGGTCTGACCCCGCGGCAGCAGCTCAAGGCGGTTCGTTCGAGGGTCCGGCGTCAACTGCGCGAGATGTACAGCGTCCTCGAGGATGAACTGCTGCCCGGGCTGAAGAAGAACGGCGTCCGCCTCGTCGACTACGATTCGCTCTCATCGCGCGAGCAGGCCCAGCTTTCGGAGCATTTCGAGCAGCAGATCGCGCCGATCCTCACCCCGCTTGCCTTCGATCCGGGTCATCCTTTCCCATTCCTCGCGAACTTGAGCCTGAATCTGGCGATTCAGCTCGAGAGCGAGCGGGGCGAGGAACACGTCGTTTTCCTGAAGCTTCCGACCAATGTTCCCCGGCTGATGCGCGTGGGTGAGGGGCACCGGTATCTCCTGCTCGGCCCTCTGATTGCGAAGCACCTGGCGCCTTTCTTTCCGGGCCTGCGCGTGCGCACGGCCGTGCCGTTCCGGGTCATTCGCAACGCCGATATCTCGATCCGCGAGGACGAGGTTCAGCAGGATCTGCTCCAGACGATCGAGGCCGAACTGCGGAGGCGCGAACGGAAGGAGGTCGTCTGGCTCGAGATCGGGTCCGAAGCGGACGACGCCCTGGTCGGCCTCCTCGCCGATGCGATGCAGATGGAGCGCGAAGACATCTTCCGCGCGCCGGGCCTGCTGAAACTCAGCGACCTGATGCAGATCTACGACGAGGTGAAGAAGCCGGCCCTCCGTGAGCCGCCGTTCAACCCGCGGATTCCGTCGCAACTCGCCAGCGCCGAGGACATCTTCTCCATCATCCGGAAGAGAGATGTGCTGCTGCATCGGCCATTCGATTCATTCACCCCCGTCGTCGAGTTCGTGCAGGCAGCCGCCGACGATCCGGGCGTCGCTGCAATCAAGCTCACTCTATACCGCAGCGACCGCACCTCACCGATCATTGAAGCGCTGATGCTGGCGGCTCAGCAGGGAAAACAGGTCACGGTAGTCGTCGAGCTCCAGGCGCGTTTCGACGAGATGAAGAATATCGCATGGGCGCGCCGGCTCGAGCAGTCGGGCGTCCAGGTGGTTTACGGTCTTGTCGGGCTCAAAACGCACTGCAAACTCTGCCTGGTCGTGCGGCGTGAAGAGGGACGGCTCCGGCGCTACGTTCATCTTTCGACCGGAAATTACAACGCGATGACGGCCGTCCAATATACGGACATCGACCTGTTCACCGTGAACGAGGAGATCGGAGAGGACACGTCGACGGTCATGAATCTCCTGACGGGATTCAGCCTCGCCAGCGCTCAGGACATTCTGGATCACACCGCGCCCGGCCTCGAATGGAAGCGGTTCGTGGTGGCGCCGATGGACTACCACCGCTGGGTCATCGAGCAGATCGAAAGAGAGGCCGCTCACGCGAAAGCGGGGAGGCCCGCCGGGATCGCCGTCAAGATGAACTCTCTGGTGGATGCCGCCGTGATCGAGACTCTCTACAAGGCAAGCCGGGCCGGGGTGAAGATCGACCTGCTGATCCGCGGAATCTGCTGCCTGGTCCCGGGACTCGACGACGTCAGCGCCAACATCCGCGTCGTGTCGGTCGTCGACCGGTTCCTCGAACACTCACGCATCTTCCATTTCCTCAACGGTGGTAAAGAGGAGGTCTGGGTGTCGAGCGGCGATTGGATGCCGCGCAACTTCTTCCGCCGGATCGAAGTCACCTATCCGATCCTCGACCCGGGGATTCGCAAGCGTCTCACCGACGAGGTTCTGGCGATCGGCATGGCGGACGACACGAAGGGATGGCGTCTGCTTCCCGATGGCAATTACGAGCGCCGGACCGGGGGTCGGCTCCGGAGCCAGGAGAAGCTCATCGAGATCGCCAGGTCGGAAGCGGTGCCCGTCGGTCCCTACGAGGAGTCGCTCAAGCGCCCTGCCTCGATCCGGAAGAAGGCGAAGCAACTGCGCAAGAAAAGCAGCCGGTAGGGACCGGCTGCGCCGGTCCGGTCGCCGTGAGGCGACCCTCGCGAAAAACCTTCAGCGCGAGCCGAGCGTCCGGAGGGCCCGCGGAGTCATGAGCCATTCGAGTTTCGCCGACCCCGCCTCGAGAATGATCGCGCACGCTCCCCCCTTCCCGAGCCGAATCGCCCCGCGTTCACGGATCCCGATGAGCCGCTCCGCCAGAATGGAGAGATTGGGCTCATGGCCGATCAGAACCGTTCTCTTCCCCGGGAGGCTGCGAACGAAGGACTCGAGCTGGCCGGGATCACCATCCGGCGCGAGAATGTCGGCCGTATCGGGCTCGGTTCTCCCTCGCCAGGCGCGCGATACCCACCGCGCCGTCTGCTGAGAGCGGACGAGGGGACTCGTGATGATCGCCGAGGGGCGGGAAACCATTGCTGCGATCCCGCGAGCGGCGAACTTCATCCGGGCGTGCCCTTCATCGGTCAGTTCCCGGTCGGCATCCGATCCCTGCTCACCGGCGTCTTCGGCGGCTCCGTGCCGCACGAGGATGATCACGCGGCCGTACTCCTCTCCGGATTCATCCGGGCTCACATCAGTCTCAATCTTTTCAGTCTTATTCTTTTCAGTCTCAATCTTTTCAGTCTTATTTTTTTCAGTCTTATTCTTCACAGTCTGGTTCTTTTCAGTCTTGTTCTTTTCAGTCTCAATCTTTTCAGTCTTCACTTCCGCCCCCCCGTATGCACCTCGATTGCGGCGACGACACCGAACACCTTGCCGAAGTGCTTCGCGTTCTTGCGGCTGGCCTCGGCCTCGAGACCTGCCGCGCCTTTCGACTTGAGGACGAAGGAGGCATTCCCATTCTCGAGGGCTACCTCCACATCGCGAACCGCGTGGCTGCGGCCGCGGTCGAGCGCGTTGGCCATCCTGAGAATAGCAGTTCCTCTCTCGACAACGAGCTGCTGCTTTTCATCCAGCTCGCTGAAACTTTCATGCTTCGCGGAGGGCTTCGCCTTGCGGTGGTAGCGGGCGAGGTTAGCGATCACCGCGACCTGCTCCTGCGTGAACCCTCGCAGCTCCGCATGCCGGATCAGATAGTAGGCATGCTTGTGATGACCCTTCCATGAAATGTGCAGCCCGGCCTCGTGGAGGAGAGCCGCGTACTCGATGAGCTCCCGGGCACCGTCGTCGAGCTCATGGAGCACCCTGGTCTGATCGAAGATCCGGGTGGCCAGGTTGGCGACCTGCCTCGCATGGTCGAGGTCGGCATCGGTACGCCGCGCGAGCTCGAGGACCGATGTCCGCCGCACGCCTCCCGCTTCCCCCCGGTTACGGGAGGGGGTGCTCTCTTC
>JBHEPS010000161.1:0-4528 GCA_046260175.1 Thermoanaerobaculia bacterium
GGAGCACGGAGGTCGGCCATGTCGTTGCCGAACTTCGCCTCCACGGTTCCGCGCGACCGCAGGCCCGCAATCTCCAGCGGCCACCGCGTCGCAACGAATCGCGATCCGGCGACGGGAAGCGGCACCGGTTCGTTGTGCCCTGGTCCATGGACGCCCTGGTGCTGCAGCGCACCCGAGGCGTCGTAGATTCTCCAGGAAGTGAGACTCGGCTCGGCGTAGAGCTCACCCAGCCCGCCGCGAAGCCCCCAGACAGGCTGCGAGAACTGGACCGCACCCGTGCCGATGAAGAAGAACGGGAAGGCCTCGCCACCCGCCAGGTACGCTTCCCCTCCATCGGGGATACGAGCGGCGACGACCGGTGGCACGAACTCGTCGGAGGCGACGATTCCTCCCTCGATCGCGCGGAAGGTCTGCGACTCCGTGCGCGCGATGTCGATCCGGAGGCCGGCGAACGACTCGGTGGTCGTTTCTTCCATGGCGCGGTAATCGAACGTGACCTCGCCATCGACGGTCGTCGAAACGCATTCGCCTGAGCCGGAGACACTCAGCGGACCGATGCTGAATCCCCAGCTGTCGCAGACGGCGAGGGGGGCTCTGGGAGAGCGCGGCCCCCACGAGAGGCGTGCCTGTTGGTAGGGAGACGACGGCTCGGTTGCGGCCGAAGCCGACAGTCCGACCTGCGGCCGTGCTTCGAAGTGGAAGCCCTGCATCGAGGCGAGGTCGACATACGTCTCGCGCGCGAGAATCGTGAAATGATCCGACAGCGGCGTCGAGCGAACCACGGCGATCGGGAAACCGCTGAAGCCGAGATCGAAAGGCCGGCCCGGCGCGCGGTACATCACGCGCAGATCGAGCGAGTAGAATTGCGAGCTCGTCCCGCCGGGGAGCTCGCGCAGAAGGGATCCGTCCGGAGTGCGTCCCTCGATCCGCAGCTCGTGTTTCGCATCGGCGAGCCGGAGAGCCAGAGCCTGGTCCCCGGCGACCATCACGTTCTCGGCCGTCACCATCGTCAGGATCTCTTCTCCGCTCTCCAGCGACGAGCGGGTCGCGATGAGCGTCCAGGGATGGGATCCCGGCGGCGCGAGCAGCTCCGCTGCGTCGTTCTCGTACCGGTAAGTCAGGCCTCGCTCTTCGGAGATCGTCACGATCGCTTCGGCGATGAAGTCCGTGGTGATTTTCAGGCGCGCGGCGCGGACCACCCCCCAGGGAATCGAAAGCGGGGTTGCTCCTGCGAACTTCAGGTCGCCTCCGAGGGTCATCTCCGCCGGGAACGCGACCTGTGCGCCATCGCCCGTCATCGTGACGGCCACGCTCTTCGACTCGCCCGGCGCCAGGGTGATCGAGCTCGGGGCCATCGACATCTGAATCCCCGTCACCGTTCCAGTCGCCGATGCCGATAGGGTCTGGGTGACCGAGGAGCGGTTGCGGAGAACGATCGTCCGCGTCGCCTCCCACGTCCCCTCGGTTCCGGCCTGCAGGCCGAACATCAGGCCGGAGCCGTCCACCACAACCGGGACGGCACTTGCCCGGGCCGCGTCGACCCTCCCCGCCCCGCGCGCCAGCGGCGAATCCTCCGAGCTCTTCGCTCCCGCGATCAGCGCTCCCTTCACCTCGGCGGGGCTCCAGTCCGGGTGGAGCTGGCGCAGCAGGGCAGCGACCCCCGCGACGTGCGGAGTCGCCATCGACGTGCCGTTGAAGGCCGCCGTACCGCCGCCCGGAATCGACGAGACGATCGCCACGCCGGGAGCCGCGAGATCGGGCTTGAACTGGAAGTCGCGCGGCGTCGGCCCGCGCGAACTGAATGAGGCGATCTTCCCCTCCGCGTCCACCGCAGCGACCGTGACTGCCGAGGCCGCGACGCCGGGGCTGCCAATCGAGGCGGTCGCGCCGTCGTTCCCCGCCGCTATGCAGACGACGATGCCGGCGGCGGTCGCATTGTCGACGGCCCGCGGAGCGGCATCCTCCGCCGTTCCGGGACCACCGAGGCTGAGATTGATCACGTGCGCGCGGTCGGACGGGTCTCCGTCGCCGTTCGGGTCGGCGGCGCGCTCGATGGCTGCGATGACGCCGGAAATCTCCCCCGATCCGCTGGTGCCGAGAACGCGGTAGGCGAGAAGGGTGGCGTCGGGGGCGACCCCGATCAGGTGAGGGGCGTTTGCGGCGACGGTTCCTGCAACGTGCGTCCCATGGCCGTTGGTATCCATCGGATCGGCGTCGTCATCGACGAAGTCCCACCCTCCCGCGACCTTGAATCCGGGGCCGAACCCGCCTCCGAGAGCGGGGTGGTTGTAATCGATCCCGGTGTCGATGACCGCGACGATGATCCCGGCTCCGCGGACGCCGAGGTTCTGCGCGTTCACACCGATCCGCGCGTCCACGACCTCGCCGTTCGCGTACGCCTTCACCTCCGTGTCGCGGTGCACGGCGCGAACGTAGGGGAGGCGGCGCAGCCGCTCCAGATCGCCGGCCGGAACCGTCACAGCGGCGCCGAAGAAGAGCGTCGAATAGGTCCGCCGGATCCGGCGCTCGGCTCGAGAGCCGGTCGCCGATTGCGCCCGGACGGAGCTTTCCTCGAGATGAAGGTCGCGCTCGAACCGCGAGAAGATCTCCTCGTAAGCGGCGGCGGAGAGCCGCGCTCCCGGCACCGCTCGTGGCGTCCCGTGGAACTCGACGATGAGCTTCAGCGGTCCCGGCGGAGTGATCTGGAGGGCCAGCGACGGATCGATCTCTTCGTTCGCGGCGAAAGCCGATGAGGAGAAAAGGAGTGTGGCTGCGAGAAGGAGGACGAGCGGAAGTCGCCGAGACGTGGTCATCGGAAAATCCTCAGGCCCTGCGGGCCTCTTCAGGCGTCAACTGCTCGCCGCGCTGGTGGATGGAACCAAATTTCTCACGGGAAACCGTCGTGGGCGGGGGGCGATTCCATCCGAGCCGATATCCGGGGACGGTTCCTCATCGATCCCGACTTCGTCATTCGGGCGATGGAAGTTCTCACCCCCGAGGTCGGTCGCAATCCGGAAGAGCTGGTGCGCCAGATCAAGGCGTTCCAGCATGTCCGCGCGACCGGGGAAGTGCCCCCGTCCGGCTGGCAGCCGGGCGAAGTCACCCTCACGCCCGGGCCGGATCTCGCCGGCCGACGAGTGCGGGACGTCTGACATGTCTCGCGGCGGAGGAAAGGATCCTCCGCCACTTTTGGTGTGAATCCTTTTGGGTGGTCCGTGACTCTTCCCTTCTGAAGCGTGGGGCGAACCCCCCGCACCAAAGGAGATCATCATGAGCAGACTGTTTCCATCCAACGAAGGGGTGGCCGATCGCGTTCTCCGCGTGGTCATCGGCGTGGCCGTGCTGTCGCTCGCGTTCTTCGGCCCGAAGACGCCATGGGCCTACCTCGGAATCATTCCGATCGTCACGGGCCTCCTCGGTAGCTGCCCGGCGTACACTCTCTTCGGAATCAGCACATGTCCGATGAAGCGGTCTTCGAACGCGGCGACGCCGCGCTGATCGAGAGGGCGGCGGGCGGCGACGCGGGCGCCTTCGAGGAGCTCGTCGACCGCCGCTCGCCCTCCCTCTTCCGTTACCTCCGTTCGCTGGCGCGCCGCGAGGCGGATGCCGAGGATGCGCTTCAGGAGACGTTCCTGGCGATCTGGAAGCATGGGAAGAAACAGCGCGACGGAGAGGACGCGCGCGCATGGATGTTCGCGATCGCGCGCAACGCGCTTTTCCGGCTGCAGCGCCGGCGCGCGGGGGAGCCATCTGACTTCGAGCCGCTCGAAAGCCTCGGAGCGCAGGCTGGTTGGGGATCGGAGTTTTCGCCCGAGCGCGTGGCGGCGCGCGCGGAAGAGCGGGAGCTGCTCGCAGCCGCACTGGCGTCTCTCGCCGAGAGCGACCGGGAAATTCTTCTCCTTCGCGACGTCGAAGGATTCTCGGGTGAGGAGGCGGCAGAGATTCTGGGTATGACCCTGGCGAATGCGAAGACGCGCCTCCACCGCGCGCGCCTCCGCCTGACCGCGGAGATGAAGAGGAGAATCGTATGAAGGGCGAACGGGAAGTGGGCGGCGTCCGATGCGGCGAAGTGCTCGCCGTTCTCTCCGACTTCGTCGACGGGACGATCGACTCGCGCCTGCGGGTGCGCGTCGAAGAGCACCTCCTGGGATGCGATGCGTGCGAGCGCTTTGGCGGGGTGTTCGCCGCGACCGTGCGCGGGCTCCGCGAGCGTCTCGCTGCTCCCGATGCGATGGACGAGGCAACGCGTGAGCGGTTGCGGCGGATCACGCGGGCGGGATAGCGCCCTCGTGGGTACGCCACGGCTGGTGAAGCCAAGCCGTGGCCACAATGGACAATATGGGAATATGGGTCATGTCCGCCCCGTTTGATGGATCATGGCGACAAAGACGACCGTGGAGATCCGGGAGCCGTTGATGGATGCGGCGCGCGAGCTGGCTGCGGCGGAGGGGAGCTCGCTTCGCTCGTTGATCGAAGAGGGGCTGGAGCTGGCGATCGCGAGGCGCCGGCGGCAGAAGCCCTTCCGGCT
>JBHEPS010000161.1:4537-5107 GCA_046260175.1 Thermoanaerobaculia bacterium
ACGTCCTCGTGTACGCGCATCGGGAGGATTCGGAGTTTCACGAGCCGGCGCTGGAGGCGGTGCGGTCGCTCGCCGAGGGGGCTGCGGCGTGGGCGATCCCGTGGCCGTGCATTCATGAGTTCATCGCCGTGGTGACGCACCCGAAGATCTATGCGCCGCCGACGCCGCTCGCGAAAGCGATCGGTCAGGTGGATGCCTGGCTCGAGTCACCTTTCCTGCGACCCATCGGCGAGGACCCTGGCTACTGGAGCGTCGCGCGCGAGCTTCTCACCACCGCGAAGGTCTCAGGAGCGAAGGTGCACGACGCCCGCGTCGCCGCGCTCTGCAGGCGCTGGGGTGTCACCGAGCTATGGACGGCCGATCGCGATTTCTCCTGCTTTCGCGGCGTTCGGGCGGTGAATCCGCTGGCGGGGTAGGCGAAGCTTTCAGCTTCGCTCACAGGAGGCCGAAGCTTCCAGCTTCGGCGTGGGGTCCCCGGACCCTCTGAGCCACGCGCGGCAGGAAGCCGCGCTGCCGGCGATCGAAAGCTGGGAGCTTCGCCTGGCCAGGGCCGCCGCACTCCGAAGCCCC
>JBHEPS010000162.1:0-5064 GCA_046260175.1 Thermoanaerobaculia bacterium
CGGCCAGGTCGTGCCGTGCGCTGCTCGCGCTCACGCCGCCCTTGCCGCACGGCGCGCGGTAGCCGATCGGATTCACGAGCCGCAAAACAACCGAAATCGTAACCCTCCCCGCCCGCTGATGACGATCGGCGGGGCGGAGCTGCGTCCGCGACACGCCCACCGCCAGGGAAACCGGGCGTCCGGCGTCGATCTCGAGGGTCGGACCGCCACTAATCGCAGCTCGCTTCCCGCCGCGATGCCAATTGAAGACCCTCGCAGCGAGCAAAGCTGCCTCTTAATAGGGGTCACGTCTTCGAAGTTCGGTGCTGGAAGGGGTCACATCTTCGGAGTTTAGGCCAGGCCACGATGGCCGGGACGAATTTCGAAGATGTGACCCTGAGGTTCGAAGATGTGACCCTGAGGTTTTGGAGGAAAACGAAGATGTGACCCTGGGGTTTGACCCTTGGGCTCAGCGGCTCTCCTTGATCTTTTCGGTCAGGACGGGGAGGAGCTCCATGAGGTCGGCGACGACGCCGACGGTGGCCGCCTGGAAGATCGGGGCTTTCGGGTTCTTGTTGATGGCGAGCAGGAAGGGGTTTCCCTTGACTCCGCCGAGGTGCTGGAAGGAGCCGCTGATGCCGAGGGCGACGTAGACTTTCGGTTTGACGGTCTTGCCCGAGGTGCCGACCTGGCGCGGTCGCTCCATCCATTTGGCATCGACGATGGGACGGGAGCAGGAGAGCACGGCCCCCATGGCCTGGCTGAGCTCCTCCACCAGCACGAGGTTCTCGCGGTCGCCAATCCCTCGGCCGACGGACACGAGCACGTCTTCACGGGTGATGTCCACGTCCCCCGCTTCCGCCTCGACGAGCTCGACGAACCTGCGCCGAGCCGTAAGTCCCTCCGCTTCGGCCGAGCGGTCCACGACGTCGCCTGAGGCGGCCCCACCTTCGACGGCGCGGAACGCACCGGCACGCGCCGTGATCACCACGCCGCTGCCGATCTCGCAGTGAACATGAGCGCTCACCTGGCCGGCAAACTCCTGCCGCACGACCTTCAAAGTCGTTCCTTCGAGACCCTCCACACCGACCACGTCGGGCACGTACGTTACGCCGAGCTTGACCGAGAGCCCCGGTCCGAGGTCCAACCCGAACGTGTCATGAGGCAGAAGCACAATCGCCCCGGCAGGAAGGACCTTGACCAGAAGCGGCCGGAGGAGCTCCGCGTTGGGGTAGGAGAGGGACGCATGATCGAACTTCCAGACCTCGCCGAACAGCGTTCCCGCTTCCCGGCAGACCTCGTCGATTCCGGAACCTGCAACGAGCGCCACGGTACTGGAGCCGGGGAAGAGGCTCTGGGCGGCGGCGGCCAGCTCGAACGCGGAGTCATCCGCCTTGCCATCCTTGTGAGCGACGTGAACGAAGACCTTGGCGTCCATTACCTGATCCCTCCCTTGGCTCGCAGCAGATCCACCAGCTTGCCGGCGATCTCCTCGGTGCTTCCTTCGAGCATCTCGGCGCCCGCGCCGGCCTGCGGAACGAAATAGTCCGCCCGTTTGACTCTGGCCCCGGCAGCGCCCACAGCGTTGGCGTCGAGACCGAGCGCGCCGGCGTCGAGCACCGGGATCTCCACCGATGCAACCTTACGGATGCCGCGGATTCCGACGTAGCGAGGCTCGTTGATGCCGGTCTGGATGGAAAGGACGCAGGGAGTCTCGATATCGCTGACTTCCTGGGCGCCCCCCTCGATCTCGCGGCCGACCCTCAGCATGTTGCCTTCATGCACTTCGATCATGTTGACGAGAGAGGCGTACGGCCAGTCCAGGAGCGCGGCGAGCATGCCGCCCACCTGCGCAGCGCCGTCATCGGCCTGTGCGCCGGTGAGAATCAGATCGTACTGACCCTTCCTTGCGGCAGCCTCGAGGATCTTCGCGATCCCAAGACCATCCGAGCCGTCGAATGCTTCGTCGGTCAGGAGGAGCCCCTGGCCGGCGCCCATCGCCATCTCCCGGCGTACGACCTCTTCGGCATCCGCGTCACCCACCGAAACGATCGTGACGTTTCCGCCCACGCGCTCGGCGATCTGGATGGCTTCCTCCACCGCGTAGTTGTCCCACTCGTTGACCGAGTAGACCAGGTCCTCGCGGCGGATGTCAGCTCCTCCGGACGCTACGCTGATCTCGTTCTCCGCTGAATCGGGAACGCGTTTTACACAAACCAGGATCTCCATATCCGATCTCCTCTTGAACAGTTCAGGATTGAAGCTGACCGTCGACGAGCTCGACCAGGTCGAGGACTTCCATCTTCCCCTCCAGCCCGGCGACTTTGATGGCGTCTTCGATGTTGGTCAGACAGTAGGGGCAAGCGGTCACGATGACGTCCGCGCCGGCCGCCCGCGCCTGCTCGACCCGCACGACCCCCATGCGCTGTTCCTCTTCGGGCTCGTAGAAGAGCATCAGCCCTCCGCCACCGCAGCAGAAGGAGCGGTCGCGGCAGTTGCCCGTCATCTCGACGCGCCTCAGGCCCGGGATACAGTCGATGGCCTGACGGGGAGCGTCATAGGTGTCGTTGTGCCGCCCGAGGTAGCAGGGGTCGTGATAGGTGTAGGTCTTGGTCGGATCCGCGAGCGGCTGGAGCTTCAGCTGTCCACTCTCGATACCTTCCGCGATCATCTCGCTGATGTGCTGCACCGGCGGCATTCCCGTGTAGTCGTTCCGCAGTGCATTGAGGGCATGCGGATCATTGACCACGATGCGGCGAGCTTCGGAAGCCTTGATGGCCTCCGTGTTCTGTTCCTTGAGTGTCTGAAAGAGCATCTCTTCGCCGAACCGCCGGACGTCGTGTCCGCTGTCCTTCTCGTCCTTGCCGATCACGGTGAAGTCGACTTTGCCCTTGACCAGGATCCGAGCCGTCGCCTGGGCGATCTTCTGCATGCGATCGTCATAGGAGGTGATGCTGTCCACGAAGTAGAGGGTCTCGGCGGTGTCGCCCTTCTCGACGGTCTTCACCTCGGTCCCTTCGCCGACGCCGGCGATCCATTCGGAGCGCTTCTTCTCCAGCTTGCCCCAGGGATTGCCCCGCTTTTCGAGAGCGCTCATCGGTTTCTGCAGCGACTGGGGCACCATCCCCTCGTCGACCATTCCGCGACGAAGGTCGACCATCTTGTCGATGTACTCGATGCCGACGGGACACTCTTCTTCGCAGGCCCCGCAGGTCGTGCAGGACCAGATCTCGTCCTCGCTGTAGATGCTGCCGATCAGCGGAGCTCCGTCAACCGCAGGTTTGCCGAAGACGGGATAGTGCGCGAACGCGTAATCGCGCGCCTTGATGCTGATGAATCGCGGCGAGAGCGGTCTTCCGACGGCGGTGGCCGGGCAGTGGTCCGAACAGCGGCCGCAGTCGACGCAACTGTAGAAGTCCAGCATGTGCTTCCAGGTGAAGTCTTCGAACTTCTTCACGCCGAAAGACTCGAGATCGTCCAGCTCGGCATCCGAGATCCCGTGAACGACCGGCTTGACGTTGCCGGGCTTGAGCCGCATGAAGAAGACGTTGAAGAGCGACGTGATGACGTGGAAGTGCTTGCCGAAGGGGAGGAAACAGAGGAAGAAGAAGAAGGTGAGGTCGTGGATCGCGTAGGCGGCCAGATTGATGCCCGCCAGCATCGAGACCTGCGCTCCGGCGAGCATCCGCTCGAAGATCCAGGGGAGAGTGAGGACCGTGGCGGCGTGGGCCGCTTCTCCCTGGGCCGCAAGGAGGCTTCCCTCGAAGAGGCTTTCGGAGATCATCAGGAGGGCGATGAGCCCCAGGACGAAGAGGGCTTCCGGCGTGTGATCCTTCCCCAGGTTCTCGGGGACGGCGTACCGGGCCGGCTTGAAGAAGGCGCGGCGCACGGCGAGGATAACGACGGCTACGAATACGGCCGTTGCGGCGATGTCCTTGACCACGTTGTAAGCGGCACCCAGCGCGCCGCCGAAGCCGGGCATGACGAAACCTTCAACGAAGCCGAGGATCACCAGTTCCGTCGATCGGACGGCGAGGATCAGAAAGCCGATAAAGACGACGATGTGGAGAACACCGGCCAGCATGTAGCGCGGCTGTCGCCACTGGGCGAGCCAGATTTTGAGCACCAGGAAGATGCGCTGAGGAATCTGCTCGAACCGGGGATCCGGAGCGGCGCGAAGCAGAGGCGCGACGCGCCGCGCCATGATCCAGGTGAAAAAGGCGAGCCCGATCAGGGGAATGAGGAAGAACAGCACCTTCGCCGGCACTCCCGCGACCATGGCGGTCGCGGGAGAGAAGGGCTCCTGAGTCACGAAGTTCTGCGCCATGATCCAGACCAGGCCGACGATGCCCACCAGCGTAATCAGGATCATCAGCACGTAGACCGCTTTCGGGGTTCTTGCCGCCGGCAGAGCGGTCGAAGGGGTCAAAGGCTCGTTGGTCATCGGTTCTCCCTGGAGGCTTCGTCTGTTACTTCGCCCCGAAGGCCTCCTCGGGAATGTCGACCGCGACGCTGCTGGCGCCGAGGATGGAGTCCATCTTTCCAAGGGTCACCGGAAGCATCGTCTGCGTGAAGAACTCGGAGCTCTTGATGAGCCCTTCGTAGAAGGGAGAGTCCTTTTCCTTCCCTCCGTTGCCGAGAGCTTCCGTGGCGACGCGTGCGCGCCAGAGCAGCATCCAGCTGACGATCACGTCGCCGCAGACTTCGAGGAACGGCGTGGCATGGGCTGCGGCGGTGAGGAGATTGCCGTACATGGCGGTCATCCCCATGTGCCGCGCGACTTCTTCGAGGCGGAGAAGGGCCTCTTCCAGTTTTTCCGCCATCGGCGCGATGCGATCCACCTCGCTGGCGGCAGCCACGGTGCGACGGATCTCCTCGGCGAGGTCGAGGATCGGCTTGCCGCCGTTCTGCCCGAGCTTGCGGCCGAAAAGGTCCATCGCCTGAATGCCGTTCGTTCCTTCGTAGATCGGCGTGATGCGGCAGTCGCGAAGCAGCTGCTCGACCGGGTACTCCTTGATGTAGCCGTAGCCGCCGTAGACCTGGACGGCGAGACTCGTGACCTCGAAGCTGCGGTCGGTCGTATAC
>JBHEPS010000163.1:0-459 GCA_046260175.1 Thermoanaerobaculia bacterium
CACCTGGCTCAGGACCAGAGTCTCGAACTGATCGCGGTTCTGGTCGTAGATCTCCCGGGGCGTGAGCGTAGGGAGGGAGGCGAGCTTGTCCCGCAGCGCAGCGGTCGCCAGGATCTCTCCCTGCGTGACCGCCAGAGCGGCGGCGACCTGAGGCTGGCGCGCCAGCCCTTTATCCCGGGCATACCTCTCGAGCACCTTCCGCTTGACCAGCTCCTCGGCGAGAATGTCGCGCCCACCGGGATTCGCGAGCGCCGTCCGCATATTCTCGGGGAGGCTCTGAAGCATCGCCGCGAACTCCGAGTCGCGCACCTGCGTCCCGTCCACGGTCATGACCACCGGGTCGTTCGCCCCAACCGGAGTTGCCCCTGCATCGGCCGAGGCGGCCGGCTGCGCGGGCTGGAAATCATCATCGATCGTTTTCCACAGAGATACCCCGAGAAGCGAGATCGCCACCAGAAG
>JBHEPS010000163.1:707-5041 GCA_046260175.1 Thermoanaerobaculia bacterium
CAGGAGTGATCCTGAGTGAGCGCCGCGCTGACGGTGCCTTTCACGCCCGCCGCGGGCGCGACCGAAGGAACTCTAAATGGCAGGCTCGGGCCACCCGCGCGTGTCCCCCGCACCGGCCAACGCCATTCGCGCATCTGGAGATCCTTCGGTCGCGCGCACCATCGTCGCGACGGCAAGATCACTGCGGCGCTCCCTCAGGATGACGGGGCAGTGGCCGCCTTTGACTTCACTTCTGCCTTCTGCCTTCTGGCTTCGCCTTTTCTTCTGGCTTCTGGCTTCTGGCTTTTGGCTTTTCCTGATCCCTGACCCCTAGCCCCTAGTCCCTGCCTTTTCCCGTGCGCTCTCTCGTTGACCACCTCTGGTCAAATCAGTATCCTCCCGCCTTGTGAAACTTTTCACGGCTCAACTCTCTCCGAGCCGTTACCGATCCCACTCAAACCCACGGATGTTCAGCGACTCGTTATGGCCAAAATCACCGTTGACGGCATCGAAGTCGAAGTCCAGGACGGAATCAATCTCGTAGAGGCGGCGAAGGCCGCCGGGGTTCACGTCCCCCACTTCTGCTATCACCCCGCTCTCTCCACCGTTGGCCAGTGCCGCATGTGCCTGGTCGAGATCGAAGGGATGCCCAAGCTGCAGGCCGGCTGTGCGACCGCCGTCAAGGACGGCATGGACATTCACGTCTACAACGAGAAGGTCGACAAGGCGCGCAAGGGGCAGATGGAGTTCCTGCTCATCAACCATCCCCTCGACTGCCCGATCTGCGATAAGTCGGGCGAGTGCCCGCTGCAGGACTACTCCTTCAACTACGGCACGGTCGACAGCCGCTACGGCGAGGTCAAGCGGACCTACCCCGGCATGGACAGGACCGCGATCGGTCCCCACGTGCTCCAGAACATGAACCGCTGCATCCACTGCACGCGGTGCATCCGGTTCACCGACGAGATCACGGGGACGGGCGAGCTCGCGTTCTTCAAGCGCGGCGCCTCGACCGAGGTCGGCGTGTTCCCGGGGACGCCGCTCGACAATTGGATGAGTGCCTGCGTCACGGACATCTGCCCGACCGGCGCACTCACCACGCGGGAGTTCCGCTTCGAGTCGCGCGTCTGGAACCTGGCGCAGACCGAGTCCGTGTGCAACGGCTGCGACGTCGGTTGCAACATCTTCATCGAGCACCGGCAGGGAAAGATCTACCGCTACAAGCCGCGCGTGAACCCCGAGGTCAACGACTTCTGGCTGTGCGACTACGGCCGCTTCTCGCACGAGCGCTACGAAACCGACCGGTTCGTGGTTCCCCGGGTCCGCCGCGACGACTGGCTCGGCGTGGCAACCTGGGAAGAGGCACTCGAGGAGATCGAGGCCCGGCTCGAGGAGCTGACGGGCGGGAAGATCGCCGCCATCGCCTCCGCGCAGATGACCAACGAAGAGGCGTGGCTGTTCCGCAAGCTCTTCAAGGATCACCTCGGAGCTTCCGTCGACGTGATGGTCGACCCCATCGGCCCGATTCCGATGAAATCGCGCGACGCCTGGATCGAAGGGACCCAGGCGGGTCCGAATTACCGCGGCGTCCGTGACGTCGGCATCGAGGCCGGCGATCGTGCCATCGCGCAGTTGCTCGATGAGGGAGCCGGGGGGATCGACTTCCTCTGGGTGTCCGACGCGGGATTCAGCTCCCGGTCGGCCGAGCCCGAAGTGGTGGAGGGGCTTCGGAAAGCGCGCTTCCTCGTCGTGCAGGCCACCGCCGATCATCCGCTGGCGGAGGTTGCGGACGTCGTTCTTCCATCGGCGATCTTCGCCGAGAAGAGCGGGACCTGGACGAACCTCCAGGGGCGCGTCCAGCGCATCACGCGCGCCTACTCCCCCAAGGGCGAGGCGCTCGAGGACAGCGAAATCTATCGCCGCCTCGGGGCGAGGATCGGCGCCGGGCCGGAGTTCGGCCAGATCGGAGCCGGCCAGACTTTCGATCAGATGAGAAACGAGCTTCCCGCGTTCCGGAATCTCCAGTGGAACGAGGGTGAAGGGTTCGGCGTCACCTCCGGCGAGGGCGCCTGATAGTCGCCTCAACTATGGCTTTCGACACAACTGACATCGTCCTGACCATCGTCAAGATCGCGCTCGTACTGTCGATCGTGCTTTCGATCACTCCCGTGTGGGTGTGGGTCGAGCGGCGCGGCAGCGCGCTGATCCAGGACCGCCCCGGGCCGAACCGGGTCGGCCCTCTGGGGCTGCTTCAGGCCATTGCGGACGCCCTCAAGTTCGTCATGAAGGAAGACGTCGTCCCGCAACAGGCGAATCGCTGGCTCTTCACGCTGGCGCCGGTGTTCGGACTCATCCCGGCCGTCACCACGGTCGCGGTCGTCCCGTTCGGGCGCTCGTTCGTGATCCCGGAGATGACGATCTTCGGGATCACGATGTTCGAAGGGGGCCGGCTTTTCGAGCCGATCATCGCGGACGTCTCGATCGGGATCCTCTTCATCTTCGCCCTCGCATCGCTCGGGGTGTACGGGCTCGCGATCGCGGGATGGTCCTCGAACAACAAGTTCTCCCTCATGGGAGGCATCCGCGCCTCGGCCCAGATGATCTCCTACGAGCTCGCCCTCACCCTGGCCGCCATCGGCGTGCTCATGAGCGCGGGCTCGCTCCAGCTCACGGACGTCGTTTACCGGCAGACGGGCTACTTCGTGCTGTTCGGCATCGACTGGCTGAAGATTCCGGCCTGGAACGTCTTCCCGATGTTCATCGGGTTCATCGTCTTCTACGTGGCTACCTTCGCCGAGACCAACCGCCTCCCGTTCGACTTCGCCGAGGCGGAAGCCGAGCTCGTCGCGGGTTACCACACAGAGTACTCGTCGATGAAGTTCGCGATGTTCTTCATGGCCGAATACATGGCGATGGGAACGATCTCGGCCCTGACCGTGACCCTCTTCTTCGGCGGGTGGGACATCCCGTGGGTGGACGAGAAAGCCACGTTCCTCTGGTTCGTGCTCTCGGCGCTCGCCTTCCTCCTCAAGGTCTCGGCGGTGATGTTCATCTTCGTCTGGGTACGCTGGACGATTCCCCGGCTCACATACGATTACCTCATGAGGCTCGGCTGGAAGGTCTTCCTCCCGCTGGCGTTCCTCAACATCCTGATCGTTGCAGTGCTCATCGCACTGGGGTGGATCTGACGTGCTCGAGTTCGCAATCTTCTTCCTCTTCGCGGCCGTCGCGGTGATCGGCGCCCTCACCGTGGTCCTGCACAGGAACCCGGTCGTGGGAGTGATCTCCCTGGTGGCATCCATGTTCTCGCTGGCGGTGATGTACGTGCTGCTCGAGGCGCCGTTCATGGCGGCGCTGCAGGTGATCGTTTACGCCGGCGCCATCATGGTGCTCTTCCTGTTCGTGATCATGCTGCTCAACCTTCAGCACGAAGACGAGCCGACGACGCGCCCGATCCAGCGGTTCCTCGGAATCGTGGCCCCGACGGCGCTCGGCATCACCCTCATCTACTTCATCCTCAAGAGCGTTTTCGTCCAGGCCGATCCCGCGGTTCCGTACATGAGCGACGTCCGTTCGATCGGATTCAGGCTCTTCGAGGCTTACATCTTCCCGTTCGAGATGGTCTCGATCCTCCTGCTCGCAGCGATCGTCGGCGCGCTGCTGATCACGCAGCGCGACCGCACCAATCCGCCGATCGCAGCGATTCCGGGCAGCACCCCGGACAACGAGTCGAAGGAAGTCACGCGATGATTCCGGCCAACTGGTTTCTGATCCTCAGCGCGGTGCTGTTCACGATCGGCGTGGTCGGCGTTCTGACCCGCCGGAACGGCATCACCATGTTCATGTCGATCGAGCTGATGGTGAACGCCGTCAACCTCACCTTCATCACCTTTGCCCGGGAGTGGGCTTCCCCTCACGGGCTGATTTTCGTTTTCTTCATCATGGCGATCGCGGCCGCCGAGGCGGCCGTGGGGCTCGCAATCTTCATCGCCCTGTTCCGCCATCGCGAGACGATCGACGTCGACGAAGCGAACCTGATGCACTGGTAACACCCCGCCCCTCCGAGTGAGGGCCGGACGCTCTTTGAATCCCGGGAACTCAGCCGAAACAAGTCGATGCCCGTCAGCGGGTTGGAAAGAGGCCATCGACGGCACGATCGTCGCAGTTCTCTCCGACAACGGAGGAACATGCGATGGACAAGACCGATCGACTGAGCGACTGGGAAGAAACGGAAAAACGCGACCGCGACGGAAATGGGATCGACGACAGAATCCAGCCCCCGACCGTCGACATCGAAGCGGGCTCCGCGGAGCTCGCCGAACGGTTGCGCGAGCACCACTCCACCGATCCATCTC
>JBHEPS010000164.1:0-350 GCA_046260175.1 Thermoanaerobaculia bacterium
CCCTCGGGTTCGCGACCGAGGAGCGTGTTTCGCCCGGCTTCTCACCCTCGATGGTCGCGGCTGGAGATTTCAACGGCGATGGATTCGCGGACCTCGCGGTCGCGTCCTCGGCCTCGTCGGCGATCCGCCTTTATCGCGGTCGAGCGGCCGGTGGGCTGGCGGCCTCCGCGACTCTAACGATCAATCAGCCGACGAGCCTGATGGCGACGGATTTCGATCAGGACGGCCACGCGGACCTCGTCATTGGAAGAAGTGGTGAGATCGTCGTCTACTACGGGACGGGGACAGGGGAAGCCATTCTGAGCTCTCCGGTTTCGGTCACCGTGTCGGGGACGCCTCTGGCTGTGACG
>JBHEPS010000164.1:360-5028 GCA_046260175.1 Thermoanaerobaculia bacterium
TTTTCGGAGGCTTCGGGCGAGAGATTCGTTCTGAAGATCCTGGCGAGCGACGTTCCAAGGGGCTTTTTTCCGTTTCAGAATTTCGACGCCGGTACCGTAGCGCCGACGGCCATCGGGCTCGCTGACGTCGATCTCAACACCATCGCTGACCTGATCGTAGTTTCGGCAGGGAAAGTCCCCGCGACTCCCCCTTTCGAGCACGACGGAACGGTCGTCGCTTTACGCCGCGACGGCACAGGACGGATCGTCACCCTGGATTTGCTCGCCGATCAGCTCTCTCCGATCGGAGTCGAGGCGGCGGACTGGGATCTGGATGGAGATGCCGACCTCCTGATCGCACAGCGCTACGGCCCTCTTCTCGTTCTGCGGAACGAAGGGGGGATGGAGTTCAGTGAACAGGTTCTCGGAGCAGCCTCGACCCTGCAGATGATTCGCACCGACCTCGATCGCGACGGACAGTGGGACCTTCTGCTGTTGCAGACAGCCGAGAAAGTCCTGCGCCTCGAGCACCAGGAGGGCGAGTTTCGCGAAGCGGGAGGTTTCGTAGCGGGAAGCGTTCCTTTGGCGATGACGGCCGGTGACTTCAACGGCGACGGCGTCATCGATCTGGCCGTGGCGAATGCAGGCTCGGATTCCGTGTCGATCGTCTACGGCTCGTGCGGCCGAACCCGCGCGGTGCGGAGGCGGTAAAGGCAGGGGCTAGGGGCTAGGGGCTAGGGACTAGGGAAAATCAAAGGCAAAGACATCGAGCCGGGCCTTGGATTTTGACTTTCCCTTGCCCCTCGCCCCTCGCCCCTGATTATTCGCGCGCTGCCGGTACGCCGATATACCGATAGCCGATTTTCGCGACTCCGATGATGATCTCGGCCTCGGTCTCGATCGCTTTCTGAAGCTTGCGCCGCAGCCGGGTTACGTGCGTGTCGACCGTGCGGCTGTTGAGGTTGAGGTCCACCCGGTAGTTCCAGACGCGGCTGAGCAGTTCGTCGCGCGGAACCACACGCTCGCGGTTGCGGAAGAGATAGATCAGGAGGTCGAATTCCTTCGGCGAGAGCTTCAGCTGCTGGCCGTTCGCCTCCGCTTCACGCGTCGATGGGTCGAGCCGGAGCAGGGGATCTTCGAAAACGGCCTTCTGCTGGACCTCGGTCCGCCTCATGACCGCGTCGATCCGGGCGAACAGCTCCTGCAGGCCGAATGGCTTGGTGACGTAATCGTCCGCTCCGCCACGCAGGCCGCGGACCTTGTCCGTCTCGGCGCCGCGGGCCGTGAGCAGAATGACGGGGACCTTGGAGTACTTGCGGATGTGGTCCAGCACCTCGAAACCGCTCTTTTTCGGGAGCATCAGGTCGAGCAGCACCAGGTCGGGGGTCTCGGCGTGAAACAGCTCGATTGCCTGTTCCCCGTCCATCGCCTGCACGGTTTCGTGGTTTTCCAGCCGAAGGTTGATGTCGAGCCCCTGCCGCAGGCCGGCATCGTCTTCCACGATCAGAATCTTGCTCATCCTTCGCTCGCTCCTCGCCCGTTGCGGCTCCAGTTTACCCCCAAAAGCGGAGCCCGGCAGCGCACCCCCGTACGACTGAAAGATCGATTCGGCCATCTCAGCCCACCTTTCTGCTCTTTCCCCGCGAGCGAGCCCCCGGAGCGCGAGTCTTTCCTCGCTGCTTACGCTTCCCGCTGGCGAAGGTTGCGGACCGGCTTGGGCTCGGGCTGTCTCGCCTTGGGAAACAGGAGCCGGAACGTCGATCCTTCGCCGTAAACCGAGTCGACTTCAATGCGGCCGCCATGGGAGTGAACGATCTGCTGAACCAGGGTCAATCCGAGTCCGGCGCCCCGGCGGGTCTGGGTGTCGGAGAACTGCGCCCGGTAGTACGGTTGAAAGATGCGCGAGAGGTCCTGGGATGTGATCCCGGCTCCGTGATCCCGAACGGCGATCGTGACGAAGTCGTCGTTTTCGGACAGCCTGATCTCGAGCAGCTTCCGGTCGCCCGAGTACTTGATGGCGTTGTCGACCAGATTCAGCAGGGCCCGCGAGACCGCCTCCCGGTCCCACATCTGATCATCGGGCATCGAATCGATCTTCACCTCGAGCTCGAAACCCTTCCCACGGATCCACGACTCGTACGAGCTCAGGAGGGAGTCGATCAGGTCGACCGGATCGACCGGGTTGAACACGAGTGGCTGCGCGCTCTTGGACAGGCGCGCCACGTCGAGGACATTTTCGACGAGGTGGCTCAGATGGACGACTTCCCGCAGAATCGAATCCTGCAGGTCGTGCCGGTCTTTCTCGGGCAGCCGGTCCCCACGCTTGAGCGTCTCGGCGCCCATCCTGATCATCGACAGCGGCGTCCGCAGCTCGTGGGAGATGTTGGCGATGAGGGCCGTGCGCAGCTGGACGGCCTCCGACTCCCGCCGCAGCCCCTTGATCGCGAACCCGCCGCCGACCGCGACGATCACCAGAGCGAGAAAGACGTAGGCAAGGCTCACCGCCCGCGGGTTTTCCCACCATCCCCCGCTGAACAGCGGATCGATGTTCGCCTGGATGGCATAGTCGTGGAGCGGCGGGCTGAGGGGGACGATGACCGACGGGCCGACGAGGGTCTCGACGAATCCGATCTGCGGCCCGCGACGAACGACTCCGAGCTGGGTCTGCTGGCGGATTTCCATTGCCGCCGGAAGATGGGCCATGTGGACCTGCGACTCGAGCTGGATGGCGCTGCGTACTGTGGTCAGCAGGCGGGAAGGATCGTACGAATAGCGAATCGTTCCGCTGGCGGTGTAGAACTCGTTCTTGAACGTCCGCGTCGGCTCGTTCTCGAGATCCTGGGTCACGTACACGGAATCGATCGGGTCGGCGTCCGGAATGTAAATCGCCGAAACGATCCAGGGGTTGCGCTCGATCCACTGCTCGAGGGCCTCGCGCGTCGGGTTCTCGGCTCGTTCGATCTGCTGCCACTCGTCCGCGGCGCCGAACATCGCCGACCGGACCACGGCGTCGGCGCGACTCGCCGAGATCTCGGCCGCGTGATGGAGATACTGGATCGAGAGCGTGCTGAGGCCTCGCTCGGTTCGGACCGACAGTTGGTACGAGTGCCAGGCGAGGGCGCCGAGCGCGGCGGCTATCAGAAGAAACGGGATGATGATGTAGGGCCGCAGCACCGAGGCCGATCCCGAAAAGAGGGATTTGAACCGGGAGCTTGTCGGTTGAAGGCTCATGGGTACGGGCTCGATCAGCGTCGAGGAAGACTCTCTCTCGCGGACAGCCTTGCCGCCCGCCGATACCTGCGATCTATTCGTTCCATGGAACAGCCCTTACTGCCCGGTGCCGGTGGAGCCATGCGCTTCCTTGAGATGGGCCTGGATCGCCTTCCGGATGTGCTCTTCCGGCATCTTGCCCATCTCGGCTCGAACGCGACGCACATCGCCATATCTGGTTACGACGACATTGAGCTGGCCGTCGTTCTTTTCGGCCGCCTCCTGGAAAAGACGCTTCACCTGCCGGATGTCGTTGCGGCTGACATCTCTTCCGTTGATTGCGATCAGGAGGTCGTCGTTCCGGAAGCCGCCGCGCTCGGCCGGGCTGCCCGGGATGACCGAGCGGATCATGACTCCGAGCGAGGTTCGCTCGAGCAACACGCCGAGGTAGCTCTGGCCCTCGAGCATCTCGCGAATCTGGATCTCGCATTCCCGGGCGGGTGCTGAGCACGCCTCACCCCCGCGTGCCGGCACGGCGAGCAGCAGGAGGGAGACGAGGATGGGGACGAGAGTTCGCATTCCGATGGACGAAACTTAGTTATAGGCGTTTCGCATCCCTGATAGGAGGCGAAGCCGTTACAGATTCGGAAACCCGGCGGGAGGCCGCGTTCTTTCACAGCCCTCTTAGAATTCCAGCACGCCGAACGCTGCCGGGACGTGAAAGTCGGCCGGCTCCCTCATCGTCGGCCTCCAGGCGGAGTACTCGTCACCGAGCTCGGCGTCTCGATCGATGCGGAAGAAGTTCGCCCTCCAGCGGTCGCCGGACCGGGGAGGATCTTCTCCGAGGCCGGCAAAAGGAAGGACGAGCAGGGTCTCGAAACGCCACAGCCCGTTGGTTTCCCGGCGTACCCGCCGGGTCGACGTCCAGATTCCGGCGCAGGCCCACCCGATATCGGCTGTCATCGAGTCCTTCGAGCCGCTGGGTGAATGAATCGCGGCGTCGAACAGGGTCCCGAGGGGGTTGACCTCGAGCTCGAGGTAGCGCTCGAGGGAGCGCGGAGCGATGAACGCCTCGAGCACGTCCTCCTGCCAAAGCGGCTCGTCGTGTCCGTACATGGTGGCCGCGATCGTCGAGTCGACTCCGGAGAAGAGAAGGTAGAGGTTCGCCTCGTCGCGGAAGATGTGGAGAAGCGTCGCCAGGCGCGGAGTCGAGCCGTCGACCACCCGGGTGAAGACCAGAGGAGGGCACCCCTCCGGCATGTTCCAGTGCTCGGTCGAGTCGAACGTGCGGAACGGGACAGGAATGGTTTCGAGCACGGGCGGCATCGGCGGAAATGGTACTCCAGGGAACCCTTGATCTGAGATTCGCCTGCCATTGGTCCTCCGGCATACGGAATGCAGGGTGCGATTTCAGTATGGATCTCGAATTTGATGAATTGAAGCGGGAGTTTCTGGCAGAAGCGCGGGTCAAGGTGGAGG
>JBHEPS010000165.1:0-5022 GCA_046260175.1 Thermoanaerobaculia bacterium
ATCGGAAGCGCCGTCAGCGAGCCGCCGCCGTTCTTGTCGCTCAGCTTCGCCGCGCGCTCGAGAAGGCGGGAGTGGAGATAGAAGACGTCGCCGGGGTACGCCTCGCGGCCGGGCGGGCGGCGGAGAAGCAGCGAGATCTCGCGGTACGCCTGCGCGTGCTTCGAAAGATCGTCGTAGATCACCAGCGCGTGCTGACCGTTGTAGAGGAAGTACTCCGCCATCGCGCAGCCGGCATACGGCGCAAGGTACTGCAGCGGCGCGGGCTCGGAGGCGGAGGCCGTGACGACGATCGTGTGATCCATCGCCCCGTACTCCTCGAGCGTCTTGACGATCTGCGCGACGGTCGACCTCTTCTGACCGATCGCGACGTAGACGCAGATCACGCCCGTCCCCTTCTGGTTGATGATCGTGTCGACCGCGATCGCGGTCTTTCCGGTCTGGCGGTCTCCGATGATCAGCTCGCGCTGCCCGCGGCCGATCGGGATCATCGCGTCGATCGCCTTCAGCCCCGTCTGGAGAGGCTCCTTGACCGGCTTGCGGTCGATGACGCCCGGAGCGAGCCGCTCGATCGGGTACATCTCGGTCGAATCGACTGGCCCTTTCCCGTCCACCGGCTCCCCGAGCGGGTTGACCACGCGGCCGATCATCGCCGGCCCGACCGGAACGGAGATGATCTTCCCGGTCCGCTTCGCCTGGTCGCCCTCTTTGACCTCGCTGCTCTCGCCCATCAGAACGCAGCCGACCGAGTCCTCTTCGAGGTTGAGCGCCAGCCCGAAAAGATTGTGGGGGAACTCGACCAGCTCGCCCGCCATGATGCGGGAGAGCCCGTAGACGCGGGCGATACCGTCGCCGACCGAGATCACCGTCCCGACCTCGGCGACGTCGACACCGCGATCAATGCCTGAAATCTGCTGACGAATAATCTCTGTGATTTCGTCAGCTTTTAAGTCGACAGCCATATCATCTCCAGTTAAGGGCTACTAAAAGTAAGGTTTGGAACCAATTGAGGATCATCAGCGAGTAATCAATCAACCTTATGGGCTACGCTAATGCCTCACCAAATCTATTGAGCTTTCCGAGCACCGAGGCGTCCCACACCTCGCTGCCGATCTTCGCCACGAAGCCGCCGAGAAGCGCCGGATCCGTCTCGACCCGAAGCTCCACCTGGTGGCCCAGCTTCGTTTCAAGCGCCTTCTTCAGCTCCGCGCGCTCCGACTCGTCCAGCTCGTGCGCGCTTCGGACTTCCGCCACTTCGATCCCGAGCGCGGCGTTGATCATCGCCTTCCACGCTTCGAGGACCGCTTCGAGGTCGTTGATCCGGTGATGGTGCACCAGCGTCTCGAGCAGCCGCAGACCAAGGGGATCGACACCGAGTCGTCCGGCAATCTCCCGCGTCACTCGCAGCTTCTGATCGGAACTCACGCCGGGGTTCTCGTACAGGCCGGAGAGCTGCGCGTTGCCGCCGCGGGCACGCTCGAAGGCGAGGAGCTCGTCATGCATGCGACGGGAGCTCTCGGCGGTGCCGGCGAGCTCCATCATCGCTTTGGCGTAAGGACGCGCGAATCGGCGAATCACGATCGAAGCTCCTCGACTCCCTCGGCGAACATCTTCTTGCGATCGGCTTCGGTCATGCCGCCTTCGAGCAGCGCGGTCGCGCGCTGGGCAGCAAGCCGGCCGGCGTGCTCGGTAAGCTCCTGCCGCGCGCGCTTGAGCTGCGCGTCGATGGCGGTGTGCGCCTGCGCCAAAATCTTCTCGGCGTCTCTCCGCCCCTGCTCGATCATCTCGCTCTTCTGCCGCTCGCCATCTTCCGCGGCGCGCGCCAGGATCGTGTCGACTTCCGACTCGATCTGGTCGAGGCGCGATTGGATGTCGGCGGCCAGGCTCTCCGCCTTCTGGCGCCGCTCCCTCGCTTCGATCGCATCCTTCCGGATCTTCTCCCGCCGTGCCGCGAAGGCGGCCCCGATCGGCTTCTTCAGCAGGTAGATGAGGACCCCGAAGAAGAGAATGAGGTTGATCGTCTTCAGGATCCAGGCGGGGATGCCGAAGTAAGTCACTTCTTCGTGCGCTTCGCCATGCTCTTCGCCCGTGATCTCTTCGTGAGTCTCGGTTGCTGCACCACGGGCTACGGTCGCCCCCGTATCAACGGCGGCGAGAACTCCGGCTCCGCCCAGGATCAGGGCGAAGAGAATCATTAGGACCTTCGGCTTCATGCCAGTTGTCTTCCCAGAATCTTTTCGGCCGCGAGCCGTGCCAGCGCCTCGGATTCGCGCTCGATCTTCTCGCGCGCGGTCACCACGTCGGCGCGCAGGCTCTGCTCAGCGCTCTCGGTCAACCCCTCGGCCTTCTCACGCGTTTCGGCGATCAACTCGGCGCGCGTCGCCGCGGCCTCCGATCGCCGTGTTTCGCGGATCGACGAACCCTTCCGCCTCGCTTCGATCAGCCGCGCTTCCATCTCGCTCGTCGCTTCGTGAAAGCGCGCCATCGATTCTTCGAACACCGCTTCCGCTCCGAGAATCTCCTGCTCGCGCGCCACGAGAACGCCGTTGATCGGCTTCAGAAAGAAAGCCCGAACGACGAAATAGTTCGCGATGAAGATCGCAAGGATGACGAGCAGGGACCAGTCGGGAGTCAGATTCATCTACGGTTTCCGATTGTCGGGTGTTTGGGGGAGGGCTGCCCGAAGAGACGAGGCTGCCCCAGCGCTGCCCGAGGGCCGTCGCTGTATAACATAGGGTCCCATCGGAATCAACCGAAGGGAACCGAAACAAACGCGCCCACTGGAACGGTTTACCCCCTCACCTTATGCCCGGCTTCCGATCGATTCTCCAGCGCGCCGACGCCCATTTCGCCAGGGTCCTGGCCAAGCAGCCGGACGCGCTCGCCTGCCGCCGCGGCTGCTCCCTCTGCTGCCACGGACTGTTCGAGATCAGCGCCGCCGACATCTCGGTTCTCGCCGACGGACTCGCCGCCCTTCCCCCCGCCGTCCGGGAGGAGATCGTCCAGCGGGCGGAGGCCATGGCCGAGGCGCTCGAGCTCCCGGTCATCCAGGAGCTGACCCCGGAGGAGAAGGAAGCGTTCTTCGTCCGCGCCGACGACGTTCCCTGTCCGGCGCTCGGGGAAGGGGGCGCCTGCCTCGTCTACGAGTACCGCCCGCTCGTCTGTCGCACGTTCGGACTCCCGCTGCGGGACGGGGGGAACTTCATCGGCGAGGAGTGCGAGCTGAACTTCCTCGACTCGAGCTTCGAGGATCGGGAGGAGGCCGCCTGGAACCTCCAGTGGGAAGACGTTCTCGGTCCCGAGGACCAGTTCACGATCCCCGAGGCGATTTTGCTGATCGAGAGGATGAGGAAGACAAGCCAGCCTGATCCAAGCCAGAAGCCAGAAGCCAGAAGCCAGAAGAAAAGGCGAAGCTAGAAGCTGGAAGCCAGAAGCCAGAAGAAAGGGCAAAGGCAACCCCATCGGCCGCGCGGACCATTTCAGGACCGGAAGTTCAGAGGTCGCCGCCCAGGGCTTCAGATAGTTCTTCACGAAGATCGCCCATGTAGATCTCGTGCCCCGCAGCTTGCCGCTCCGCCAAATCGTGCGGTCGGATTCCGGTGTAGGGAAGCATTGACAACAAGGCGAGCGCGCAGTGATAGCGACTCTGAAAATCGCCTCCGTGCTCCAGCTCGTTCATCATGATCGGAGCCGCGTCTCGAAGTTGAACCTTCTCCGCGATCGCCCGCCAAAGTTGGTAGTACTCGCCGACGCGATGCGTCTCGGCGCGCTCGAGCAAAGCCTCGACGGAGAGATCGCGAAGCGTACCCATCTCCGCGTCCACCGACGCGTCCCTCTCAGTCTCTTCGTAGGTCATTACCCGTCGGTCTACCGCACCCCGACTTCTGTCTCTGCCTTCTGACTTTTCTTCCGGCTTCTAGCTTCTGCCTTCTGGCTTCGCCTTTTCTTCTGCCTTCTGGCTTCTGGTTTCTGGCTTGTCTTCTACTTCCCTTCGACAACCGCCATCGGTCCCTTTTTCGAATCCGCCATCGCGCAGTTCCCCTGGAACACGGCCCCTTCCTCAATGATGAGGGCGGGGGTGTCGAGGTCGGCGTAGACCTTGCCGCTGCGGTGGACCTCGATCTTCTGGTCCGCTTTCACTTTTCCCTTGACCGTGCCGCTGATGGCGATCCGCCCGACATGAACGTCGCCGTCGATGACGGCGGTCTCGCCGACGATCAGCTCGTTCTTCGAGGTGATCTTGCCGTTGAACCGGCCGTCGATGCGCATCGTGTCCTCGAACTCGAGATCGCCCGTGAAACTGGAGCCCCGGTCGAGAAATCCGTTGAGCTCCCCTCCCTGCTTGCCCTTCATCATCGTTTCCTCCCGCTCAGCTCATCGTGGAGCCGGATCAACTCGTCCTCGCTGTTGAATATGATGCGGATGATCCCGCCCCGGCGTTTCCGGTCGATCTGGACCCGCGTGCTCAGGGACCGCGTCAGCTTCTCCTCGGCATCGCGGGTAAAAACGTCCTTGAGCGTCTCCTTCTTCTCGACCTTCTGCGGCGCGCCCGTCGCCAGCGCCTCGGTCTGACGGACGTTGAGCCCCTGCCGGACCACTCTCTGCGCCAGCGTTTCCAGTTTCTTCCGGTCGCTGACGGCGAGCAGCGCCCGCGCATGCCCCATCGACAGCTGCCCGTTCGCGACGAGCTGCTTCACAGAATCGGGGAGCTTGAGCAGGCGGAGGGCGTTCGCGATCGTCGACCGCTCCTTGCCCACTCGCTTCGCGATCTCTTCCTGTGTGAGCCGAAACTCGTCGTGAAGCTGCCGATACGCGACCGCCTCCTCGATCGGGTTGAGATCCTCGCGCTGGATGTTCTCGATGAGCGCGATCTGGAGGACGTCGCTCTGCGTCTTCCCCTCTTTGACGATCGCCGGAATCGTGGTCAGACCCGCCTGCTTCGCCGCCCGATAGCGGCGCTCGCCAGCGATCAGCATGAAACGGTCGCCCCTTTTCGACACCAGCACAGGCTGCACGACGCCGTGC
>JBHEPS010000166.1:0-4998 GCA_046260175.1 Thermoanaerobaculia bacterium
GTACTGAAGCGCTACGCTCAACAGATCGCGCGCGCCGCGGATCGTTCGTGGCGCCGGCTCGAGGAGCATCAGTCCCCGAGCATCGTCGTCCGTGTAGGTCAGCGCCGGGAACCTGCGGCCGGCCTGGTTGTCGGCACCGGCCCGCTCCCATACGGGGCGGACGATGTGGACCATTTTCCAGTGGGCGACCCACTTCCCGCTCGCCCCCTCCCGCTGCTCGCGATCGCCGCCGGCGACAGCCTTCTTCATCCCGGCCTCGACTCCCTCTTTCGACCCGACCGGGATGTTGGGCTCCATTCCTCCCTGCCAGAGGGCGAAACGGCCGTTGCGATCGGGAGTGTTGACCGCGCATCTCACGCGGTCCTCGTAGTTGCGCATGTAGCCGTACGTCATGGTGATCGAATCGATGTTGGGGTTGACGAACTCTTCGTCCCACCACATCGCGTCGGCGACGCTGTTGATGTAGTCCCAGCGGCCGGTGTTGAAGCCGACGAAGTGGGTCCCGAGCGCGGCGCGGATCTCCATGAGCTGGAATGAGGCTTCGATCTGCTCGACGAGCACGTAAACCTTGATCGCACCATCCTCGAGCCCGAGGCGTTGCTCGAGGATGACCAGCATGGTGTTCCAGAGCGCCGCTTCTTCCGCGGTCTGGATTTTCGGCAGGTAGAGAACGATTGAAGCGCCCTGCGCGCGAAGCTCGCGATAGTTCCCGGCAACGTACAGGACCAGGTCGACGATCGACGCCGCGAAGCCACTTCCATCCGCCTCCCGCAGGTGGCGGTCATCCAGATGCAGCCCGCGCGCTCTGAAAATGCGCGTGGTGAAATCGAGCTGGGCGCGCCAGTCGTCGATGATGGTGTGACCGAAAAAGCCGCGGCCCCAATCGTTCATCTCAGCCGCCACTTTCTCAGCGATCTTCAGAAAGGCCGGATCCCGCGCGATCGCCAGCTTCAGGTTCCGCTGGTTGTCGAGCGACATGGTGTCGACTTCGCCCAACGCGTCCTCGCCATCGAACATCCAGCCGTCCGCTCCCGACAGGAGCGCGTAGGCGACGTTGCGCAACCCCTCCTCGGTCGTCGCGCGGGGCCGGGCGGCAGGACCCGTTCCCTGGATCCATTGCCGCTGGAGGTCAGGCGGAATCTCACTGCCGTCGAATTTCCCCGCTCGGGCGTCCTCGACGAGTATGTCCGTGCCGCCGATCCGCGAGTCGGGATCGAGAAATGCGATCCGTTCGCCAGCCCGCGCCCGTTCGCGCCGCCGCGCGATCCGCTCTTCCATCAGCCGGCGACGGTCGCGATTCAGAGGCGCCAGGGCCTCGAGCGATTCGATCACCTCGGCAGTGAAGAGATCCGGCCAATCGGCTCGCAGGCCGTCACGGAACTCGAGTCTGTCCGGCATTCGTCACTTCTCCATTTCGAACTGGGTGTGGACCTACCGCCCGCGACGTTCTGTTTCGCCGCGCCGCCAGTAAGCATCGATAGGGGGTCCCTTCCAAACCCGTGCCGACCTCAACACTCCCGATTGAAGAGCGGATGCTATAACAGCCGTTTCCTGAGGGACAAACGCCCAAGGGTGGCAGAGGATTTTTTCCTCTGCCAAGGGCCACGCCAGCAGAACAGGATCGCGCTTCGAACTGAGATCTCCCGGCGGAGGAAAAGATCCTCCGCCACTCTAGACGATGGCCTGGTCGCCGATGAGCGCGTGAACGGCTTTGTCCACGTCCTCCTCGGTGAACTGCCGGTTCGGGTCGTCGCCCGTCAGCCGATGGACCATGGTTCCGCTCTCGTCGAAGATGAAGACAGCCGGGATTCCGAGCAGGCCGAGCTTCTCGAATGCGTCGGGGATGATCTCGTCCATCAGGTAGTTCGGGATCCGCGCATCCTGCTCGGCCAGGAAGTCGCGGACCTGGGCGACCGAGTCAGGATCGTCTCGGTCGTCGAGGGAGAGGCTCACGAACATCACGCCGTGCGGACCCCACTTCTCCTCGAGCTCCAGCATCGCGGGGAAGCGCTCGATACACGGCTTGCACCACGTCGCCCAGTTGTCGACGACGACCACGCGGCCGTGCATGGCCTCCAGCTCACGCCGCCACTGCTCGTGCGTCACCTGGACGAGCTGCGGCTCGGAGCTCCAGTCGTGCGTCATGGCCACCGGTTCGTAAACCGCTGACGGCACGGGCGCGGGGCTCGACGAGCGAGCCGCCGGCGCCTGCTCACCCGTCTCCCCGGAGCATCCGGCGAAAACCGCGAGAACGATCAGACCCGGGACAAACAACCCGCCCTTCATCGCCGCCTCACTTCGCGTATTCGACCGAGCAACCGTGGGCGCGCGTCTCGGGGACGCTGACCGGCTGTCCCGCGAGAACCTGTTTGACCGCATCGCGGAGGTGGAAATCAGTCGGCTCCCCTCGGGTGTAGTGGATCTCGCCGTCCTTGCCGCGGCGCGCCGGCGAATTGTGGATCGCTCCCATGTAGACCAGTTTCCGGCTCTTGTCGAAGACGAAATACTCCGGCGTGCGCGTGGCGCCGAGAGCGCGCCCGAGGTCCTGACTCTCGTCGAACACGTAAGAGAACTGATATCCGTGCTTCTTCGCGTGCTCCTTCATCGCCGGCATCCGGTCGTCTTCGCGGTGATTCACCGAGACGCCGATCATGCGCACGCTCTTCCCTTTCACTTCGTCGACGAAGCGGACCAGGTCGCCGTCCATCCCCTGAACCCACGGACAGTGGTTGGCCAGGAACACGAGGACGACGACGTCTTCGGTCAGATCGGTCGAAGAGAGAGTGCCGCCGTCAGTCGCGGGAAGATTCTTGAAAGCAGGCATCGGAGCTCCGATGTCGACGATCGTATTGAACTCCCCGGCGGCCGCCGGTAAAGCGAGTGCGACGATTGCAACCAAAGCTGCGAAAAGTTTCATGGTGTGCCTCCGGGAGGTTGAGAACCGAAATGGGAAGCGATGTCATCCCGAGCGGAGCTCGGGATCAGGGGGGAGATTCGGACGACGCGGAAACCCTGTCGGCGCGCGATGTTGATTCGTCGGAGTAACCAGCACGAACTTACATCCCTCGCCGACAAGGTTCCCGCGTCTCCGAATTCCCCACCCACCCTGATCCCTCGCTCCGCTCGGGATGACATCGTTCCCTACTCGTGACACCCTGTCGCGCGTGGCCCTGTCGGCAACCATCTACAACATCGCGATCGACCTCTCGGACGTCGACCGACACGTTTACGAGACACTGGAGCTCAAGCTCGCTCAGCACCCATCCGAGGCGATCGAGTACATGGTCGCGCGGCTACTCGCCTACTGCCTCGAGTACACCGAGGGGATCGAGCTGACCCAGGGAGTCTCGGCGGGGGACGATCCGGCCGTGCTCGTGCGCGACCTCACGGGACGCGTCACCGCGTGGATCGAGGTGGGGGCGCCGGACGCCGACCGCCTGCACCGGGCGAGTAAAGCCGCCGCACGCGTGGCGGTCTACACGCACCGCGACCCGCGGCTGATGACGGCGCAGCTCGAAGGAAAGAAGATCCACCGTCGCGAAGAGCTGGAAGTCATCGTTCTCGATCGCGCGCTCGTCGGGAAGATCACAGAAAGGCTCGACCGACGCAGCTCTCTCTCGATTTCGGTTCACGACCGGCATCTTTACGTCACGATCGGCGACGACACTTTCGACGCGGAGCTGTTGCGGATCCCCTAGGCGGGGTGGACCTCCACCTCGCAATATCGCTCGAACCGATCCAGGGCGTCATCGAAGCTGCGTCCGGGATACCGCTCGAGGATGATGTCCGCGTCCGTGTAGGTGGCTCCGAATCGGCGGGCGTACGCGCGCGTCGCATCCTTCGACGCCGCGACGCCTCTCCTCTCGAGGTAGCGGCCGATCTTCGCCGCGTCGGAGTCGGTCCTGAAGAGGATCGCCGGGACGAAGAGCGACAGGACCCGGTACCAGGCCGCGTCGAGGTGAGAGGCGACGAGAATCGTCCGACCCGAGCGGAGCAGATCGACGACGACTCTCAGCTCCCGCGGCTCGACGAGATCGTCGACCGCGACGAGCATCGGGAGCCCGGGTGGACCCGCGAACGAAGGGCGCCGCAACACCGCGCTCTCTCGCCATCGGAACGAGGGGTGAGTGTTAAGGAGGTGCCCGATCGCGGTCGACTTTCCGCTGCCGCTTCGGCCGATGAAGACGATGAGGCGGAACCGTGAGAGGTCGAGCCGATCGAGACCGAGGTAGTCGTCGAACTCCTGCATCACGCCTCCAGGAAATCCCGCCAGGAGAAGCAGTCAGGGGGGCAGACCAGCTCCTGGTCGACGAACTCGTCGTGGATCAACTGCACCTCCCAGTGGAGGGCGACCCCGTGGCCGGAACCGATCATCTGGGGGGGATAGAGAGCTGCGAACATCGGCTCGAAGGCGATCTCCCCGCTGAAGTAGCTCTCCACCGGGACGCCGGCCGGAATGAGCCGGATCCGCTGGTCGTACAGGACCACTGCACGGACGGGCTCTGTGAACGAGACGGTGCGTTCCTTCGTGCCGGAGCCCCGTTTGTATTTCCCCTTCTCCATGTTGCAGGCCACAACCCGCAGGATGACGTCGTGAAGATCGACCCGCGCACGCCCGCGCAGTATGGCCGAGGCTCGGATCGTGTCGTGGCGGCGGATCTGCCCGGGAACGTTGCAGAGCTCGAAGGACATGTACTTGCGGAGCTGCTGGCGGATCGCCAGCCAGACCGCGGCTCCGAGCACGCCGCTCCCTGCGAGGGACTTCCCGACGGGGGATTCGGAGTCGCCATCCGAGGCGCGGTGATCGTAAAACCAGACCCGGTGACTGGGGGAGAACTGATCGTGAACTCCGACGATGCTGTTGATCCCGATGATCAGCCCGGCGATCAGCATGAGAACCGCGGTGATCATCTTGTTCTGGGGAGGAATCGCCTTGAAATTCGCGATGAAGTCGAAGGTATCGGCCGGTTCCACGATCCCCTTCGCGTCCTCCGAAAT
>JBHEPS010000167.1:0-411 GCA_046260175.1 Thermoanaerobaculia bacterium
GTTGACGCCTGTGTCTCTCGCCTTTGACACCTGGGGGTGCTTCTTCAAGCCGCATGCTACTGCGTTGTTCTTGCTGACCTGATTCCGACTCCGCGGGAATGTCCAGTCTCAAACGTCCTGCCGGTGGACTTATCCCTGTTAAGGGGCCGCCGGCGCTCGAACAGCGGGAACGCCCCCTCATTCGACCGCGGGACAGCTCCCCTCAGTGTCGGTGGAACGTCTTCGCGACGAGCTTCCAGCCGTCCTCGAACCGGTAGAGCGAGATGTAGTCGGTGAAGACCTGCTTCTCTCCGTGGAACAGCTTCACGCGGGCTACCGCGGCGCTGCCCGATCGATCGAGCACGTCGATGTCCGCGCGGATGTCGGTTCGTCGCGGAGCGCCGGGCCGCGCACTGGCAGCTTCCACACGCG
>JBHEPS010000167.1:421-4963 GCA_046260175.1 Thermoanaerobaculia bacterium
TCGTCTGGCTGACGCCATCCTTCCCCAGGACGAACATGACGAACGACTCGTGGAATCCGCTCCGCATCTTCTCCGGATCGCCCTCGATGTGGACGCCATGAACGTACGCACGGTCGATTACCTCGACGATCGCGGCATCCTCCGCATCCGAGGCCAGCGCGGCGCCACCCACCAGCAGACAGCACAGCAGAGAGATCGCAAATGGTTTCTTCATCGCATCTTCCTCCGATTTTTGGGTGCGCCCATTCTCTCACCGGTGGTCCACCGCCGGAAGAGGGCGAGAGCAATGAGAGCGAGGCTTTTCGTCATGGGCGGGTCTCCTTCGTTACCCCGTCGTCTCGATAATCGCTTCGAGGCGGGCTCGGAGAATTGAGGCGTCGATGGCCGGGTGGCGGTGGAGCTTCGGCGCGATTCGGTTGAAGAGGTCGAGCAGGTGCGAAGAGTCGATGAGGTTGCGGTGGATCATCTCGACGACGTCGCGGACGTCGGGCTCCTGGTTGCGCTCGATCCGCTCGAGCGCCTGCGCGTGGAAGTCGTAGTGGTGGAAGTCGAGGCAGCCAGCCGTCCTGATGAACGGGCTGCGCCGGCGCCAGCCGGGGAGCTCGGGAAGATGGTCCGAGGGGGCGGCGATCCGGATCGGCGTCCAGAGGCGGAGGCTGAGCGCGGGAAGCGCGCGGAGGAGGGGCTCCTCCTCCGGCTCGAATCGCAGATCGATCGCCGGCGCCGCGTCGCGCCAGCCGATGAGGACCGCGGTGGCGTCGCCGCTGAGGTAGACGCGCGCGGGAACGCGCGCCAGCGCGCCGATCTCGCGGAGCAGCGCATCGAGGAGCGAGGAATCGACCGGGTCGCTCATGACGGGAGACGTCCGTGGGCGTGGGGCGCGCGACAACAGCGCGGGTGCCGTGGACTCACGGCTCACTCCTCCTCCGATTGCGGCTGCGCTGACGTCTTCGCCTGCTCCTCCCGCAGCTCGACCTGCACGGTCTCGGGCACTTTGTAGAACATGCCACCCGACATTCCGTCGATCGCCCATCCGACGAGACCCCCGAAGAACAGGTTTCCCCACACCCAGCCGGAAACCTTGCGCGCGAAGATGATGCTGGTGTCTTCGTACCCTTCCTTCTGCAGCGTGATGAGGCAGGGCTGCGTTTTTCGCTTGAGTTCGACCGTGGCCGGCGTCACGACGGGCGTCAGCGTTACCGGCACGGCTCCGCAGTCGACCAGGACGTTCGCCCCCGCGGGCGTCGTGTTCACGGGGATGGACTGACGCGTGCCGTTGACCATGGAAGAACATCCGGAGGCGACGATGAAAGTGATGAGGATGAGGATCGGGAGGAGGCGGGTTTTCATTGCGTTTTCGATCTCCTTTTCCGGCGAAGTTGTGAGGCACGGCCGGACTCGAGGAGATCGTCTCAGAGGGGAATGACAGAAGCTGTCAGTGGAGAACGGGGGGGGCAGCACCAACTCTGTCCGATGCGATTTCCCAGCACCCCTGCCGGGGCGCCGCGCGCGCTTCGCGCTCGAAACCGCGGGTTGGGCGGACGGCGGTGGACCAGGGGTCTTCGCTTCGCTCGACGCCCTGGCTACCGTCTGGCACTCCTCCGGAGTGCAGATGGCTGCCCTCGGCTTCAGCGTACGCGGGATAACTTACGGGTCTTGGCGGCGAGCTTGAGGGGGGCGGCGTGCTCGCGGAGGATGCCTTCGCCGAGCTCGCGCACTTTGGCGATGAGCTCGGGCGGGGCGGTGGCGATGGCGTGGCCGCCGAAGCTGGCGATCCAACGGGCGATCTCGTCGAGATTGCGGAGCTCGACGCGGTACTCGAGGTCGCCGTCGGCAAGTCGCTCGACGCGTTCTCCCTCATGGTGCCGCGCATTGGCGATGAGCGGCGCGAGCGAGGCGTCGAAGCGGATCACGATCTCCCGCGGCTCGCCTCCATGGCCGTGATAGAGACTCCACGCCCCGCCGAGAAAACTCTCGAGATCGAAGTCGGCGGGACGTTCGAATCGTGCGCCGGACGCGCGCACCGCGGCGATGCGGTCGAGCCGGAACATTCTCGCCTCGTCGTGTCTGTGGCAGCGTCCGACGAAGTACCACGCCTCGGAACGGTGAAAAATCGCCCACGGATCGACCATTCGACGCGACCGGGCGGCCGAGCGCAGCGATGCATAATCGATCTCGATCGCCTCGGAGCGGTCGATCGCTCCTTCGATCGCCTCGATCACCCCCGACTGAATCGGGCCGGAGCGGTCGATGCCGGCGAGGACGAGCTTCGAAGGACCCGAGGGTGGAGCGATCCGGTCGAGCTTCGCGGCGACGATCTCGAGACGCCGCGCCAAAGCCGGAGGCCTGCGGACCGACGGGTTCTCGACGAGGAGACGGAGCAGCGCGCGCTCGCCGGCGTCGAGATGGAGCGGCCGCATGGTCGCCCCATCCATGATCCGATAGCCGTGCTCGTCACTGGTGAGGGGGAAGCCGAGCTCCTCGAGATCGGCCAGATCGCGGAAGATCGTCCGCTCGGTCGTCTCGAAATGCGCGGCGAGCTCGCGTACCGGCCGCGAGCGGCGCCCTTCGAGCAGCGCCATCATGTCGAGGAGGCGGGTGATCTTTTTCATGAGGAGCGAGGGGCGAGGGATGAGGGGTGAGGCCCACTCCGCCGTCGCCTTACTCCGATGAGGCTAGCCGTGGCGGTCGTCGAATGCAAGGGAGGGACGAGGGACGAGGGACGAGGGACGAGGGACGATGCATCCGAACGGGGAGCGTTGAGGTGAAACACGACGAATGTACATCGCCCGCCAACAGGGTTCCCGCGTCGTCCGGATTCCCCGGCCCCCCCTGATCCCTTCCTTCGTCGCTGTCGCTCCTCAGGACAGGCGCTCCGCTCGGGATGACATGGTTCCTCGCCTCTCGCCTTTCGCCCCTCATCCCTTCCTTGCCGCCAGCACTTGATCGAGATAGCCCCTGATCCGATCGGCAGTCTCGGGCGATTTCCAGATCTCCAGAACCTCGGCCTCCGTGCGCTCCGAGATGCGGTCGAGCGCCGGCTGCCGGATCATCCCCTTCACCTGTGCGAACGCGGCCGGCGACATGGCCGTGAAGCGCGACGCCGCCGCGAGCGAGCGGTCATCCAGCTCGGCCTGCTCGCAGATCTCGTGAATCATCCCGAGCTCGAGAGCCTCTCCCGGGCGGCACCTCTTCCCGCGGAGGATGAGAGCCGGGAACCTCTCGGGCGAGACGGCGTTGCGGACGATCTCCAGCGGAACGGAGGGGAACGGGACGCCGACGGGCAGCTCGGGCATCCCGATCTCGGCCTCACCGCGCGCCATCACCACCCAGTCGCACGCGAGCGCCATGATGCATCCTCCCGCGATCGCATGGCCGTTCACCGCGGCGACCACCGGCCGGGGAAAGGTGAAGAGCTCGAGGAACATCGCGTTCATCGATGGAAGGAACTCCTCGACGTAGGAGGGACCGCCCGAGAGGACGCGCTTGAGATCGACGCCCGCCGAAAAGACCGGGCCCGAGCCGGTGATGACGAGCGCTCCGGTGGATTCGGCGCGCAGTTTTCGGAGGGCCGTGCGCAGCGCGTCGGTCAGTTCCACGTCGAGCGCGTTCGCCCTGCCGTAGGCGAGGCGCAGCAGGTCGTTGCCATCACGGCGTTCGATCTCGAGCATGCGCGGAAGTCTATCGCACGAGCTGTGATCGCGCCCGTCTCGGGTCAGCGCGAAGCCGCGGAAAAGATCAGCGGCCACGGGGATCCGCGGCCACTTCCCTGCTCAGGCGCCGTCGAGGGCGGCGGCGAACTCGACGTACATCTGCGCGAGTTTCTCCTTGACGCCCGACTCGGCGACGGCGAGATCTGCGGAGATCTCGTCGCGGCGATTCATGAATGGCTCGAAGCGCGCCGCGGTGCCGGCCGCGAGCGCCGGATCGGAAAGTGTCCGGCGCAACCCGTCGAAGAACTCGGTGGAGAGCTCCCCCGCCGCGGCGAAGTTGTTGCGATTCGCCTCGTACATGACCATGCCAAGCATTCCCTGCATGCGTGCCAGGTCGCGCTCGAGCCGCATCTGCTCCAGCTCCGCGGAGAGCGTGGAGGCTTCCGCGGAGAGCGTGGAGGCTTCCGCGCGCGCCGCGCGCGCCTTCGTCGTCGCCGGTATCAGGCCGGCCAGGAACAGAAGCACCGCCGCGAGGACGGCCACGAGCACGATGACGATCAAACGATTACGAGAGTTCGTTTCCATCTCAAATCTCCTCCGGCTTCACACGCGACCGTCCGGCCGCGGGACCAAACAGTTGTATCTCCGCCGCTTTCCTTTTCACTCTACATCGAGCTCATCGCGTTCAGGAAGTCCGCATTCGTTTTCGTCTTGTCGAGCTTCTCGATGAGGAGCTCCATCGACTCGACGGTCGAGAGCGGGCTGAAGACTTTCCGCAGGACCCAGATCCGATTGAGCTCGCTCTTGTCGAGCAGCAGCTCCTCTTTCCGCGTCCCCGACTTGTTGATGTCGATCGCCGGGAACGTCCGTTTCTCGACGAGCTTCCGGT
>JBHEPS010000168.1:0-4885 GCA_046260175.1 Thermoanaerobaculia bacterium
ACAGGATGGCGCGCGCGAACGTGATACTCGAGGACGGCGTGAACGAGATCAAGGTCGTCGCCAGGCACGGCGACGAATGGATCACCGACGTGACCTTCATTCGCTTCGAGGATCGAGCGCGACACAACGCGCACCCGGCGCCGGGACTCGTGCTCGCCGCGAATGCCGGGAGCGACTACTCCTATGTCGATGACGCCGGCGTCGTCTGGGAAGCGGACCGCGCGTGGGAGGAGGGGAGCTGGGGCTTCGTCGAAGGAACGCCGCGGCGGACGCACCGGCGGATCGCCGCGACCGGCGACGACCCACTCTTTCAGACTTCGCGCGAGGGGATGGCGGAGTACCGGTTCGATCTTCCCGACGGCACCTACGAGGTCGAGATCGGCTTCGCGGAGCTCGAACGGTCGAGGCGCGCAGGCGACCGCGTGTTCGATGTCCGCATCAACGATGCGCTCCTGGCGGCGGACCTCGACCTCGCGGGCGAGAGGGGGACGTTGACCGCGCTTCGCCGGAAGGCGATCGTCGAAGCGGCCGGGGGAACCGGGATCTCCGTCGCGTTCGTCCCGAAAGAAAAAAGCCCGACCGTCTCGGCCATCCTCATCCGTCGTTGACCCCGCGCTACTCGAGCTCGAACGTTCCCTCCAGTCCCTCCTGCGAGCTCGGGCCGATCCAGACGCGGAACGTCCCTGGCTCCGCGATCCACCTCGTGCCGTCCCAGAACTTCAGTGCGTCGGGGCCGATGGTGAACGACACACGCTTTTTTTCACCGGCGCGAAGCGACACTCGCTGGAATCCCTTCAGCTCCTTCACGGGTCGCGCGACGCTCGCCACGGGGTCCGCCACGTAGAGCTGCACGATCTCATCCGCGGCCCGCTCGCCTGTGTTGGCCACTTCGGCGGAGACGGTCATCGATCCGGACGGGGTCATCGACCCGGTACCCAACTGCAGGTCCGCGTATTCGAAGGTTGTGTAGGACAAGCCATGTCCGAACGGCCATAACGGCTCGTTCGGGCTGTCGATGTACTTGCTCGTGTACTGATGCTCGGTCGCCGGGCGCCCGGTTCGGAGATGGCCGTAGTAGATGGGGATCTGTCCCACGGACCGCGGAATGGTGACCGGGAGCTTCCCGCTCGGGCTCACGTCGCCGAAGAGGACATCGGCGAGGGCGGGCGCGCCCTCCGTGCCGAGGAACCATCCGTAGACGATCGCCGGGACCTTCTCGGCAGCCCATTCGATCGCCAGCGGGCGGCCGCTCATGACCACGAGGACGACGGGTTTGCCGGTCGCGACGAGCGCCTCGAGGAGCTCCTGCTGGCGGCCCTGCATCGCGAGCGAGACGCGCGACTTCGCCTCGCCGCTCATCTTCGCCCCTTCTCCAAGAAACGCGATCACCCGGTCGGCCGCCCTCGCCGTCTCCACGGCGGCGGCGAGCTCCTCATCGGTCCCCTCGAGGATGCCGGTGCCTTTCGCGTGCAGAATGCCCGTCCCGGCGGAGATCTCGCGCCGGATCGCGTCGAGAATCGTGATCGCCTCCTCTCCCTTCCCGGCGGCGTGCCACGAGCCGAGCATCTCGGCGCCGTCGTCGACGAAAGGCCCGATCAGGGCGAGGGATCCGACCTTCTTCGAGAGGGGGAGAAGGCTCCCCTCGTTCTTGAGAAGGACGATCGATTTTTCGGCGACGGCACGCGCCGCCTCCCGGTGCGCGGCTGTGAGCGTGACTCGCGCTTCGCGTTCTTCGGAGGTCATCGGCTCGTCGAAGAGCCCGACCCGAGCCTTCGTCTCGAGGACGCGGCGCGCGGCGCGATCGACGACGGCTTCCGGAAGGCGCCCTTCGCGGACGGCGCCGGCGAGCGTCCGATACGCCCCGTCCACCATATTCATGTCGACGCCCGCGAGGATCGCCTTGATGGCTGCCTCCTCGGCGGTCGCGGCAACGCCGTGGGGGATGAGCTGTTCGACGGCTTCGTAGTCGCTGACGACGAATCCGGCGAAGCCCCATTCCGTTCGGAGGATCTCGTCGAGGAGATGCGCGTTGACCGTAGCCGGCACGCCGTTGAGCGCGTTGAAGCCCGTCATCAGCGAGGCTGCGCCCTCCTCGACGGCGGCGCGAAACGGCGGGAGGTAGACCTCCCGGAGGGTGCGCTGGGACATGTCCGTGGTGTTGTAGTCGCGGCCCGCCTCGGCGGCGCCGTAGGCGGCGAAGTGCTTGGCACAGGCCATGACGGCGCCCGGCGCGGCGAGATCGCCGCCCTGGAAGCCGCGCACCTGGGCGCGCGCCATCGCGGAGCCGAGGTAGGGGTCTTCGCCGGCTCCTTCGGCGATCCGGCCCCAGCGGGGGTCGCGCGCGATGTCGACCATCGGCGCGAAGGTCCAGCGGATGCCGGCCGCCCGCGCCTCCAGGGCGGCGATGCGCGCCGCGAGCTCGGCCGACGGCGGGTCCCACGTCGCGGCGATGGCGAGCGGGTTGGGGAAGATCGTGCGGTATCCATGGATGACGTCGTGTCCGATGAGGATCGGGATGCCGAGCCGCGATTGCTCGACGGCAATCTTCTGGAAGCGATTGGTGGCCGCGGCTCCGCCGAAATTGAAGACCGATCCGGCGAGCCCTCGCGCGATGAGCTCGTCGAGCTGCGGCTCGGAAGCGGTGTACTGCGTCAACTGTCCGAGTTTTTCTTCGAGGGTCATCCGGGCGAGGAGAGCGTCGATGTCCGCGCCGGCCGAGGTCGGTGGCGCGGCCGCGATGCCGAGCGATGCGACGAAGAGGAGAGCATAGAAGAAGGTGCAGCGGACGCGGTTCATTCGGCCTCCGGTGGGGCGGACGCGGCGCTGGCGCGCTGCGTTTTGATCAGGCGGAACTGTAGCGCATCCGGGCGAGGCGCCGGAGAAGCGTGAAGCCCGAGGAGACGTGGAATACGGATTGGGGGGTGCAGGTTAGAGTCGGCGCTTCGGTGGTGAGCGGGGTCGGGTGGACGCGGTGGGCTCGCCGGATTTTCCAGCAAAAAAAACCTCAAATCGAGGAATCCCGGGATCGAGTGCGCGGTTGTCTATCGATGCGCCACACGAACCGCGGCGACGTTCATTGACAGTCTGACCGAGTCGGCGCGCCCGCGAGGGCGATAAAGAGCGCTGATAAAGCATCACGAAAAGTGGTGCTGAGAACGGGAATAACGATGCGGGTAGGGTCGTTAGCGCCCGTTGCCGCGACGCTGTTGTCGCGAGGCTCTTTGGAACGCCGGCTGGAGCAGTCTAGGTCAGGCGAAATCGGTCGAGAAACGAAGCGTTTAAGGCGCTGAAAATCGAAAGATTTCGCTTGACATCGAACGGGGGGTTTGGCACTCTGTCGACCCCCTCGGCGAGGGTCGGTTCTTTGAAAACTGAATAGGGTAGCAAGAAGGTATCGACGGGATTCCTGCAAGAATCAAGTCGATGATTTAAGACGTCCCTGTCTTAAACATCCGAATAGCAGCAAACACTAGTCGTTCGGACTGGTGCTGATATCAAACTCAAGTTGCTCGCAAGGGCAGACAGTAAAAACTGGAGAGTTTGATCCTGGCTCAGAATGAACGCTGGCGGCGTGCTTTACACATGCAAGTCGAGCGAGGCGCGGGGGCAACCCCGCAGTCGAGCGGCGAACGGGTGAGTAACGCGTGGGTAACCTGCCTCAGGGTGGGGGATAACCCGGGGAAACTCGGGCTAATACCGCATAACATCCAAGGATCAAAGGGGGCCGCAAGGCTCTCGCCTGGAGAGGGGCCCGCGTACGATTAGCTAGTTGGTGGGGTAATGGCCTACCAAGGCGACGATCGTTAGCCGGACTGAGAGGTTGATCGGCCACACTGGAACTGAGACACGGTCCAGACTCCTACGGGAGGCAGCAGTGGGGAATTTTGCGCAATGGGCGAAAGCCTGACGCAGCAACGCCGCGTGGAGGATGAAGGTCTTCGGATTGTAAACTCCTGTCAGCAGGGAACAAATGCACCGGTCGAATACGCCGGTGTTTTGAGTGTACCTGCAGAGGAAGCCCCGGCTAACTCTGTGCCAGCAGCCGCGGTAATACAGAGGGGGCAAGCGTTATTCGGAATTATTGGGCGTAAAGGGCGCGTAGGCGGCTTCGCAAGTGGAAGGTGAAATCCCTCGGCTCAACCGAGGAACTGCCTTCCAAACTGCGTGGCTTGAGTCCGGGAGAGGTGAGTGGAATTCCCAGTGTAGCGGTGAAATGCGTAGATATTGGGAGGAACACCAGTGGCGAAGGCGGCTCACTGGACCGGAACTGACGCTGAGGCGCGAAAGCGTGGGGAGCAAACGGGATTAGATACCCCGGTAGTCCACGCCGTAAACGATGAGTGCTTGGTGTAGCGGGTATCGACCCCTGCTGTGCCGAAGTCAACACATTAAGCACTCCGCCTGGGGAGTACGGTCGCAAGGCTGAAACTCAAAGGAATTGACGGGGGCCCGCACAAGCGGTGGAGCATGTGGTTTAATTCGAAGCAACGCGAAGAACCTTACCTGGGCTTGACATCCCGATCGTACGATATGGAAACATATGGGTCAGCTTGGCTGGATCGGTGACAGGTGCTGCATGGCTGTCGTCAGCTCGTGTCGTGAGATGTTGGGTTAAGTCCCGCAACGAGCGCAACCCTTGTCCATAGTTGCTAACGGGTTATGCCGAGAACTCTATGGAGACTGCCGGTGATAAACCGGAGGAAGGTGGGGATGACGTCAAGTCCTCATGGCCTTTATGTCCAGGGCTACACACGTGCTACAATGGACGGTACAAAGAGTTGCGATCTCGCGAGAGGGAGCTAATCTCAAAAAGCCGTTCTCAGTTCGGATTGCAGTCTGCAACTCGACTGCATGAAGTTGGAATCGCTAGTAATCGCGGATCAGC
>JBHEPS010000169.1:0-4839 GCA_046260175.1 Thermoanaerobaculia bacterium
GGTCATCCCCGTCGCCGGGATCAAGCGCTCCGACCTGATCGACACGTGGAACGCTCCCCGAAGCGGAGGCCGGCGCCACGAGGCGATCGACATCATGGCGGAACGCGGGACTCCCGCCCTCGCCGCGGTTGATGGCACCATTCTCAAGTTCTTCGAGAGCAAGGCCGGCGGTCTCACGATGTATCTCGCCGACCCGACGGGCAGGGTCGTTTACTACTACGCTCACCTCGACGGCTACGCGCGAGGCCTGAAGGAAGGCGACCGCGTCACCCGTGGCCAGATCGTCGGCTACGTCGGGACGACCGGAAACGCGGCGCCGAACGCTCCGCATCTCCATTTCGCGTGGGAGCAATTGCCCCCCGGCGGCGAATGGTGGAAGGGCGTACCGCAGAACCCCTACCCCCTCCTCTCGGAAAAGGGAGAGACGATCGACCGCCGGGCCGCGCTGTCGTCCGCCGATTGACTTTCGGCCGACGCGGCGGCGCTCCGCCCGGGCGGCAGTCGGAGGCTGAAGCCTCTGCCACTGGGTCAATCCTCCGAAGTGACGGACTCGAGGGCGGCGATCAGGTCCGAGACTTCATAGGGCTTGAGCAGGTGGCGCGTCTTCGGCTGCGCGAGGTACTGCTGGAGCTCGACCTTTCCCGTGTGTCCGGTCGAGAAGATTACCGGCAGCTCGGGGCGGCCGGCCCGGATCATCTCGAAGACGCGCGTGCCCGAAATGTCCGGAAGTCCGACGTCGAGAATCACGGCATCGGGTTCGAATTCGCGCAGAGCTTCCATCGCCGCCGCCCCCGTGGATGCGATCCGGACCTCGTGTCCGTCGAGCTCCAGGATGGCGGCGATCCCGGTTGCGACGAGCTCCTCGTCTTCAACCAGGAGAATGCGCCGGATTGTCGAAGGCGCGATCGATTTCTCCACAGCTCGTTCCGCGGCGGGGATCAGGTCGGTGGCGTGGAGATAGATCGTGAACTTCGTGCCGACGCCGGGCGTGCTGTCGACGACCAGCTCCCCATGGTGCCTTCGGATGATGTCGTACACGAGCGGGAGACCGAGGCCGAGGCCGCTCCGCTTGCTCGTGAACAACGGCTCGAAGATTCGGGCCTTCGTCTCGTCGTCCATTCCGCATCCGGTATCGCTCACCTCGATCCGAACCGCATCAGCCCCGATTTCGGTCGTGTACGGCGCGCTCGTGACGGCGATCCGAAAGACTCCCCCTTCGGCCATCGCGTCGCGCGCATTCGAGGCAAGGTTCCCCAGGACCTGCTGGAGTTGCGCCGGGTCACCCATGATCCGAACGCCTTCCTCCGCCTCGATCCGGAAGTCGATCGAGCTTCCGAGGATTGCTCCCAGCTCGACCGCGCAGGACGCAAGCCACTCGCGAACCTCGATCGGTTCGAGCTGCGGCTCGACGCCGCTTCCGAGCTGAAGGATGTCGTGGGTGATCCGACGGCCCCGTGCGACCGACGCGCGGATGTTCACGCCGGCGCGCTCCACGATCTCCGGCGGAGCTCCCGCTCCGATCAGCTCCGCGAACGGCTGGATGCCCATCAGCACGTTGTTCATCTCATGGGCGATCGTCGCGGAGAGGCGCCCGAGCCCGGCAATCCGCTTCTCCTCGGCGAAACTGCGCTCGAGCTGGCGCGTGAGCGTCAGGTCGGTCGCGCTGCCGACATAGCCCAGCAGCTTCCCGCTCTCGTCCAGCCGGGGAATGCCGTCAACGAGGAGGTTGTGCTCCTCCCCATCCCGCCCGGTAAACCGGCACTCGTAGCGGATCCGGTTCATCGTTTCCACAGCACGCCATGTCACCGCTTCGACCCGCTCCCGGTCGTCCGGATGAATGCTGCTGAGCCACCCGTACCCCAGCTGATCTTCGCCGGCGATTCCAACCAGATCCAGGAGGCCACGACTGATGAAGGTCAGGCGGACCTGTTCGTCCGCGAGCCAGAGAAGCACGGGCGAGAGCTCGGCAATCTGCTGGAAGATCGCGTCGCGCTCCCGAAGCCTGGCCTCGGTTTCTACGCGCGACGTGACGTCGAATGAGATCCCCCTCATTCCGATCGGTTCTCCATCCTCGTCGAGGATCATGCTGCAGTGCGCCTCGCACCAGACGATCCGCCCTCCCCGGGCGATCGCGCGAAACGTTTGAGTGAAGTCGCTTCGGGTCGCGATCGCCTCCTGAGCGCGCCGGCGGACCGCTTCGCGATCCTCCGGATGGACCAGTTCGAGAAAGGAGTCGTGCGCGAGGAACTCCTCGCGCGTATACCCGAGCATCTCCTCCACCGCCCGGCTCACCCACGAGGGGGAATGGTCGAACCACTCCTCCCACAGCACGCCCCGGACGTTCTCGACGAGGTGCCGCAGACGCTCGTGATCGATCTCCTGCGGGCAGAAGGAGTGTGTGTCGTCAGTGGGGGGATGGCGATCAGGGGGCATCGGTGAGGAATCCATCCTCGGGGGGGCGTTTGGGTTGTTCACACACGTGAGTCGACCCGCATCTCGTTTTCGTACAGCGCAAACGGCTCTGCAACAGAATCGTTCCAGGCGCAATAGCGGGTTCGTTGATGACGGGGGATTCAACCCCGCTTTCTCGGCCGGCCGCCCCGCTCGGTCGCAGGAGACGCGGGCACCGGAGAATCACAAACCGGTCTTCCGTTCGTGTCTGCCGGACGTCCTCCTGTCGTCCGATGGGTCCCGTTCGTCCTATTCGTCCCTATTCGTCCTATCCGTTCTCCCTAGTCACACCGCCCTGTGCCGAAGCTCACAGGACCGCCGGGAAACCAGAACCGATGATGCAGGCGGCATGATCAAACCTCTCATCATCCAGGGCGGGATGGGCGCTGGAGTCTCCTCCTGGCGTCTGGCACGCGCCGTTTCATCCACCGGCCAGCTCGGCGTCGTCTCCGGCGTCGGAATCGACGCCATTCTCGCCCGCCGTCTTCAGGACGGTGACCTCGACGGCGCCATGCGCCGCGCGCTCGACCGTTTTCCGTTCCGAGGAATGGCCGACCGCATTCTCGAAAAATACTTCGTGCCGGGCGGAAAGACTCCCGAGACCCCCTACAAAGGCGTCCCGATGCCATCGGTGATGCCCGACCGCGCTCTGATCGAGCTTTGCATCGTGAGCAACTTCGTCGAAGTCTGGCTCGCCCGCGAAGGGCACGACAACCCGATCGGCATCAACTACCTCGAAAAGATCCAGATCCCGCATCTTCCGTCGATCTACGGTGCGATGCTGGCCGGAGTAGCCGTCGTCCTGATGGGCGCCGGCATTGCGACCCGCATCCCGGGAGTTCTCGATTCACTTGCAGCCAATCAGCCGGCGAGCTATGAGCTCGCGGTGACGGGTGCGGACTCCGCCGTGCCGGTGCACGTACGGTTCGACCCGTCCGAGCTCGCCGAAGAGCTTCCGACGCTCCAGCGCCCTTACTTTCTGTCGATCATCTCCTCGAACGTCCTGGCGACGACCATGCTGCGCAGGTCGAACGGCAAGGTCGACGGATTCATCATCGAAGGCTCCACGGCGGGTGGCCACAACGCCCCCCCGCGCGGAGCCCTCCAGCTCGATGCGGTCGGCCAGCCGGAGTACGGCCCGAAGGATGCCGTCGACCTGGCGAAGATCCGCGAGCTCGGTGTTCCGTTCTGGCTGGCGGGAGGCCTGGGAACCCGCCGCGGACTCGAGGAGGCGCTCGAGGCCGGAGCCGCGGGAATCCAGGTCGGCACGGCGTTCGCCTTTTGTGAGGAGTCCGGTCTCGAAGCTTCAAAGCGGGACGCTCTGCTGAGAAAAGCCGAGTCGCACCAGGCGAGCGTGTTCACAGACCCGTACGCCTCCCCCACCGGCTTCCCGTTCAAGGTGGCCAGGCTCGAGGGAACTCTTTCGGAAGCGAACGTCTACGAGGCCCGCACCCGCGTCTGCGACCTCGGCTTCCTCCGCGAGCTCTACCTGAAAGCCGACGGCGCGGTCGGCTACCGCTGCCCGGCCGAGCCGGTTGCCACATACGTCGCCAAGGGCGGCGATCCGGAGAAGACAGTGGGCCGCAAGTGTCTCTGCAACGCGCTCCTGGCGAACGTCGGGCATCCGCAGCAGAGGAAGGACGGGGTCTCCGAGCCGACTTTGATCACCGCGGGCGACGATCTATCGGAGATCGCACGCTTCCTCCGTCCCGGCCGGAACGGCTTCTCGGCAAAAGACGTGATCGATCAACTGCTGCCGGCGTAGGGACCGCTTGCGGCGGTCCGGTCGCCGTGAGGCGACATCCCTGTCGCCGATTCTCGCCGGTGTTTCACCGCCCCCCTCCCACCTGTCGCCTGCGGCGACCGGACCGACGCAGTCGGTCCCTACGTGACCGCGCTAGAATCATTTCTGGAGGATCGCGATGGCTGACGACGTGAATGAGACGAAAAAACGCATCCGCTTCATCACCGTCGCCCTCGCCTTCATGGTGGGCGTCGGAGGCTACCTAGTCTTCAAGGCTCTCACCGAGGGACGCTTCGTTCTCCTCGTCGCAATCCTGCCTATGCTCCTCTTCTCGGTTCCGATGGCGAAGACGCTGATCGAGTTGAGGAAGTCGCTCGCGAGAGGGACGAGGGGCGAGGGATGAGAGGCGAGGACACCAGAATCAACGGCCACATTCGACGTTCCCCGCTCCCTGCCCCCGTCCCCTTCTCGATACTCCGGAAAGACGTTCATTGGTGAGGAGCGCTTTCGCATTTGGAGATCCTTCGCCGTGCTTCGCCGGCTCAGAGGCTGTGAAAGCCTCTCAGGATGACAGCACCCCTCCTCCCTCGCCCCCGCTGTATCATCCCGCCCGGAGGTTTCTCACCCTTGATCAACCGCTGGGA
>JBHEPS010000017.1:0-682 GCA_046260175.1 Thermoanaerobaculia bacterium
ATTCTCGCATTTGAGGTCCTTCGTCGGCGTGCGGGTTTTCGAATGAGCAAGCTCGTCGTCGCGCGCCTCAGGATGACTCGGAGCGCCGCCGCCTTTGATCTTTCCTCTGGCTTCCGGCTTCTGGCTTCGCCTTTTCTTCTGGCTTCTGGCTTCTGGCTTCTGGTTTGCCTTGATCACGCCCTCCCGTGACCCCCGCCACGGCGCGCGGTTCGTTCGCGACCGATCCCATCAGGAGGGACGAAGGAGAGGTCATGGTCACACCCGTACTGGTTGTCCTCAGTTTCCTCCTGCTGGGAGCGGCGATTTTTGCCGCGGAGTTCCTGATGGCTCGTCACGTGTTCGGCGCGCCACGGGTCATTCGGTGCCCGGCGACCTCCCGTCCCGCGGCGGTCAGGCTCGAGTCGTTCCGCGCGGCGATTGCCCGGACGCTCGGCCGCGAGCCGAAGATCGAGCTCGCCGACTGCTCGCGCTGGCCCGATGCGGCGAACTGCGAGCGCGGCTGCATGACCGACATCGCGCGAGACTTCGATGCGACACGCCTGAGCACGCAGATCGACCGGTGGCGGGCGAGCTCGCAGTGCTCGAAGTGCGGCCGTCTTTTCGTGAGCGATGAAAGGGGGCGGACGAGGGTCCATTTCATCAGTCCGAACGGGATGGTCTTCGAATGGAATGAGCTTCCGTT
>JBHEPS010000017.1:692-9450 GCA_046260175.1 Thermoanaerobaculia bacterium
AGTCCTGGCGGCCGCTCTGCGGTCACTGCGCCGCTGAGATTCCCCAACCACCCCCGCGGTACCCCGTCCCGCTGTGATTGGCCGGATCGCGGCATGGATCGGCACGGTCGGTGAATTCACACCGGTTCATGAGAGCTCAACACGCGGTCCTCGTTCTTCTTCTCACGGCCTGCGGTCACGTCACTCCCCAGGCCGTGGGGATCGTTCCCGGTGAGGAGTTCGTTCTCTCGGTGGCCGAAAGCGCTGCGCTCCCCGGCGAAGGCCTGCTGGAGTTCGCTCAGGTCGTCGCGGACAGCCGCTGCCCCGTGGATGTGCAGTGCGTCTGGGCGGGAGACGCCGTGGTCGCTCTCCGGGCGAGCGACGTGAACGATTCCGCCAGCCTGAGGCTTCATACTGGAGGGCCGCGGTCCGCATCGTTCGGAACCTGGGAGGTGGAGCTCGTCGAGCTTCGTCCCCTCCCGCGGGAAGGAATGGCCCTGACACAAGCGGATTACGAAGCGGTGCTCAGATTGAGGGAGGCGGTACGATGAGAATTTGGGGAGGTCTGGTCCTCTGGCTCCTGCTGACGTTTGCCGCGGCCGCATTGGGATCGCTGTTCACCGATCCCTCCTGGTATCAGGAGATCGCGCGCCCCTCGTGGAGCCCGAGCCCGAAGGTGTTCGGCCCCGTCTGGACGGTGCTTTACGCAATGATGGCCGTCGCGGCGTGGCTGGTCTGGAAAGATGAAGGGTTCTCGGGAGCGCGGGTGGCGCTCGGCCTTTATATCGCGCAGCTGGTGCTCAACGCCGTGTGGTCGCCGTTGTTCTTCGGCATGCATGCGATCGGGCTTGCCCTGATCGACATCATCGTGCTGTGGGCGATGATCCTTGCGACGATTCTCGCATTCAGAAAGCATCGCGCGCTGGCGGCGTGGATGCTCGTTCCCTACCTGGCTTGGGTGACGTTCGCGGCTGCTCTGAACGGGGCGATCCTGATGCTCAATCGCTAGGTTCCCCAGGTTCCCGGAAGGGGTGAGCGATCATCCCTGCGTGCCGGAAAAGCCCCCAGCTCCGCTCTCGCGAACCATCAGATCGAAGTTCGCGACGAGGAAAGGGTCGTAGAAAGTACCGGCCCGCTTGCGGATGATCTCCAGGGCGGCGGCTGCCGATTGGGCTTTCTGATAGGGCCGCATGGTGCAGATCGCGTCGAATGTGTCGGCGATCGCCGTCATGCGGGAGACGAGCGTCGGCCGGCGAGGCGTGCGCAGAATGGGATAGTTCGGCTGACCGTCGAAGCGGAGATGATGCTCGTAGGCGACGGCGATCGCCAGGGAGGGAGCTGAGGAAGAGGCTGCGAGATCCCACGCGCCCTGTTCCGCGTGACTCGCCATCCTGGTCCAGTCCTCCCCTTCGAGGCGCCCGGGCTTGTTGAGGATGTCCGTCGGGATGGTCAGCTTGCCGATGTCGTGGAGCATGGCGGCCATTCCCATGACCTGCACCTGCTCGTTGGGAAAGCCGTGCCAGCGGGCGAGCGACATCACGAGCAGCGAAACGTTCACCGAATGAATGAACGTGTACTCGTCGTGACCTTTCAGGGCGGCGAGCGGAAGCATCGATCGGGTGGATCTCGCGAGGGACTCGACGAGTCCACTGATGACCTCCTCGAGCTGAGTGAGCCCGACCTTGCGGTCGCGCCGGAACCGGGTGAACGCTTCCTTTGCGCGTTCGAGCTTTTCGGGCGTGAGACCCTCCGTCCCGCCTCCCTTGTTCTTCTCCTCATCTTCGTCGGTGAAGCCGACTTCGACCCGGCCGACGATGAGATGCGGGGAGCTCTCGGGCTGGGTTCCCGCCGACATCGAGGTGACGAATCGCGAGAGCTCCTCCTCGGTGATGCCGCGCGCGAGGGTGAGCCGTTCGACGTGACGGCGGCGGAGCATCTGGACGAAATGCCGCTGAAAGAGCGTGTCGTTCCGCAGTGGCTGCTGGTCGACGATGAGCTCTTCTCCGACCACATAGAAGGTCAGCTCTTCCCGCCCGGCGCTTCCGAGGTTTCCCTCGATGCGGTCGACGACGCGTGTGACCGAGCTTTTGAGCGAGGGGTGATTGTCGCCGTAGAGGCCGCGTGAGTTGACGGCGGCGCTGATCTCCACGATCAACTGCTCGACCGGAGTTCGTTCTCGCTGAACGCTCATGACGCCTCTTCTTTCCGGGTGGTGTCGGTGCGTGGGGCGAGCCGGTGCGCGATCTCCCGAATCACGGGGTCCCGCGAGCGGAGGCCCTCCTCCACCCAGGGAGTGCGGGCGGCCAGAGGATAGAATTCGAGCAGTTCGTACGCCAGGCGGCGTTCCTCGGTTGCGGCGACCTGGATCCAGCGAGATTCCAGCACCGGCCGGAGATCCTCGAGAGACTCGGGTCGCCCGAGTTCGGCGAGAGCCCGAAGCGCCAGCAGCCGCAGCGGTCTCCGGCGTCCGAACCAGTCGCGCCGGGTGACGAGCCGCGCGAGTGGACCGCGCGACTCGGCGATTCCATACGTCCCGCAAAGCGTGATCGCGGTCTCCGCAACCTTTGGATCCGGATCCTCGATCGCCTTTTCCAGAAGCTCGTGCGTCATGTTCCGGTCGAACGCCAGCAGCGTCCGGATCGCCTCGAGCCGGACGCGGAGGTCGGAGTGGGTCGTGAGCTTCCGGAACTCCGGGATGGCTCTCTTGTCGCGGACTGTCCGGAGGAGCCCGATCATGTTGCGCACCACGTACCACCGTTCGTCCGAGAGAAGGGCGATCGCATCGGGCACGATGAGCTGGCCCATGCCGGCGATGAAATCGAACAGACGACGGCGGCGGGAACGGTCGTTCTCTTCGGCGAGCGCATAGAGGAATGCGCGCATTCCCGTCACCCCGAACAGTGCGATGATCCGGTGAATCTGAGGAATCAGGTCGTCGGCCGCCAGATGCAGCCAGTCGATCAACACGTGAATCGCGTCGCCGGTCGCGAGGCGTTCGATCGAGCTCCTGGCGGCCTTGCGGACCTCCTCCGAGGCGGACGGGTCCCCGGCGAGAGACTGCATGGTGTCGACGAGCACGATCGCCTCACTCAGCTGCATGGTGCCCAAAAGCTGGAGAAACTGCTCTTCGAGTCTTTCGAAGATGTCCCCTACTTCCGACTCTCCCGCCCGCGCGGGGAGCATTTCGAGAAGTGCGAGGCGGACGTGCTTGAGAATGACGTCGTCTTCGAGGCTGGCGAGCCGCTCGGGTCCGAGCTCGAGCGCCCGCTGGTGATCGCCTTCCTCGACCGTCGCCACCTCGATATCCATCGCGGCAATCAGCTCCAGGTGCGCGGGCGGGTTGAATCGGTCGATGTCGTCCTGGGAGAGAAGCCCCGAGATCTCGTTGACCAGCCGCGTGACGTCGTGCCGATCGCCCTGGACTTTCTCGCCGGTCGCCGAGCTCAAAGCCATAAGGCTCTGCAGGAGGCGGAGTGCGTGGGTCGAGAGCCCACTTCCCTCGACCCGCACGGCCGTCAGCGCGCGCAGGACCTGGTCGGGCTCCAGGACGCGGGCGAGCGAACGGAGCTCCTCCTCGGCCGTCGGATCCGAGGAGAGCACACGGACCGCAGCCAGCAGGACCCGCTCCCGCACGTCGGGTGGCAGCCCCCGAATCAGCTCCGCAATCTGATGCGCCGAGATCCGGCGCTGCTCGTCCGCAGGACGGCTCAGGTGCACCCGCACCCGATCGGAGAGCGCCTCGGCGATGTCGGCGGCACGCGTGGAACCTCGTGAGGTGGATTCCCGATCGGGGCCGGTTCCCGCGCGTGGCTCGACTCCTTCCGCGTCGATGAGCCTCGCGAGCATCGAAGCGAGCCCCCCCGCCGTCATCGCCTCTCCCTCGCGGAGGTCCATCCCCTCGGGCGAGATCTGCTTTCCCGTCATCAGGGCGCGAACGATGTCCTCGAGGATCGATTCAGGCTCTTCGAACCCCTCCTCGTCCATGCCCGTCGCCCGGATCCCGGTGAAGTCGACCGGCGTGATCCGGATATGCGACACACCCGACGCCGCGAGCGAGTCCCACAGAGGGAGGCTGGCCTTCAGAGGATCTCCGGTGATCTGGCGGAAGAACGCGTCGAGCTCGGAAGGCTCGACGTCGCGATCGAAGGCCACCACGGCGACGTCCCTTCGATAGAGCGCCTCGGCCAGCTTCTGGGCGTGAGACGATTCGATCTTCTCGTCCTCGAGGACGAGACCGTTGCGGGTGACTCCGAAGTTGACGATTCCGGAGAGAGACGAAAGCTCCTTCAAGCGCGTGTGAGCCTCCGCAAGAGCCGTGGTCAGAGTGGGATGGTCCGGCGGATACGCAGCCATGTATCTCCACGCAACCGACAGGGCGCGCACGAGATCTCCCACTCGGTAGGTGTTCTCGGAGGGAAGCACGGAATCAATGTACCGCGTGCCGCCGTGGAGCGGAAGTGCGGCGTGAGTGCGCTCAGAAGTCGCGCGATTCTCCATGGCCGGGAATCCAGATGTCGGAGCGCTCGCGCTCGGGAAGGCTCCGAAGTAGCGTTCGCAGGAGCTGAGGAGCCTCCTCGAAGCCGTCATCGCCGAGCGGGAACGTGCCGAAATGCATGACCATCGAGCGGACGGCACCGAGAGTCCGATGAGCGCGGATCGCTTCCTCCGGGCCGATGTGAACCGGGGCCATGAACCACCGCGGAAGGAAGGCGCCGATCGGAAGGATCGCAAGGCGGATCCGGGGAAACCGTTCCGCGATCATCTCGAAATGCGGCCCCTCTCCCGTGTCGCCCGCGAAGTAAACGGCGTCGCCAGCAGCGGACTCGAGGACGAATCCGCACCAGAGATTGGCGTCGCGATCCGTCGTGCCGCGCGCCGAAAAATGCTGGGCTGGCACCGACCAGACCCGCATCCCGTTCGGGAGCGGTCTCGATTCCCACCAGTCGAGCGGAATCGCCGGGCCGACCGATGCGAGCTCGAGAAAGCGATCGTTTCCGAGTCCGACGTACAGTGGGGGCGCGCCGCTCTGCGAAAGGCGCCGCAGCGTCGGCCTATCCATGTGGTCGTAATGATTGTGGCTGATCAGCACCGCGTCGAGCGGCGGGAGATCCTCGAAACGAATCCCCGGCGGTCGCCGCCGGCGCGGGCCGGCGAATGAAACGGGGGAGGTGCGCTCCGACCAGATCGGATCGGTGAGCACATTGATCCCGTCGAACTGGATCAGGACGGTCGCGTGGTTGACGAACGTGACACGGAGCTCGTCGCGTCCGATTCGCACCGGTGGTTTCGGCCCCGGCTCGGATGCGACGAAGTCGGGCCAGAATCCCTGTTCACGGCTCGCCATCCACTTCAGAAATGCTCCGGTCGAGTGGGGGACCGGTTCGAGGTTGTGGAAGCGCGTGCCGTCGAAGTGGTCGTTGACCGGCCCCTCGTAACGAGGGGCGGAGAAGGCGCGGCCCGCAAGCGCGAGCGCGCCCGCTGCCACGCCGATCCCGGCGAGACTCCAGAGAAGGATCTTCGTTCCCGTCCTCACGGTCGGCGGACTCAGAGGACCGTTCCGGCGCCACCTTCGACGCCGAGATCCTGGAACAGGACCGTGGAGAGATAGCGCTCGCCGTTCGAGGGAACGAGGACGACCACGCGCTTGCCCGCTCCCAGGCGTTTCGCGACCTCGATGGCTGCCCAGACGATGGCGCCGGACGAGATCCCGTTCAGAATCCCCTCCCTCTTCGCGATCTCCCGAGTCGTGCGGCTGGCATCCTCGAGCGAGACGGTGACGACCTCGTCGACGAGCTCACTGTCGTAATTGGAAGGGACGAAGCCCGCTCCGATGCCCTGGAGCTTGTGCGGTCCGGGCTGGCCTCCCGAGAGTACCGGGGAGTCGGCCGGCTCGACCGCGACCACGTGGACGGGACGGGCGAGGATCCGCTTGAAGACCTGACTGCAACCGGTCACCGTGCCTCCCGTGCCGACACCTGCGACGAATGCGTCGAATCTGCCGGCCGTGTCGCGGATGATCTCGAGCGCCGTGGTCTCGCGATGGATCTTCGGGTTGTCGGGGTTGTCGAACTGCTGCGGCATCCACCAACCGGGATTCTTTTCGAGAAGCTCGCTGGCGAGCGCGAGCGCTCCCTTAACGCCCTTCGGACCCTCGGTCAGATGAATCGTCGCGCCGAACGCCTTCAGGAGCTTGCGCCGCTCCATCGACATCGTTTCCGGCATGACGATGACCAGACGGTAACCGCGCGCGGCGGCGACCAGGGCGAGGCCGATGCCGGTATTTCCCGAGGTCGGCTCGACGATCGTCATCTCCGGCTTGAGCTCGCCGCGACGTTCGGCTTCGAGGATCATCGAGAGACCGATGCGGTCCTTGACCGAGCCGCCCGGGTTGAACCAGTCGAGCTTGAGCAGAACCTCGGCCGCCCCCTCGGGAACCACTCTGTTGAGCCGGACCAGCGGCGTGTCACCGATGGTGTCCACAATGCTTCCGAAAATCCGCTCCGATACCATGGTCGTGCCTCCCTCGTTTCAGACTGTAATCGAGAGGAGGGGGTGGCGGCATTCCAACGGATAGGACAAATAGGACAAATAGGACGAATAGGACGAATAGGACGAATAGGACGAATAGGACGAATAGGACGAATAGGACCTGGCCGGTGAAGGCTGGATCGTCCCAGAGCCCGTTCTTCCTATAGGTCCTAATCGTCCTATTTCGTCCTATTCCGCCCTACCCGCTTTCGCCACGATCTCCGCGATGCAGCAGGTCAGTTTCTTGACCGTCGGGATATCGAGGAACTCGTTCGGGCCGTGTGCGTTGCTGTGGGGGCCGAGGACTCCGGTCACCACGAACTGAGCCTTGGGGAACTTCTCCTGGAGCATGCCCATGAAGGGGATGGATCCGCCCTCGCCCATGATCGCCATGCCGCGGCCGTAGTAGCGCTGCGAGGCGTCGTCCAGCGCCTCTGCGATCCACGGCTCGAGGGTCGGAGCTTTCCATCCGGGCGCGCCGCCGTCGGAGTCCCACGTGACTTCCGCACCGTATGGTGGGTCCTTCTCGAGAAGCTCCCGCAGTTTCCGATCGCCTTCGAGCGCGTCGGCGGTTGGAGGAGTCCGGATCGAAAGCTTGATCGCGGTCTCGGGGCGCAGGACGTTGCCCGCATCAGCGGCTTTCGGAAGTCCTTCGATGCCGACGTACGACACGGACGGCCGCCAGGTTCGATTCAGGGCCAGCTCGAAAGCGTCGGTCCCCATCGCCTGCGTCTTTCCGGCCCAGGGGAATCGGGCGAACAGCTCGTGGCCGAGAATGTCGGAGCTCCGCCTCGTGCTCTCCTCGACCTGGGGCGGGATCTCGACGTGGAGAAATTCAGGAAGGACTCTTCCAGTGCCGGAGTCCTCGATCCGGTCGAGGAGACTCCGAAGAATCCGGAAGCTGGAGGGAACCACACCGCCGGCGTCGCCCGAGTGAACGCCCTCGGTCAGCACGCGCACGCGAAGGTTTCCGGTGATCACTCCGCGGAGAGAATCGGTGAGCCAGAGCTGGTCGTAGTTTCCGCAGCCGCTGTCGAGGCAGATGATGAGCTCCGGCGTGCCGATTCGCTCCTTGAGCTGATCGACGTACCAGGGGAGGTCGAACGAACCGCTCTCCTCGGAGCTCTCGATCATCGCCACCAGTCGCGGATGGGCGACGTTCTGATCCTGAAGCGCTCGAATCGCCCCGATTACTCCGAAGATCGCGTAGCCGTCGTCGGCCGAGCCGCGGCCGTAAAGCCGGTCTCCCCGCCGCACGGGCTTCCACGGTCCGAGGCCTTCATCCCAGCCGACCATCTCCGGCTGCTTGTCGAGATGACCATAGAGAAGAACCGTCCCGGTGGCCTCTCCATCGACCTCGATGAAGATGAGGGGCGTCCTGTCGGGAGGCTCGATGATCTCGAGCTTCAGCCCTTTCACGCCCTGGGCCTCGGCCCAACCTGCGAGGAGACGCACGGCCCGGTCCATGTGGCCGTGGGTCCGCCAGTCGGGGTCGAAGAAGGGGGAGAGGTTCGGGATTTCGATGTACTTTTCGATCGTCGGAAGCGCGCTCTCGTCCCAGAAGCGGTCCGCGATCGAGCGGGTCGTTTCAGTGTGCATAGACTCGACTCCTCGAGGGGAATTCATCGGCCGGATGGCCGGTGGGGGGCGCCGGAGGGCCCGGCGTCGGATGGAGCATATCACGGGCAAAAAACGAGGCCGGACGTCACCCGGCCAGCGTCGGGGGAAGCTGGGGATCGTCTTCCTGCAGGGTCGTCATTTCGGCGCAGAGTCGGATGAGTTTTCTGACCTCGGGGCCGGCATCCTGGTACGCGCGACAGAGCCGTTCCATCTCGTCCTCGGTGTCGCGAAGCCGGATCGTGAAGCCGTCGACCGGCTGGGCCGGCCGGGTGAGGACGGTCTTCTTCCACGAGCCGTTGGCCCCGAGCCGGCAGCAGACGAACGCGGGGGGCTCGATCCGACGCACGCGCCCCCCTCCTTTTTCCGAGAGGAGAAACGGCACGTTCTCGACGATGTCCGCAAGGGCACCACGGGCGTTCGCCTTCTGGGCCGCGAGCGCGGTCGTCACCTCTTCGGTGATCAGCCGATGAAGCAGAGATGCCGAGTCGGGATTCGAGGAGACGAACTCGACGCCGGAGAAGAAGATCCTCTCGCCGCGAGCCTCGGAGAGTACCGCTTGAAAATCACAGCGGGTAACCTTTCCATGGATCTTGAGGGTGTGTCCTGCCCATGCGAAAACGATCTCGTGTGC
>JBHEPS010000017.1:9460-17946 GCA_046260175.1 Thermoanaerobaculia bacterium
GCGGCGGACACCGCCCGCGAGGCCCTCGCCGACTTCGAGCGGCATCTCCGTCTCGATCCGGGCGCCGAGGAGCCCGATGTCGAGGATGCGTCCCGGCAGCTCGCCCACGCGCGCCGCAGGAGGTTGATGCAGGCGGATGCGCTCGAGGCGCCGGCGATCTTCGGACATTCAGGCGAATTCTAGCGCATTGCGCGGAGGAGCCCCGAGAGACGAAAAAGCGGCGGCCCGGACGGGCCGCCGCTCTGACGGGATTGCGTGAAGAGCGCTACTTGGCGAAGACATCGTCGACGGGGACGATCGTCACGTCGTCTGCGTCGAGATTCAGCTTCCGGGCACCGATGATCTTGTCCTCATCGAGGAGCTCGGCCGGCTTGTCGGCGTCGTACTTGATCGGAGAGAACGCGTCGCTCACGAGGGCCTTTTTCAGCCCTTCGGCGTCATCCGCGATCATGACCACGAACGCGTCCTTCCACTGGAGGTGCTTCTTCACGGCCGCATTCACCTTCTCGACCGTGAGCGCGTTGAGGGACGAGCGCATGTACTCGGTGTATTCGGGAATCCCGTACCACTTCGAATCCAGAGCGTAGCCGAGCTGCTGGTTCTGCGTGGCCGTCAGGACGTAGACGTTCTTCATGAGGAACTCGCGCACCGTTTCGAACTGCTGCTGTGTGAGACCGTTCTCCACGAGTTTCTGCAGTTCGTTGTGGGCGATCCGAAGGGCCATGTGGGCGTTCTCCGGAACGACCGGACGGATCCAGATCTCGAAGATCTGCGAGCGGCGGGCGATGTTGGGGGCCGGATAGAACTGATACATCCCACGCGGGAAGGCCTCGATATAGGCGTAGTCACCGTAGTTCATGCCGCGCACCTCGCGGATGCGCTGGTAGAGATGAGACATCGACGATCGATGCTCGCCGAGCCATGCCCGGGCGACCGAGAGGGCCGCGAAATCGGGATGGCTTCGAGTGACCTCGATCGGGAATCCGAGCGAGATGGCGACCGCGCGCGTCGACTTGTCGATGATCTCGACCTTCAGCCCTTCGGGCTCGCGGGAGGTGATTTTCGGTGCGGCCGTGTTTCCGGCCGGTAGCTTCGCGAGCTCCTTGCGAAGCGTGTCGAGCGCCTGGTCAGGGGCATTGCCCGCCACGCCGACGACCAGATTGCCGGTCGTGTAGTGGGCGCGGGCGAACTCCTTGACGTCGTCGATGGTGATCGAATCGATCCCCGCGACGGTTCCCACCGGCGGATGCGCGTAGGGGGTGCCGCGATAGACCATCTGCTGGAGGCGCTCTTTGCCGAGCTCCTCTTCGTTGTTGGCGATCAGGTTCTGAACGAGCGCGTTTTTCTGGGAGTCCTTCAGTCGCTGGAAGTCCTCCTCGCGGAAGCCGGGGTCGAGCAGCTGGGGGAGGACGACCTCGAAGAAGCGCTCCCAGTTGTCCTGGTGGATCGACCCGGTGAAGGTCGTCATCTCACGGTCGACCTGGTTCCGGAATCCTCCGGCGAGCGGGAAGAGTGCGCGCGTGATCTCGTCGATCTTCATCGATTTCGAGCCCGCCTCGCTGATCATCTCGGCCGTGAGATAGGCGAGACCTTCCTTGCCGGCCGGATCGTGAGCCGAGCCGATGTCGAAGAGGAACTTGATGTTGAGCTGCGGAAGCGCGGTGCGCTGTACGAGCAACTCGATGTTCGAAGCGGAGGCCGCCTTCGGAGCGAAGGTCGAGATCGCTGGAAGCTTCGCCGTTTCCTCCGGCATCGCCTCGTGCGAGAGGGTCGTCACGACCATTCGCGCGTCGGTCAGGTATTTCTTTCCGGCCGCGAGGATGTCGTCGGCCGTGACGGCTGAATAGTCGCGGAAGGCGGCGTTGATCGTCTGAAGCGGAGCACGCTCGTAATGAGCGTACTCGGCGAGCAGGTCGGAGATCGCCTCGGTGTTGTCCAGGCCGGCGGCGATTCCGTAGCGGAGGTTCGATTTAGCGTCCTCGAGCTTCTGGCGGTCGACCGCCTCGCTCCGCGCCTTCGCGACCGTCTTCAGGATCTCGTCTCGGACGTAGGGCGCTTTCTTGGGGTCCTTGACGCGCGCCAGGATCGAGGCGAGGTACGGATCCTCACGCGGGGGGTAAAAGGTCGAGAAGACGTCGACGACCTGCTCCTGCTCGACCAGCTTCTTGTAGATGTCGGAAGTGCGGCCGAACCAGAGGTTGTAGAGCATGTCGAACGCCGCGTAGTCGGCTGGAGTCGTGGCGAACGCGGGTCCGTGGAACGCGACCGAGACCCAGGGAATCGTCGGGGTCTCCCAGGGAACGTGCGCGTATTTCGGGCCGCTCGGGGCGGGTTCGGTCGGAATCTCGACCTTGTAGCTCCCGCGCTCCCATCCGCCCCAGTGCTTCTCGACCATCGCCATCACCTGCGCGGGCTGCACGTCTCCGAGCACCATCACCGTCGTGTACTCGGGGCGGTACCAGCGATCGAAGAACTGCCGGGAGTACTCGAACTGGTTCGGCATGTCCTCGATGTCACGGAGGAAGCCCATGGTCGTGTGCTTGTAGGTGTGCGTCGAGTACGCCGTATCGCGCTGGACTTCGAACAGCTTCGAGACCGGGTTCGCGCTGTTCTTGTTGTATTCGCCGAGTACGGCGCGCGACTCGGTCTTGAAGTCCTCGACGGAATAGTCGAGGTTATCGAACCGGTCGGCCTCGAGCATCAGCATCGTGTCGAGGTCTTCCTTCGCGAACGTCATGTGGTAGATCGTTCGATCGTCCCACGTGTTCGCGTTGGTGCTCGCTCCCGCCTTCGTCATGATCTCCTGGTACTTCTCGTTCGGGAACTTCTCGGTTCCCCGGAACATCATGTGCTCGAAGAAATGGGCGAAACCCGACTTGCCGGGCTCCACTTCGTTGCGCGATCCCGTCTGCACGTTGATGTAGAGCGAGACCAGGTTGGGGAAAGGGGTCGGGACCACCACCACTTTCAGCCCGTTCGGAAGCGTCTTCTCGACGGCATCGAACGGAAGGATGTCGGCGGAACTGGAATCCTGGCTCATCGGTTCGGTCTGCGCCGCGACGCCCGCGAACGGTACGAGCGCGAGCAGCAGGGCAAGGGCGCGGAGTCTGCGCATGGGTCTCCTTCTTTCTGAATCGTGATGATCGTCAGAGCAACTGGGACGGCGCCTCCGGACGAGAGACGCGGCGCCGGTACTGTAGCAACAACGGGAAGATGGAAACGTCATATTTCGGAAACCGCATCCGTCACGTTCCCGTGTCAGGTTCGCCCCTCTCAGATTTTCCGGTCACCTCGCGGCACCAGGACCCTCAGAGATGCTGGCCGGACGGCGAATTCCATGCGGCGCCCCAGAGAGACCGGTTCTCCGTCGAGGTGTCCCTCTCCCTCGGCCGCCCGCTCGACCACGGCCGTCGGAACTCGGCGAATCGTCACCCCCGGGCCATCCCGGAGCGCGCCGACAAAGAGCCGCGTGAGGAGCAGGGGAACCGTGACCAGGGGTGGGTGCTCGAGGATGCAGACGTCGAGCAGTCCGTCACGAAGCGATGCCTTCGGGGCGATGCGCGCTTCGTTGCCGTACTGGTTCGAGTTCGCTACGGCAACTAAAAGCGCTCGCGTTTCGATTCTTTCTTTCCCGAGGTCGATCGAATAGCGCGCGGGCTCGAAACTGCGCAGCAGGAGGGCGGACTCGCGGACGTACGTCCTGAAGCCGCGCTCTCCCCCGAGCCCGAAGCGGTGGGCGACCGCGGCATCGAAGCCGACGCCCGCGACTCCGAGGTAAGGACGGCCATCGACCGTGGCGGTGTCGATCGTCTCGACGTGAGAGCCGGCGATTGCCTCGAGCGCGGACTCCGGATCGATGGATATGCCCAGGTGGCGGGCCAGGCCGTTGCCGGAGCCGGCTGGAAGGATGCCGAGAACCAGGCCCGTGGAGATCAGGCGGATGCCGAGCTCGTGGACCGTGCCGTCACCGCCGACGGCGATGAAGGTATCGAAGCCCTCGGCGCGAGCCCTGGCGATCAGGCCGTCGAGCTCGTCCTTGTCGGAGCATTGGTGCGACTGCCCCTCGATCCGGGCCATCGCGCATCGACGCTCGATCGCGAGCCGGAGTCGATCGAGATCCCGCCGCCGTCCCGAGGAGGGATTGATGACGAAAAGAGCCTTCATCCGGGGGGCATTCTACGGCCGCGCGGGGGCTTCCTCCGAGCTCACGGGCGCGGCTTCCAGGAGGGGATGTACTTGCTGAGCAGGAGCGTGAGCTTGTCTTTGGTCAGGGGCTTCCGGATCCAGGCATCGGCCCCCGATTTGGTCGCGACCCCTTCGAGTGTGGCATCCGGCATGTCCGACATCAGGATCACAGGGATCGATGCCTTCTTCGGATTCATCTTGATGATCTCCGTCAGGCGATTCCCGCTGATCGACGGCATGTTCACGTCCAGCAGGATCATGTCGGGAGGCGAGGTGATCATCGCCTGGCCGAATTCACCCCAATTGCTGGTGACGACGACTTGACACCCCTCATTCTCGAGCAGAGCCCGCCCCAGCTTGAGCACGAGCGGATTGTCATCAAGAAGGACGATGGTTGGTGGCATGTCGTTGGTTCGTCCAGTCGCCTGGCGACGCGTGTTCGGAGTCAGGGTTTCTCTGTTTTCTCCAGGGAATGAGTCTGATCCCGCATGTTAACGGAGTTCGCCCCGCAACCCGTAGTGTAAACGTCCGGAGGCCCGGCGGAGAGTGACGGAGGATTCATCCTCCGTCAACCGCGCCAGGGAGGCGAAGCGTTCCACCTCGCCCGCCGGGCCGACGCTCAGTGCGACCGGGCGAGGGTGTCGACGAAGCGGTCCGCGGAGATGAAGCCCCAGGACCAGGAGTCCCATTTCGCCAGGATCTTCTCTTCCTTCATCTGCTCGGCGGTCTTCCCTGCAGCGAGACCCGCGCGGACGAGCGCGCTCGTCTCTCGAAGCATGCCGAGAGTGGTTTCGAGGTCGCCCTTCGACGCGAGAGGGCCATGGCCGGCGATGATCTTCGCGTCGTCGGCGATCTTCGGCAGCAGGGCTTCGATCCCCGCGATCACCCCGGCGACGCTTCCGCCGGAGTCGATGTCGATGAAGGGAAAGAGGCCGTTGAAGAAAATGTCGCCGAGGTGGACGACGTTCGAGCCCGTGAAGAAGATCACCGAGTCGCCGTCGGTATGGCCGTGGGGGATATGCTCGGCCCGGACTTCCTCGCCGTTGAGATGGATCGAGAGGCGGTCGTTGAACGTGATCACAGGCAGTGCTCCGTCAGGCGCCGGATCGATGTTCCGGGAGGGGAAGCCCTCGGCGAGCCGGGTCCGGACGTTTTCGTGTGCGACGACCGGCGCCGATTCTCCAAAGAACTCGTTTCCGCCCGTGTGGTCCCCGTGGTAGTGAGTGTTGAGGACGAACCGCACCGGTTGATCGGTGAGCGAAGCCAGCGCTGCCTTGATTTTCGGTGCGAGCGGAGCGTACTGGTCGTCTACGATGACGATGCCGTCGTCGCCAACCGAGACACCGATGTTCCCGCCGGCTCCCTCCAGCATGAAGATCTTTCCGGCGACGGGATGAACCTTGATCTCAACCTTCGAAAAATCGGTCTGCGCGAGAGCTGGGACCGCGCTCGCGATGAGCATCGCCAGCATGATGTGTCGCATGTGGTGCCTCCTGAAAAGCATGGATTAGTCGACTGGAGCGCACAATCTTACCCGAGGCAGCTCTGCGCTGGGGGCCCATCGGCGCTATTCTTCAAAAGCACTACCGCGGCGCAGTCTTTGAAACATCGATGGGTGAGCGATGAACCCCAGGACCGACAGCAGATTCTCCACGGACAGCTCGCGTGAAGTCGCCGGGATCATGGCGCTCGGGGGGCGGGTGCGCGTCGGCTATCCGTTCTGGCTGCGGCCTCTTCTCCGCCGCGGGATCGTCGCGATCACACTCGGACGCACTGTTTACGTTTCGCGAGCCCTCACCCTCGGCGGGGGGGAACTGCTCGAGCGGACACTGCGTCACGAGCTTGCCCACGTCCGCCAGGTGGTTCGCCTCGGAACGATCCGATTTCTGGTCGCCTACGTCCGGGAGTATCGCAAGCTCCGCCGGCAGGGTCTGGGACCGCATGAGGCGTATCACGCGATCGGGTTCGAGAGGGAGGCGCGCCTGGCGGAAAGGTTGCCGGAGAACGGGCAAACCCACGTATAATCAGTGTGTTTCGAGTTATTCGGAAGAATTTCATGCGCCGGGCGCGCCGCCCGGCGAAACTGTGATTGACTAGCCGGGGGGAGCGGAAAACACGACGTCGATGGTGCAATTTCACTCGCTGGAGCCCACCGATCTCGAGCATTTTCTCGAGCGGCACAAGGCCTCGTTTTCCCTCAGCAACGAGATCGACCTCGACGTCGTCCTGCGAGAGATCCTCCGCAAGTCCAACGAATTCGTTCCCTCCCAGTCGGGCTCGATCCTGCTCGACGACCCCTTCCGCAAGGTCGCTTCCAGGGACGAAAACGACCTGGTCTTCATCGCCACGTTCGGAACCGGCAGCGAGAACCTGGTCGGGCAGCGCCTCTCCGCCCGCTCCGGCATCGTCGGGCAGGTCTATCAGACCGGCTCGCCTCACCTTTCCCAGAACGTCGACGAGGATGCGAATTTCTTCAAGGGAATCGACGAGCAGCTCGGTCACAAGACGCATTCGGTCGTCTGCGTGCCGATCTACATCGGAAAGACCGTCTGCGGCGTGCTCGAGCTCATCAACCGAACCGATGGTCGGATCTTCACCAAGCGGGACATGACGCTGCTGGAGATCTTCGCCGGATACACCTCGTTCACGCTTCAGAACGCCCTCGACGCGCGCCGCGCGCAAGAGCTCGCGCGCCGTGACGATCTGACCGGCCTCTACAACGATCGCTGGCTCCACGTCCGCCTGACCGAGATGATCCGTGAGACCGACCTGAGCGGCGAGCCGCTGGCTCTGATCTTCATGGACCTCGACTACTTCAAGACGGTCAACGACACGCATGGGCATCTGGCCGGAAGCCAGGTGCTTCGCGAGGTCGGGTTCATCCTGAAGCGAGTCGTCGACACCGAGAATGCCGTTACGGCGAGGTATGGCGGAGACGAGTTCGTGATCGTGCTGCCGAGGACCGCCCTTGAAGATGCGGAAGAAGTCGCGCGGCGAGTCATGGTGGCCATCCGGGACCAGACGTTCCTCGCGCGCGACTACGGGTACGGGATGCCGGCGCTCCACCTGAGGAACATCCTCTCCGCGTCGTTCGGAGTCGCCGCCTATCTGCCTGCGTCGCGGCAGCAGTCCGAGGGAGTCGAGCAGAGGAAGAACACCCTGATGAAGCAGGCGGACGCCGCCATGTACATGGCCAAGTCGGAGGGGAGGGGAAGGATCGTCGTCAGCCGGGGTCACGCGGGGAGATCTCGTTCGGCGGAAGCGGGCTGATGCCGGGCCGCGACCTTTCTGCCCGGTGGCGGATCTTCGCGGAGGCGTTACAATCGAATGCGTGCTCTGAACCGCACCCTCCCTTACAATCGAAGAATCCGCCGAGCGCCTGGAGGAAGACGCCTTGAGTAAGACCTTAGCCGAGTACATCTGGATCGACGGGCAGCGCCCGACTGCCAAGCTCCGATCGAAGACGAAGATCATCGACGGGAAAGTGAAGAAACTCGAAGACATCCCCGAGTGGGGTTTCGACGGCTCGAGCACGTATCAGGCCGAGGGGCACTTCAGCGATCTTCTGCTCAAGCCGGTGCGATACGTTCGCGATCCTCTCCACGGGGATGACGACATCCTCGTGCTTTGCGAGGTCTTCAACCCGGACGGTACGGTCCACTGGAGCAACACGCGCGCGCGGCTGCGCGAGTTTGTCGAGAAGTTCGGCGATCAGGAGCCGTGGTTTGGGATCGAGCAGGAGTACACGCTGTTCGAGGGGAACAAGCCGCTCAACTGGCCCGAGCGCGGTTTCCCGGCCCCGCAGGGAGGCTACTACTGCGGAGTCGGAACGGACGAGGTCTACGGCCGGGAAGTCGTCGACGCGCACACCGAGGCATGTATCCGCGCCGGGCTTGCGATCGAAGGAACCAACGCCGAAGTCATGCCCGCGCAATGGGAGTTCCAGATCGGCCCTCTCGGACCGCTGGAGGTCGCTGACGAGATCTGGATCGCCCGCTGGCTCCTCTATCGTGTCGGCGAAGAGTTCAACGTCGCCGCGACCCTTTACCCGAAGCCGATGAAGGGCGACTGGAACGGTGCGGGCGCGCATACCAACTTCTCCATCAAGTCGATGCGTGAAGACGGCGGGATCAAGATCATGGAAGAGGCGATGAAGAAACTCGAGAAGCGCCACGACGACCACATGAAGGTCTACGGGGCGCACAACGAGGAGCGCCTCACCGGTCTTCACGAGACGGCCCCGATGCACATGTTCCGCTGGGGCGTGAGCGACCGCGGAGCGTCGATCCGGATCCCGATGC
>JBHEPS010000017.1:17956-18672 GCA_046260175.1 Thermoanaerobaculia bacterium
CGCCAACATGGATCCGTATGAGGTCTGCGCGATTCTGATCGAGACCGTCTGTTCCTGACGCTCGTGCTCCTCACCGAAGGGACTCTTGAACTTCAAAGCCCGCTCGAACTGAAGCGGGCTTTTTTTTGCAACCGACCTCCCTGGATAGTCGTTCCGGGAGAGAACCGACGAGAGACGATATGAAAGAAGGGAACAGAGGCGGTGTGCTGAGCCGCGTCCGCAATCAGGCCGAGGAAGTGCTGATGCGTGCCGCCGTCTCAGGCGCGGCATCTCCCCGCTGGTTCGTTCGTTCACGCCCCGACCCCGCCTCGCTCACGCCGCGGACCGGAGAGTTGAGCTTCGAGATCGTCAGCCACTGCTGGAACTACCACTATCTCCTCGCTTATCAACTCAGCTCGCTCGTGAACCATCCGCCCACGCACGCGACCGTCACGATGACGGTTTTCTACTCACCCGAAGACCAGGCGACGGAAGAAATGCTGCGGTTTTTCGGCGGGATCAGAGTGCCCCGAGTCACCTGGAACTGGTCCCCGGTCGCCAAGGAGTTCTTGTTCCGCCGCGCGATCGGAAGGAACCGGGCGGCTCTCGCCACCCGTGCCGACTGGGTCTGGTTCACCGACTGCGACGTCGTTTTTCACGAGGGGTGCCTCGATGTGCTGACGGAGCGCCTGCAGGGCCGGCGTGACGTGCTCGTGCATCCCGCCGTGGAGCTGATC
>JBHEPS010000017.1:18682-30179 GCA_046260175.1 Thermoanaerobaculia bacterium
CCTTCTCCCCTCGGACCACCCCATGCTGACCGCGGGGGCGGGCGAGCCTTGCGTGCTGGAGATCGACACGAACCTCTTTGCGCGTCAGCACCTCGACGTCGCCAAGGGGGGGGTGCAGGTCACCCACGGGGACGTGGCGCGCGCCCTCGGATATTGCGACGCGCTGAAGGTCTACCAGCGGCCCGCGGAGCGCTGGCGGAAAGCGTGGGAGGACCGGGCCTACCGTTGGCTGCTCGGGACCGAAGGCACGCCCCTTGACGTGCCTGGTTGCTACCGGATCCGCCACGCGGCGAAGGGACGCTATGGCAATCCCGTGATCGGTGCGATGCGAGGGAGCCTCCGCCGAGTCCAGTCGTGGACCCAGGATCTGAGGCGTTCGGGACGCAGCTGAGCGCGGTGGCCGCGGCTTTCCAGCCGCGGCTCGTGCCACGAAGCGGAATCCCCCAATCGCGGGCCGGGGCTGGAAAGCCCCGGCCACATTGCGAGCGAGGCTACTGAGACCACCGCATATCGGCGACCGAGAGAAGGAATCCCGCGGGGTACATCTCGAACCCCTCCAGGTCCTTGTTCATGATCGCGATGTTGGAACGGTGGTAGAGGGAGACGTACGGGAGGTCGCGGGCGAGGATCTGCTGCGCTTCCTGGTAGAGAGCCGTCCGGCGGGCCTGGTCGAAAGTCGACCTCGCCTCCGCAAGGATCTGGTCCAGCTTCGGATTCGAGTAGAACCCGCGGTTCTGTCCCTCGGGCGGCATTGCATCCGAGGCGAGGATCACGCTGTAGAAGTCGGGATCCGAAACGCCGGCGCGTCGCAGCGAGAACATGTCGTACCGGCCGTTCTGGATGTCGTCGTAGAAGGTCGAGAACTCCTTCGAGTTGATCGTGATGTCGATCCCGACCTGCTTCAGCATCTGCTGGATCATCTGCGCCTGCTGGTTCGCCTCGGCGTCGGTGGAAGTGCTGTAGGACAGGGCGAACCGCGCCTGGGGGCCGTCGCCATCCGGGTCGCGAAAGCCCGCCTCGTCCAGGAGCGCCTTCGCCCGCGCCTGGTCGAACGGATAGTCAGGCAGGTCCTTCGTCTGCGCCCAGTGCGATGTGGGCAGCATCGAGTTCGTCAGCTCTCCGTATCCCAGCAGCAGGTCGCTCACGATGCGGTTCCTGTCGATCGCGTGAGCGATCGCCTGGCGGACCTTCTCGTTTCGCAGGTGCGGCTCGCGCAGGTTGAATGCGAGGTACTGGTAGATCGAGCCCGGCTCGGCGATGACGTCATATTCGTCGTTACTCTTGAAGGCGGCGACCGCGTCGAGCGGAACCGCGTTCAGGGCGAAGTTGATCGAGCCCCGCCGGAGCTCGAGCACGCGGGTCGTCGCGTCCGGAACCACACGGGCGACGACCTGGCTGATCGCCGGCGCGCCGCCGTGATAGCCGGGGAAGGGTTCCATCACCACTCGGTCGTCAGGGATGAAGTTGATGACCTTATAGGGACCGGCTCCGATCGGCTGCGTCCGGAACTGCTCGGCGTTCGCTCCCTCCGGGACGATCCCGAGCGTGAGGTTGTCGAGAATGCCCGCGTTGATCTCGCTGAAGCGGATCACGAACGTTCGGTCGTCGGGAGCTTCGAAGGCCGTGACCGAGGAGTAGCCCGACTTCTTGGGAGAATCGAAATCGTCGGCCATCAGCGACTGGTAGGTGAACAGAACGTCGCGAGCGGTGAGGGGCCGCCCGTCCTGGAAGGTGAGGTTCGGCCTCAGATGGAACGTGATGGTCTTCTGCTCTTCGGAGATCTCCCACCGTTCCGCCAGGTCGGGAGCGTGCCCGGCCTCGGGCGTGAACTTCACGAGTCCGGCGTAAATCATGTCCATGATGCGCCCCGAGGCCGAATCGTTGCCGATCCGAGAGTCGAGATGAGTCGGAGCGTTGTCGAGAGCGATGACCAGCTCGCGGCCGCCGCCCGCTCCGTTGGTCGCACGCTCGCCGCGTCCTCCGCAAGCCATCATGAGAGTTGCCGCCATCAGCAGGGCGGCCAGGATCGAGATTCGCTTCGTCATTGGTTGCTCCTTCTTTCGATGCTCGTCGGGGTATTGCCAGAATTCTGCCGAGTCCGCCCCGGGGCAGGTGCCCGGGACGCGTCTGCTATCATGCCGCCGACCCCAGCTCAGGAGCCTATCCCTACATGCACCTGCTCTTCAGGACGCTTCAAACCGCGCTCCTTTCCCTTATCGCAGCACTCGTTTTCGCCCCGGGCGCCCTGGCTCAGGAGAGGCCGAAGGTCATCGTTCTCGGCTTCGACGGCGTCGACGCCGCCTTCACCGAGCGGTGGATGGACGAGGGAAAGCTCCCCAACCTCGCGCGGCTGAGGCAGCAGGGGACGTTCCGACCACTCCTCCCGACCCTGCCGGCCCAGACTCCGGTCTCCTGGTCGACCTTCTCCACCGGGATCGATCCCGGAAGGACGGGCATTTTCGACTTTCTCCGGCGCGATCCGGAGACCTACATGCCCGTCTTCGCTGCGTTCGACGAGACGACCGAGCCGGTGCTGCTCGGGAAATACAACCCTCCCGCCGCGGCGGCCGCCATGTTCGTCGTCCTCGGGCTCCTCGTGTTTCTGCTGGTCGCGGCTTTCAGCGGCAAGCGGGCGGCGCTGATCGCGGCCGGCCTCACCGGGATCCTCGCCGCCGGCGCGACGTGGGTTGCTGTCGACCGTTTGATTCCGGATACCCGGCCTGGCGTGGTCAATCGCCGGGAGGGAATCCCGATGTGGGACGTGGCCGCCCGGGCCGGGATGAAGACGAAGGTGATCCAGATCCCGGTCACGTTTCCGGCGACCGATCTCGAGCACGGCCACATGATCTCCGGTTTGGGAGTTCCCGACATTTCTGGAAGGATCGGGAAACCGTTCTACTTCACCTCGGAGCTCGACATGAAGATGAGCGGCTCGAACGAGTTCTCGATCGAGGTCGTGCAGCTCGAGGATAACCGCGGGGTCATTCGGACCGAGATCGTCGGGCCGCCGAACAAGCTGTTCGGCGAGCCGGCCTACATCGCGCAACCGATGACGGTCACCGTCGCCGACGACCGGGAATCGGTGGAGCTCGCGATCGGGAAGCAGCAGATCCGGCTCCGGACGGGCGAATGGTCCGACTGGGTCGAGTTCGACTTCGAGTTCAACCCGCTCATCACCGTTCGCGGCGTCAGCCGGTTTCACCTGATCTCGTCTCAGCCCGAAGTGCGCCTCTACCTCTCGCCGATCAACTTCGACCCGAAGCGGCTGCCGCCCGGTTTCCGGATCTCCAGCCCGCCCGGATGGGCGAAGGAGCTGGCGGCCCAGAGCGGGCGATTCAAGACGATGGGATGGGCGATCGACACCTGGGCGATCTCGGAGGGGTTTGCGAGCGAGCAGATCTTCTGGGACGACATGACGTGGACGGTCTCTCAGTTCCGGACTCTCTTTCGCGGCTTCCTGGGAGACGACGACGACCTGCTCGTCCAGCAGTTCGAGTTTCCCGACCGGGTCGCGCACGTCTTCTGGAGGCTGGTCGATCCCGAGCATCCGGCGTATGACGCGGCCCTCGCGCAGCGATGGGGCCACGCTCTGCTCGAGTCCTATCAGTTGATGGACGCCATCGTCGGCGAGACGATGGCGGCCGCCGAGAAGAAGAATGCGGCGCTCATCGTCATGTCCGACCACGGATTCGCGACGTGGCGGAAATCGATCAACTACAACACCTGGCTCGTGCAGAACGGATACCTCGTTCTCCGTTCGGGTACCGAGACCGGCGAGCGAAATCTCGAGATTCTGTTCGACTCGGGCCAGTTCTGGGAGAACGTCGACTTCTCGAAGAGCCGCGCCTACGCGCTCGGGCTCGGAAACATCTACATCAATCTCAGGGGTCGGGAGTCGCAGGGGATCGTCGAGCCCGGCGCCGAGTACGAGCAGCTGAAGGCGGAGATCGCGGAGAAGCTCGAGGCCCTCGTCGACCCGGAGACTGGTGAGAAACCGGTTTCCCGCGTCGTGACCCGTGAAGAGGCCTATCGCCAGTTCGACCCGAACTTGATCCCCGACCTGTTCGTCACGAACAATCCGGGTTACCGGGTTTCCTGGCAGACCTCCCTCGGCGGCGTGCAGAAAGACCTCTTCTCCGTGAACGACCGGGTCTGGAGCGGCGACCACTGCTCTCTCGACCCGGAAAAAGTGAAGGGGATCTTCTTCTACAACCGCCCTCTCGAGACCGACCGCGCTCCCTACATCGCCGACATCTACGCGACCGTCCTCGACCTGCTTCGCCTCGAACCGCCGTACGAGCTCGATGGCGTGGCGCTCAGATAAGTCAGAAGGCAGAAGGCAGAAGGCAGAAGTAAAGGCAAAGGCAAAACCGTGGTCATCCTGAGGGAGCGCCGCGAGAACCAAAGTGCTGGCGCAGCTGGTGGGCGCGACCGAAGGATCTCAAGATTGCAGGATGCCGCCACCTGCCGCGCCCCCATCCTGGCCAACGCGATCCTCTCATTTTGAGATCCTTCGTCGGCTGCGCCTCCTCAGCCTCTCAGGATGACTTAGCCGCTTCTGGCTTCTGCCTTTTGGTTCTTGCCTTTCTAGCCCCTGACCCCTAGCCCCTAGTCCCTGTCTTTTCGATACAATCTCCCCGCCTTCATGGATTACAAGTCCCTCCTCACTCAGGTTCAGAAGACTCTTGCGTCGATCGAGACCTCGGACGACCTCGCTGCGACGGTCGCGCAGCTTGCCGAGACGATCGCCCGCGATTTCCGGGATCAGCTCGGGATCACGGGAGGGCGGTTGTACGAGTGCAGGGACGAGGACTATCTGCTCGTTCACCGCTTCGGAGATTACGGGAGCGCCGAGATGGGGATCCTGGTTCCCGTCACCTACCATCCGATCGAGCTCGTTCTGGAGAACGGGATCGTCGTGATGGACCCGACCGACCCGGGCGTGGACCCCGTTCTCGAGCAGAAGATCGGCGCGCGGCGGTTCGCGGCGATCTCGGTTGGCGACGAGGACTGGATCCTCAGCTTCGACGTTTCGCCCGAGCTGAGCCGGGAGGACATTCTTTTCTCGCTCAACCTCGTCCGCTACACGATCAACCAGAAGCTCCGGACCGAGCGGTTCGAGAGCATTCTCGACGAAGCGCAGCGGATCCAGCAGTCGATCCTTCCGCAGCGCGTGCCGCAGTACAAAGGCTACGAGATCGCGGGGCGGACGGTGGCGGCCGAGATCGTCAACGGAGATTTCTACGATTTCATCCCGATGAGCGAGTCGATCCTGGGACTGGCGATCGCCGACGCCTCGGGACACGGCCTTTCCGCCGCGCTCGTCGTGCGGGACGTCTACATGGGTCTCCGGATGGGCGTGGACCGCGACTTCAAGATCATCCGGACCCTGCAGAAGCTCAACAAGATCCTTCACCGCTCGCGGCTCACGACCAAGTACGTCTCTCTTTTCTACGGCGAGCTGGAGGAGAACGGCACGTTCATTTACTCGAATGCGGGGCACAATCCTCCCTTCGTTCTCAAGAATGGAGACGAGTATCACTTTCTGCGCGAGGGTGGTCTCATCCTCGGCCCGACGCCCGATGCGACCTACAATCGCGGATACATCGAGGTGAGCGCGGGGAACATTCTCTGCATGTACACCGACGGGATCACCGAGGCGCACAACGAGGAGGACGAAGAGTTCGGGCTCGACCGGCTCATCGACCTCGTGCGACTGAATCGCGAGAAGCCCGCGCAGGAAATCGTTTCGACCGTCCTGAACGCCATCGAGATGTGGGGGCGCGTGGGAGAGGACGATCGCACGGTTGTGATCGTCAAGGGCGTCGAAGTCAACCGAACGCGCTGAGTCCCCGCACGGGACGGTGTTCTCGACCGAAAAGGACGGCGAGTGGCAGACATCCTCTACTTCAACGGCCGCTACACGACGACCGATGAAAAGGTGATCGGCGTCGAGGACCGCGGCCTTCAGTTCGGCGACTCGGTTTACGAGGTGGTGAAGTTTCTCCGGGGGACACCGACGCTCGTCACCCTCCACTACGAGCGCATGAGCCAGGGCCTGACCGCGCTAGAGATCCCCGCGCCGTGGACGGCCGAGTCATTCGCCCTCTTCTGCCGCGAGATCGTGGAGAGGGCCTCCTCACCGGACGGGCTGCTCTACATTCAGGTCACCCGGGGAGAAGCGACCCGGCGCCACGGCTGGCCCGAGGGGATGACCCCGAACGTGATCGCGTACCCGAGGAGGCATTCGTTTCCCGACGCGGAGCGCAAGCGGAAAGGGATCTCCCTGATTACTCTCCCCGAGCAGCGCTGGCGGGCATGCCATCTCAAGACGACGAACCTGCTACCCAACGTGATGGCGCGGAAGGCGGCCGAGAGGGCTGGAGCCGTCGAGGCGCTCTTCATCGACCGGGGACACGTGACGGAAGGAGCGAGCTCCTCGTTCTTCGCCGTGAGGGAGGGGAGGGTGATCACCCACACCGCCGACGAAGCCATCCTCGCGGGCGTGGTGCGCGACGTGGCGATCTCGGCGGCGCTGGAGGCGAGGATCCGTATCGACGAGCGCCCCATCCGCGAAGCGGAGCTCTACGATCTCGACGAGGCCTTCGTCACCAGCACCTCGATGTCGGTCATGCCGGTCAACTCGATCGACGGCCGCCCCATCTCCGCGCGAGGCCCGATCACCGAGAGACTTCAGCGAATGTTCGATGAGAGAGAAGAGCAGGAACTGAGGGGCGAGGGGTGAGGGGCTGGAAAGCAAGGCAGAAGGCAGAAGGCAGAAGGCAGAAGTAAAAACAACGGCAACGGCAAGCCAGAATCCGCCTTTGGTGTTGCCTTCACTTCTGCCTTCTGCCTTCTGCTTTGCTTCCTGGCCCCTAGCCCCTAGCCCCTAGCCCCTAGCCCCTCGTTCTTCAGGAAGAACGACAGCGCCTCCAGATTGATCCTCAAATCGACGTTGCGCAGCTTCACTCCCTCGCGCGGGCCGAGCTGGGCGGGTGCGAAATTCAGCACCCCGCGGATGCCGGCATCGAGAACCCTCTCGTAGACTTCGAGCGCGGACTCGGCGGGGACGGCGATGATGGCGATCTCGACGTTCTGCGACCGGATGACCTCTTCCAGGCGGTCGATCGAGATGACCGGGACCCCGCTCCGGGATCGTGATCCGATCCGCTCCGGATCCTTGTCGAGCATGGCGAGGATCGAGAACCCGGGCTCGTTAAAGCCGCGGTAGTCGGCAAGTGCCGTACCGAGGTTGCCGGCCCCGATGATGATGATGTTGCGTGTCTGCTCGAGTCCGAGCGTCTGGACCAGGTGCTTCTTCAGCAGCTCGACCTCGTAGCCGACGCCGCGGATCCCGAGCTCGCCGAGATTGGCCAGGTCTTTCCGGATCTGCGCGGAGTTGAGGTGATAGCGCCGGGCCAGTTGGTGGGAGGAGACCGTCTTCACTCCCTGCGACTCGAGCCAGGTCAGGCAGCGAAGGTAGACCGAGAGCCGTTCGGTGGTCAGCTCCGAGATGCTCTCGGTAGAGCCGCTTCGACGGGCACCAGGTCGTTCGGACATGAGATCAGGGGGCAATCACGTGACGGGCCGCCTCGAGAGCTCCCCGGATCAGTCCAGTGGGGAGGATGCCGATCAGGAGGATCCCGACCGACGAGATGGCGAGGGCCGCGGTGGAGAAGATGTCCTTTCCCGTCTCCACGACCGGCTCGTCGGCATCCTTCATGTAGAGGTAGTAGACGACCCTGAGGTAGTAGTAGACCGACGTGATGCTCATGACGATGGCGACGATCGTGATCCAGACCGCTCCCGATTCGATCGCGGTCTTGAACAGGTAGAACTTTGCGATGAAGCCAGCGGTCGGCGGCACTCCCGCGAGCGAGAGCATCGCGATGGCGAGCGCGATTCCGTGGAACGGTCTGCGGAACCCGAGCCCCGCGATGTCGTCCAGGGTCTGCGCGTCGTTCTGGTTCTTCTGCAGCAGGGCGATGACACCGAACGCACCGATATTCATCAGGGCGTAGCTGACGGCGTAGATCGTGACGGCGGCCACCGAATCGGGGCTGAGCACGTAGACGGCGATCATCATGTAGCCGACGTGAGCGATGCCCGAGTACGCGAGCATGCGCTTGAGGTCGCGCTGCGCGATCGCCACGAGGTTGCCGACAACCATCGAGAGAACGGCGAGGGCGGCGACGAGGCCGGCCCATGCGGGTCTGGCCTCCCCCTGAGCCAGCGCGTCCCAGATGCGGATCAGCGCGACCAGGGTCGCGGCCTTCGGGGCCGTCGACAGCCACGCGGCAACGGGCGTCGGGGCACCCTGGTAGACGTCGGGGGCCCAGCCGTGGAACGGCGCGAGCGCGAGCTTGAACCCGATCCCTCCCATCAGCAGGACGACCGCCACGGTCATCAGGGGAGGCATCGCAGCCGTGCTGGCGGTCCATTGCGCCAGCTGGAGCACCGAGGTGGAGCCGGTCAGCCCGTATACGAACGCCGTGCCGTAGAGAATGAAGCCGGTGGCGAAAGCCCCCATCAGGAAGTACTTGAGGCTCGCCTCGTTCGAGATTGGGATTCTCCGGTGATACCCGGTGAGAACGAACAGGCAGATCGAGAGCATCTCGAGGCCGAGGATGACGACCAGCAGGTCGAGGCCCTTGGCCATCATCATCATTCCGACCGTGCCCCACATGAGGAGCGCGTAATACTCACCCCCCTCGAGGCGCTGGATGGCCAGGTAGCCGCGGGAGAGGAGTACGACCAGCAGGGTCGCCAGGATGAAGATGTAGTCGAAGATCAGCGTCAGCAGGCCGGTCTCGTACATCGCGCCGAACCACTCGCCGCGCGGAGCGCTCAGCGCGGCGAAGGCCGCTCCGATGAGCGCGAGCACCGCAAGGTGCGAGAAGTAGTGACGCAGTTTCGGGGCGAACGCGTCGAGCAGGATCAGCACCAGGCCCGAGATCGACAGCACGACCTCCGGCAGGATCGCCTGAAACCAGTTCGGCTCGAGGACAGGGACGAGATTCATCGGGCGGCTCCGCTCTCAGAAGTGTGTTGTTCGGCGACCGGCTCGGCATCGGTTGCGGTTTCGCGCGCGGCCAGGACCGGCCTTTCACCGCCGCCGCGGGTGGAGACCGCAATCAACTGTTCGACCGTCGGCTCGATGCGCCGGATGAAGGGCTGCGGAAACAGGCCCATCCAGACCATCATGACGACCAGGGGGAGCACGGCCAGCAGCTCGTTCCACCGCATGTCGGGAAGGTCGCGGTTCTCCTCGTGAACGACCGGGCCGTAGAAGACCTTCTGAATGAGCCAGAGGAGGTAGATTGCGGCGAGGATCACGCCGAGGGCCGCGAAGATCGTCAGGCGTGGCATGGTCTCGAACGAGCCGGCGAGGATGAGGAACTCGCCGACGAATCCGTTCAGGCCCGGCAGTCCGACCGAGGAGAGGGCCGAGATGACGAAGATGGCGGCGTAGACCGGCATGATCCTGGCCAGACCGCCGAAGTCCGCCAGCTGGCGGGTGTGCCGCCGGTCGTAGATGACGCCGACGAGAAGGAAGAGCGCGCCAGTCGAGATCCCATGGTTGATCGACTGGAGGACCGATCCGGTGACCGAGGCCTGGGTCATCGCGAAAATGCCGAGAACGCAGAAACCGAGGTGCGATACGGAGGAGTACGCGACGAGCTTTTTCATGTCGGGCTGCACCCACGCCACCAGCGCGCCGTAGATGATGCCGATCACGGCGAGCACCCCGAACAGCCACGCCCACTCTCCCGCTGCCTCGGGGAAGAAGGGGAGAACGAAACGGAGAAAGCCGTAGGTGCCGAGCTTGAGGAGTACGCCGGCAAGGATGATCGAGCCGCCCGTGGGCGCCTCGACGTGGGCGTCAGGGAGCCACGTGTGCAGCGGGAACAACGGCACTTTGATCGCGAAGGCGATCGCGAAGGCGAAGAACATCAGGACCTGGGCCTTCGCGGCGATGCTCAACCCGTACAGATCCTCGATGGCGAAGCTCATCGCCCCGGTCTGCTGGAAATGGAGGAATCCGAGATACAGGATGCCCACCAGCATGAGCAGCGAACCCGCGATCGTGAAGATGAAGAACTTGATCGCGGCGTAAATCCGGTTAACGCCGCCCCATACGCCGATGATCAGGTACATCGGGATCAGCATCAGTTCGAAGAAGACGTAGAAGAGGATGAGATCCGTCGCCAGGAAGGCGCCGATCATTCCGAACTCCAGCGCCAGCATCGAGATCACGTACTCCTTCGGGTACCGATGGATCGAGTACCAGGATGAGAGGAGGACGATCGGGGTGAGGAACGTGGTGAGCAGCACCAGCCAGAGCGAGAGGCCGTCGATCCCGAGCCCGTAGTTGATCCCCCAGTCGGGAATCCACGGGTGGAGCTCGACGAGCTGCATCCCGGCCGTTCCCACGAGGAACCGCGGGAGGATCGCCAGCGACATGGCAAAGGTGAGCAGCGAGACGATCAGGCCCGTTGCCTTGACCGCTCCCTCGGCTCTTCGCGGGAAGACCGCCAGGATGACGGCCCCCACGAGGGGGAGCCAGAGCACGATGCTGAGGAGTGGCAGGTTCGACATGATTTCGATTTCGACCTTAATTAGCGATTCACCCGCATCGGGCGATCAGACGTAGACCCACATGAGCACGACGACTCCGAGCAGCAGCATCAGCGCGTAGTTGCGGACGTTGCCGGTCTGGAAGAAACGGAGCAGGTCGCCGACGGCGGCGACGAGATAACCGGAGAGCATCAGGACGCCATCGATGACCGCATCGACGCCGCGCCAGAGGAAGTTCGAGCCCCTGCGCAGCGGCTCGACGACCGAGGCGTCGTAGACCTCGTCAACCCAGTACTTGTTCTCGAGTGTCGACCAGGCGCGGGGATGGTCCGCCGCCAGTTCGCGGTCCCGCTCGGTGCCGCGGTCGCGGTACCAGTTCCGGGCGAGCATCCAGCCGCCCAGGGCGAGCAGAGTCGAGAGAACCATCACCAGGATCTCGGCCGAGGCGACCGGGAGAAACACGCCCGGCTGCACGCCTTCGATCTCCGGAAAAATCGGATGCAGCCACTTCTCGAGGAAATGGCCGACATGAATCGGATGCCCGAGCAGGTGCGGGATTCCCAGCAGGCCGCCAACCGCCGAGAGGAACGCCAGGACGACCAGTGGGATCGTCATCGACGGCGGGGACTCGTGGAGGTGGTGCTCCTGCTCGCGGGTTCCGCGAAATTTCCCGTGGAACGTGAGGTAGAAGAGGCGATACATGTAGAACGCCGTGAAGAGGGCGGCGATCGATCCCATCGCCCAGATCACGGCTCCGAGCATCGGGAAGTACGGGGTGGAGAAGGCGCTCGCCAGGATCTCGTCCTTCGAGAAGAAGGCGGCGGCGAACGGGAAGCCCGCGATGGTGAACGTCGCAATTGCGAACGTCCAGTAGGTGATCGGGATCTTCGATTTGAGCCCGCCCATCTTCCGGATGTCC
>JBHEPS010000170.1:0-4351 GCA_046260175.1 Thermoanaerobaculia bacterium
CGCCATGGGCTACGCCATGGTGGTGTTCGAGTCGGCGTTCTCGCACCACGTGTTCGGCCGCAGGCCTGACCTGCAGATGCTGATGTCGCTGCAGAAGGCCGCCGCCTGGGGCGCGGCGATCTTCGTCGCGTTCCGGATCTTCGACGTGGCCGCCCGCGGTGCGTTCACCTACGCGCTCCGACCCGACCGCTTCGCCGTGATGTTCTGGATCGAATCGGCGCTCTTCCTCTCGCCGCTCGCCTTCATGTTCCTCCGCGGCGCGGTCCCGGCGATGAGCAGCCTGGTGCGCGAGGCGATGATCGTCGCTTTCGCCGGCGCTCTCTACCGCTTCGACGCCTTCCTCGTCGCGTTCGACCCTGGCCCGGGCTGGGCCTACTTCCCCTCCCTGGCCGAGACCTTCGTCACCGTCGGACTCGTCTCTCTCCAGGTCGCCGGCTACATCGCGCTGGTGAAGGTCTTCCCGATCCTGGGAGGCCTCCCCCACCGGGTCACCGGACCTCGCCCGAAGAAAGCGATGAATACTCAATCCGCGCCGTCACCGGCGCACTAGGAGCGTGCATGTCGAACCGAATCACGATCGACCCCATCACCCGAATCGAAGGGCACCTCCGGATCGACGTCGAGGTCGATGGAGGCCGGGTCAACAAGGCCTGGGCTTCGTCCACCATGTTCCGAGGAATCGAAAAGATCCTGCTCGGGCGCGATCCGCGCGAGGCGTGGCTCTTCACGCAGCGGTTCTGCGGAGTCTGCACCACCGTGCATGCGCTCGCGTCCGTCCGCGCGGTGGAAGACGCTCTCGATCTCGAGGTCCCGATGAACGCGCAGTACATCCGGAACCTGATTCTCATCGGTCACGCCCTCCACGATCACATCGTCCACTTCTACCAGCTCTCGGCACTCGACTGGGTCGACGTAACCACGATCCCAAAGGCCGATCCAGCCATGGCCGCGTCGATCGCGCAGAGCCTCTCTCCCTGGACCCGCAACTCCACCGAGGAGATGAGAGCCGTTCAGAACAAGGTGAAAGGGCTCGTCGCCAGCGGACAGCTCGGGATCTTCGCCCACGGTTACTGGGGTCATTCCGCCATGAAGCTCCCGCCCGAGGTCAACCTGCTGGCGGTCGCGCACTACCTCCAGGCCCTCGAGTACCAGCGTGAGGCGAACAACATCGTCGCGGTCCTCGGAGGAAAGACTCCCCACATCCAGAACGTCGCGGTCGGCGGCGTCGCGAACGCCATCAATCCCAACAGCCAGGCCACCCTCAATGTCGACCGCATCTACGGGCTGAAGTCGTCTCTCGAAAAGGCAATCCAGTTCGTGCACGAGGTCTACTTCCCTGACGTCTGCGCGATCGCCGGTTTCTATCCGGAGTGGTTCGGCTACGGCAAGGGCGTCACCAACTATCTCAGCGTTCCGGACCTTCCGCTCGACACGCGAAGCACCAAGTACGCGATGGCGGGCGGCACGATCATGAACGGCGACCTCGGGTCTTATCGGCCGATCCCGTCCCAGCGCGACGAGCACTGGCGAAAGAACGTCACCGAGGACAACACGCACGCCTGGTATCAAGGCTCGGGCCCGCTCCATCCCTGGAAGGGGGAGACCGAGCCGGAGTTGACCGAGTTCCAGCATGAAGGAAAGTACAGCTGGGTGAAAGCTCCCCGCTTCGAAGGAAAGCCCGCGCAGGTCGGACCGCTCGCCAACGTCCTGGTTGGCTACGCCTCGGGCGATCCGCTGATGAAGAAGTGGACCGAGCAGGCGCTCTCGAACGTCGCGGCGATCGCGAAAGTCCAGGTCGGTCCCGAGGTCCTGCACTCGACTCTCGGCCGCCACGCCGCGCGCGCCGTGCGCGCCGCGGTGCTCGCGGAGGTCGCGCTCGACCACTGGCAGAAGCTTCTCGACAACGTGCTCAGCGGCGACAAGGAGATCTTCAATCCGCCGACCTTCCCGAAGGGGACGATCGAGGGAGTCGGGTTCCACGAAGCGCCGCGAGGCACGCTCTCGCACTGGGTCGTGATCGAAGACGGAAAGATCAAGAACTACCAGGCCGTCGTTCCCACCACCTGGAACGCCAGCCCGCGGGACGACAAAGGCGTCGCAGGACCCTACGAGGCTTCTCTGATCGGCAACCCGGTCGCCGACGAGAAACACCCGCTCGAGGTGATCCGCACCGTGCACTCGTTCGACCCCTGCATGGCGTGCGCATGCCACGTCTTCGATCCGACGGGGCGGAACGTGGCGCAGGTGAAAGTGCTGTAAGAAACGCGGTGGCCGGGCTCTCAGAGCCCGGTCGCCTTACGTTATGGCACCAGTCCGGGCTCTGGAGAGCCCGGCCACATCGCTTCCAACCTCCCGTGACATCGCGCACGCCCGCTGCGCCCTCGCGTCACGGTTTCCCGCAGCGCTCCGACGCATCTGAATAGTGGTGCCCGCGAAGCGGGCGGACGGAGATGCAATGGCCAGAATGAAGGATGGATGCGTTCAGCCCGCCGGTGGCCTCATCGGCGCGGAGACGGAAGCCACGGAAGGGGCGCCGAAGGCGCAGGAGGTGAAACGGATGATTGCAGGAGTCGGCAGGCCAGCTCCCGATTTCGAGGCGACCGCGTTCGTCGCCGGAGACGGATTCAAACCGGTCAAGCTCTCGGATTACAACGGGAAGTGGATCGTCCTCTGTTTTTATCCGGGAGATTTCACCTTCGTCTGACCGACGGAACTGGCGGCGGTCGCCGCCATTTCCGACCAGTTCGAGGCGCTGGATACGCAAGTCCTCGCAATGAGCACCGACAGCCGCTTCGTCCACAAGATCTGGCAGGAGCAGGAACTCACGAGGATGCTCGAGGGGGGCGTGAAGTTCCCCATGCTCAGTGACGCGGGAGGAAAGATCGGCGCGGCCTATGGCGTCTACGACGAGGCCGCAGGCGTCGACATTCGGGGACGCTTCCTCATCGATCCCGATTTCGTGATCCGCGCCATGGAGGTTCTCACTCCGGAAGTCGGGCGCAATCCGGAAGAGCTGGTGCGCCAGATCAAGGCCTTCCAGCACGTTCGCGCCACGGGCGAGGTCACCCCCTCCGGATGGCAGCCCGGCGAGATCACCCTGACCCCGGGTCCCGAGCTCGCAGGGCGGGTCTGGGAGGTCTGGAAACCCGCCGCGCGGGTCCAGTGACCTGACACGAACAGAAATGGAGAGGCAACCGCGGCGGAGCCGATGCGCGGAGGCGACAAAAGCCCCGTCGCGGTGCGCCTCTCCTGAGGCCGACAGAACGCTCGACCGGCACGACGAAGCCTCGCCCCGTTACCGAGGAGTGCAGCGTCAGCCTCGGACTTGCAAAGGGATGCGAATCACCGGGGAGCCGACCTGGTCAGTTCCTGCACGTCGATCAAAGGCTCGGAAGGGGCAGCCGCCGCGGAGAGATCTCCCCGAGTCGGTTTCGAAAGCCCCGCCTGCAGCCGCGAGCGCAGCTTCCGCCAGGCAAGCCTCGCCAGCGTGAGCGGATGGCGAAGCGTGAGTACGTTGAGATTCATGAAAGGAGGGAGAGGCTCCCCGGCCCCCTCGAGCCGGGGAGTGAGTTTCGCTCAGAAGCGGAGGCGAATCCCTGCCGAGACGATCATTGGATCGACCTCGAACTTGATGTCCTCAGTGGCGCCGGCGGGTCGAGCTGCGATCTCGAGCGGCATGTACTTGGCGTCGAGATAGAGCCCGAATGACTGCGTCAGCCGGATGCCGAGGCCGGCGTTCAGAACGTAGGTGAACTCGTCGTCGGCTTCGAGCGGACCGTCGAGAAGATCGAGGTGATCGCTCTCGAGATCCTCGACGAGGACCCAGGCGGCGCCGACGCCGAGATAGGGGTCGATCACCGAGTCGCGGGCGAAGTGATACTGGAGCGTGAGCGAGATCGGGGTGAGGTCGACCGATCCGAGGTCGACGAACGGCTCACCGCCGAGATCGAGTCCCGCGTCGATCGTCAGTGCGGACGCGGAGAGCTCGGTCGAGAGGTTACGTCCCCAGAACCAGTTGACCGACACGCCGAAGCCGTCGCCGGATTCGAAATTCGTCTCCGGCCCCTCGGCGAAGACCGTGCTTCCCTGCGCGTCGACCCACGACGCGAACACATTGATGTCGACCGGATTCTGAGCCAGAGCCGGAAGAGCAGCAACCAGAACGAGCAGCAGCGCGATGTTCAGCGTTTTCATTCATTCCTCCACTTCAAATCGGGGCGCGCCCGTGGCGCGCCCCTCGAGGGATCAGTGCGTAACTCGCTTCAGTTCCTTCTTCCCCACGGAAGCAGCGGAGCCATTGCCTCGAGCGAGTGCTGATACGTGTCATTGGTCAGCCAGAGCGGAAGGATGT
>JBHEPS010000170.1:4496-4763 GCA_046260175.1 Thermoanaerobaculia bacterium
CTTGCCCCAGCGGTAGTCGTCCGGATTGGTCGAGTTGCCGAAGGCTGGCGCAAACTCGGGGCCCGACAGAAGGGTGAACGTGTCGGCGAGGCTCTTCAGGACCAGGATGTCGCGGCGAGTCGCCGCGTCATCGACCCCCGGAACGTTGAAGAAGTTGATGCCCGACGCGCCGCGGCCTTCCCGCTCGGGAAACGTGTCGAACAGGTTCTTCAGGGCGGTGAGGGCCAGTGCCCCGTTCGGGGACGGGAGCGGTCCCTGAGCCAGCAC
>JBHEPS010000171.1:0-4338 GCA_046260175.1 Thermoanaerobaculia bacterium
GATATGGACGGATGAGGGCAGGCCGGCTGAGCGGAAGTGGAAGGGCTGCGAGCCTTCAGCTGACTCGTACCTATCGGTCGTTCGCCCTGACCATAGCGGTGCCGCGTGTCGGACGCGCGGGCTATCCCTCGTCCGGGTCCGTCGCCTCCCGCCGGTCCGGACGGAGCCATACGCCCGTGTTTTCGTCGCGCCGCAGTGGAATCCAACCTCCTGCTTCGAGGCTCGCCGTGAGTGCATCGAACCCGGACGGTTGAAGTGTTCTGCTCACGAAGAGCGCGTCCACCTCGAGCTCGCGTGCCAGCGCCTCTCGCTCGCGCGTTGGAACTCGGGCGTCGAGCAACGCGGAAACTCTCTCGAGGGCGGGTTCGGTAGCCCAGGAACTTCGTGGAGCGAGACGGACGGCCCGTCCACCAAAGATGGGGACCCACGAGTCACGCCCCCCCAGGATCGTCGGGTACTCGAGCGCCTGTTGAAAAACCCATTCGCGCGGCGTTGATCGGCGAATCCAGCGGAGAGCTTCCATATCGCTGCTCGGAATGGCAGTAGTTCCCGCCCGTCCGATCGTCGAGAACCAGATGATGTCGTGGAGAGGCGAGATCAGACCGGCCACCAGCAGAATGACAGCTGCCGAGCTGACGAAAGGATGCCCCCGCCAGGTCCGGAGCCTCAGCCACAGCGCCGTACCGAGCAGAAGGCCGAGATGGAGCACGTAGCTGGTCTTGTACTGCGCCTCCATGATGATCCGGGAACCGGGGAGGCCTTCCACCAGCAGGATCACGCTCAAGGGGAGGAAGACCGTCAGCCCGAGGATTATTGGAAATCTCCGCAAGCGGAGCCAGAGGGCGAGGGTGAGAAAGGCAGTGAGGCCGAAGCCCGTAAGGATCTGGGCCGGCGCCCACAGAGCTCGCTCCCAAAGAGGTGGTCGCTCGCCGGTCATGAAGCGGAGGAATGGGTCGCCTTTCACCGCCGAAGGCTCCAGCATGCCGGTAAGAAAGCAGAAACCGATCCCGGCAGCCAGCATCAGAGGCCCGGCGAATCTGGCGCGGCGCCCCCCGGCGAGGACCCACTCGCCCGCCGCCATGATCACCGCCGAGACTCCGCCGGTCATGAAGCTTATGCCGGGCAGCGGGAAGATCAGCGCAAGTCGAGCCATTCGAGCCATCCTCGACCGTTCCTCCGCTCCGCGTCGCGGAACCAGGGCGACCCAGGTTGCCAGTAAGATCAGCGCCAGCTGATGCTGCGGCGTATAGAGGTTCAGCCGGACGAACCCGACGTTGGCGATGGCGGATCGCGCGCCGAGCAGCATCGTGATGTCGGCGGGGCTCTGATTGAACGCCATCATTCGCTTCAGTGGCGGTGCCGCTGAAGGAAGCAATTGCTGGTTCAACCCGTCGAGCGAGAGCGACAGAAGGGCGAGAGTGCAGGCTACGACTGCCGCGGCGACACCGGCGCGCCTGCCGCCCCCCGTGATCCGATGGGCTGCGGCAAAAAGCGCGATGCCGAGGACGGCCGTCTGAACCAGTCCGATTGCCAGGACCGCCCGGTCTGCGGTGATCGTCAGAGGCTGGATCAGAACCGCTGCGGCGGGAAGCAGGTACTGAAGCCAGTAGTAGGAGAGCCGGTGACCCGCCGCGAAAGAGTCCTGGGGAGGGAGAGCGCCGCGGACGATGCCCTCCACATGAGCGGTATGCTTGAAGAAATCGGCATTGAAGAATTGTGCGTAATAGGACGCCTCTCCCAACGAGAGTCCCACCGTAATCAGAGGAGGTACTGCGAGAGCGAGCGCGATGAATGCGGGGACGACCGCTGCAGGGCTACTCCTGACCATCCGCATTGCGCGCTCATCAGGCCAAAGGGGGATGAACCACGCGACCAGAGCGATACCGGGGGGTACCAGCGCGATGACGGCGATGGAGAATGAACCGACGATCGTGCCGACGATGGCCACGCCGCTCAGCGATGCTGCAATGCCGACGACCGAGGCGAGGACGAAATGGATGGGGCTCCTCAAGGAGGCGGCGCGAAAGAAGGCATAACCGGGCACCGCCATCCAGAGCCATGCGATTCCGGCGGCGATTGCGGCATCAGAGCCCGCAACCGTGACGAGGATAGTGCAGAGAGAGATGCCGAAGAGCGGCCACGCTAGATCTCTCGCCGAGTACTCTGTTCTCTGCGAACTCATCCGCCTCCGCTCCCCGGGACCCTTCCCGCCGTGAAAGGATAGCCCTGTTGAAGATCAATGGACAACCAGACCCTGAGGCGCGCGCACCTCGGCAACGAGTGCCCGCACGCTTTCACGTACTCGTGATCGCGGCGGCCGCCCTATTCGCACCTGCACTCATCGGGCACGTCAATCGTTCGATGGACCCTCGCATCATCAACGACGACGTTCGGCAGCAGATCTGGCCCCTGTATCGCCTCGTCGATGGTTCGCTCTTCGAGAACGATGCGATCGCGACCTACTATCTCGACTGCATGCCGTCGGGATTCAAGCTGATCTACGCGGCCATGTCGCCGATCATCGATCCGATCTCGTTGAGCCGAGTTCTGCCGTATCTGCTGCTCCTCCTGGTGGCGATCGGAGCGGTGGGAGCGGCTTACCGGGCGGGCGGCGCGGCTGCAGGAGTGGTGTCCGCTGCCTTCGTGCTTGGATCGGCGGTCTACCTCGACCGGATGACTGGCGGCCTCCCGAGATCTTTCGGGTATCCGGGCATCGCGATGCTCATGTTTTTTCTTGCGCGTGGGCGGCCGCTCGGCTTCGCTTCCGTGGCGGTTGCCAGCGTCGCCGTCTATCCAAGCGTGGCCGTCATTGGAGGGCTCGTCTTCGCTTTGTGGATGTTGGGACCGATCCGATTTCTCGAGCGCCCCGCCTGGTCCCTGGTTCGTCGGATCGCGCTGGTGGGCTCAACCGCCCTCCTGATGGCGCTGATCCATGCCCCGACGGCGAGCTCGTGCTCCGCGCACGGGCCCCCTCTTTCGGCAAGCGACGTCGCGACCTTTCCGGAGCTGGGACCGGGCGGACGCTATCTCGAGGAGGACAGGCCTCCCTTCGGGTCTCCCGCCAAGTGGGCGGCTGCCGGTGCGCGAGCGAGTCTTCAGATCGATGCTGAATGGGTGGATCCGCCGGATGCGTTTTCCGGAACACTCGGGGCTCTGCTCCTGATCCTCGTCGGGGCCGGCCTCGGGGGGTCTCTGATCGCCGCCCGATCCGAAGGAGCGGTCTGCCGGTTATGGCTGCTTCCCGTCGCTGCCATTCTGGCCTACATCGTGTCAGAGCTCATGTACCCGCTGCTGTATATCCCGACGCGGTATCTGCTACTGGTGCTTCCCCCGTTTACTCCGATCGCGATGTTCATTGGTCTCGACTGGATCCTCGGACGGTTCGAGCGGCTCCGACAGAATCGGGATCGGACGCGCCTGACACTGGCAGCATTACTCATCGTGGCCGGACTCCTCTCACCAGCGGCTCCCGTATCGACTGCCGGATGGAGGGTGCGCATCCCAGACTCCGACCTCGCTCTGCACGCGTTCATTGCGGGATTGCCGCGGCAAAGCGTGATTGCGGGATGGCCCGGACCGGCTGAACCGATCGAGTCCGTTCCCTACCTGACCCTTCGTCCAGTTCTGATCAGTTGGGAAACTCACCAAGTGTTTCACCGAGCGTACGCCCTGGAGATGAGGCGGCGTATGGAAGCCTTGATCGACGTCTTCACAGAGGGGGACTCCGCCTCGATTGGCAGGCTCCACGAGGATTTTGGGGTGACCCATCTCGTTGTCCGAAAGAATTCGGGTCGGCCGCGGCGGCTCACATATTTCAGACCGTATGACGGAATGCTCGGCCGCGTGAAGGCAGTTTCGGACTCACGGCTCCGAGGCGACCTCGAACAGAGACCGATGGTGTACGAGGACTCGTGGTGGCGGATTTATGACGTGACGCCGCGACCCAGCGATGCGGAGTGAACTGATCGAGCACCTGATGCCCAACCGTTCGTGCGTCGTACCTTATCGGAGGGAATCGAAGCATTGCCGCGAGGTCAACGGCAACGGCTCGCTCCTTTTGATCGAGTAGTCCTCTCAAAGAGGGAAGAGCATCTCACTGCCGGGTTCCCGAATGGTTCGCACAATATAAACGCCCGCGCGAGCGGGCGTTTATATCTCGGTCGGGGTCGGGCTGGGGAACCTATTCCTCTTCCCGCACCTGCTGCGCGAGGTAGTTCTGGATCCCCATCTGCTTGACCTGATCGATCTGCGCCTCGAGCCAGTCGACGTGCTCTTCTTCCTCGTGGAGGATTTCCTCGAGCAGAAGGCGCGTGCCGTTGTCGTCGACCTCACGGCAGA
>JBHEPS010000171.1:4348-4754 GCA_046260175.1 Thermoanaerobaculia bacterium
CGCCCTTCATGCTTTCCTCCCTGCGGAATCGGAAGGGAAGGGTATCACGCGATCGCGACCCCACGCTCCTCTTCGGTTGCGTGGGCGCGACACCAGAGAGCCTCTTCCGAAGCGCCTGAGCGGCGAAGCATGTCGCGCAGAGACGGAAGACATCCCCCGCAGCCGGCACCAGCGCCTGAAGCGCTCTGAAGAGCAGACATGCAGCGGGCGCCGCCGGCGATCGCTGCGTCGATCTGGCGGTCGGTCGTTCCGGAGCAGATGCAGACAATCATGGGTTTTCCTCGATGTGGTTGAGACTTAGTCTCAGTACGGAACCGATTCTCGCAGGCTTCGATTCCTCCGTCAAGTGCTCCCGGTCACATGCGCATCGCCCCCCGGGGGGGCGGGCCTCCGGACGGCCTAAGGC
>JBHEPS010000172.1:0-4753 GCA_046260175.1 Thermoanaerobaculia bacterium
GCGAGCCTGAGCGCGATGCGCGCGTTCGCGCCCGACGCTCCCGGGGAGTGGGTGCCGGACCTCGACGAAGCGACGGCCGTTCTCAGTTTCGGCGCTCCGCTTGCGGAAGGGTGGGGAGGAGCCCGGACGCGCGCGAGGCTTGTGGACGGGAGGGGGCTGCGCCTCATCCAGGTCGAGCCTGCGCGCTCGTCGACAGCCGCCCTCGCAACCCGGTGGATCCCGGCACGGCCGGGCTCGGAGGGCGCAGTCGCCCTCGGCATCGCGAGCGTACTCGCCAGCGCGAGCCCGGAGATCGCCGCGAGATGTGAAAGGATTCTCCCCCTTCTGGGGCGGATGACGCCCGAGCGTGCGGCCAAGCTCGGAAGGGTTCGAGTGGATGCGATCTTCGAATCGGCCGCGATGCTTCTCGATCATCCCCGCTCGCTGGCGCTGCCCGGAGAGGACTTTGCCGGCGGGCGGTTCGATCCGTCGACCGAGCTCGCGATCCTCTCGCTCAACGTGATCCTGGGTCGAATCGGCGCGGAGGGTAGCCTGATCGCCCGCGCGCCTCTTCCCGATCCGGTCGAGGGTGCTCGGCTCGCGCCGATGCGCGAGCTCGATGAGACGCCGGATGCATCGATCCGGCTGCTGATCGTCGATGGATCGGCAGGCGCGGCGCCGCTCCCCTGGCCTCTCGTGGCGCGAAAGCTGGCCCCCGGTGCGCTCGTCGTGGCCCTCACTCCGTTCGCTGCCGGTTCCTCACTGCACGCCGACAGAATCATTCCCGTAACTGCGTACCTCGAAGCGATCCAGGAGGTTCCTGGGGCGTGCGACGTGGCGAGGGCGGCGCTCTCGCTTTCGCGCCCGCTGCTCGGTGAGGGCGCGAGCTCAGCAGATCCGGCATCGGTCATTCGCGAGATCGCCGCATCCGCCGGAGTCGAGTTGGCGGGAGATTGGAGCTCGACCGAGGAGTTGATCGCGAAGCGGATCGCTCGGATCCATCGGAACGGCGCCGGGCGCATCGACGATGGACGAGAGAGTGTGCGAGTGGCCGAGCTCGGGTCGCCCGACGAGCTGCGCGACGCAATGCTCGAAGGGGCTCGATGGACCGCGGAGCCGGTCTACAAACAGGTCGGGGCGTTCATTCCGACGGAGATGGCCCATCGGCTGGCAGCAGTCGAGGACATGCCTCGAGAAGGTCTCGTCATTCTGCCGAAGACGTCTTCGGACGCCGCCCGGTCGGCTGTGCTCTCGCCCCTCTTCACGAAGCTCCATCAGGAGTCGGGGCTGCGCCGTGAAAGCGGGGTGGCGGTGATGAATCCAGCGACCGCCCGGGCGAAGAGGCTCCGGCCGGGGCGGAAGGCGATCATCGAGACGGGGCAGGGAAGAGCCGTCGCGAGGGTCGAGGTGGACCATGCCGTCATGCCGGACGTCATCGAGCTGACGGTCGGCCCGACTTCTCTGGCTCTCGGCCAATCCAGGAACCGCGTGATCTCGAATTCTCTCGACGTCTGCGGGAGCAGCGGAACCGGTTGGCGCTGCACGCCGGCCGCGATCGAGGAGGCATGACATGGCCGAGCACGAGAAAGTCGCGCGTTATGGGATGGTGATCGACCTCGATCGGTGCAACGGTTGCGGCGCCTGCATGACGGCGTGCGCGGTCGAGAACAACATCCCGCCGGCGCAGCCGCGCGTGAACGATCGGACGGGCCTGACGTCGATGAGGGTCCACCGCGCCACGAACCATCGCGGGTTCCCCGATCACGAGGAAGTCTTCATCCCGATCTCCTGTCAGCATTGCGGCGATCACACGCCGTGCATGTCGGTCTGCCCGCAGAACGCGGTCGACGTGAATCCGCTGACGGGCGTGGTGAGCCAGATTCCGGCGCGGTGTCTCGGGTGTCGCTACTGCATGGCGGCGTGCCCCGTCCACGCCCGGTATTTCAACTGGTTCGACCCGGAGTGGCCCGAAGGGATGGAGCAGACGCTGAACCCCGATGTCTCGGTGCGGATGCGCGGAGTGGTGGAGAAGTGCAATTTCTGCCATTCGCGATATCAGGCCGCGAAGGCGAAAGCGGCTGCTGCCGGGTCACGGGAGATCGATCCGAAAGATTACGTTCCCGCCTGCGTGGAGGCGTGCCCTTCGCGCGCGATCGTCTTCGGGGATCTCAATGATCCCGAAAGCGATGTCGCCCTCGCGGCGAAGAGCTCCGACGCGTTTCGCTTGCTCGAGTCGCTCGGAACCGACCCGAAGGTCTATTACCTGTCGGAACGGGAGTGGGTACGGCGCCTCGGTGGCGCGGACGTGACGAGAAATTCGATGGAGGTCCATCGTGGATAAGACCCTGATTCTTCGTGGTGTGCGGCGCTGCTCGACGGGGCGCTTCCTTGCGTGGCTCACCCCCTGGACGCTGCTTCTGGCTATCGGTCTGTTCGCGCTCGGGCTCTGCCTGGTTCGGGGGCTGAACCAGACCAATATGGACAACAGGTTCGCCTTCGGCCTCTGGATCTTCCTCGATCTGGCGATCATCGCACTCGGCGCGGGAGCGTTCTTCACGGGCTTTCTGCTCTACATCCTCCGGAAGGACGACCTTCGCGCGGTGATCAACAGCGCGGTCGTCATCGGCTTCATCTGCTATTCGGGCGCGGTGCTGGTCCTCATGGTGGATGTGGGACAGCCGCTCCGCGCGTGGTTCACCTTCTGGCATCCGAACGTCCACTCGATGCTCACAGAGGTGACCTTCTGCATCACCGTCTACCTGACGGTGCTCGCGATCGAGTACGCCCCAATCCTCTTGAGGAACAGGCAGCTCCGGAAGGTGCCCTCCTTTCTCGTCTTCGAGGGAGAGCTGCACAAGGTGATGCCCGTCTTCGCGGCCGTTGGAGCCTTCCTTTCGTTCTTCCATCAGGGGTCTCTCGGAGGACTCTACGGCGTGCTGCAGGGACGCCCGTTCGCGTTCCGCGAAGGATTCGCGATCTGGCCAACTACCTTCTTTCTCTTCATCCTCTCCGCTCTGGCGACAGGACCAGCGTTCGTGCTTCTCTCCACGTGGACCGTCTCGAAAGTGAGCCGCAAGCAACTCGTCAAGCCGCACGTATTCTCCCTGCTCGCGAAGATCTCGGGGTGGCTGCTGATCGTTTACGTCGGACTCAAGAGCGTGGACACGCTCGTCTGGCTGAACCGGACGGCGCCGCAGTCGGGGGCCAACCCGGTGCAGTTCTTCGCGTGGCAGCCGTTCGCGACGTGGCTGCTGTTCGTCGAGATCGTTCTGCTCGGACTCGTCCCTGCGCTCATCTTTCTCTCGCCGAAACGGCGTGCGAGCATGGGATGGATGGTCTCGGCAGCGGTTCTCGCGTGCGGTGGGGTCGTTGTCAACCGCTTCGTCATGACCATTCAGACTCTGTCGCTTCCGACGCTCGCGTTCGATCCGTTCCTGATTTACTGGCCGAACTGGCAGGAGATCGCGACTTTCCTTGGCGTGGTCGCCTATGGCGTCATTCTCTACTCGCTTTCGTTCCGCTACCTGACGCTGTTTCCACATGAGCGGGAACTGCAGCGTGAGGGAGGTGCCTCATGATTCCGGGCGTCTATGAGTTTTCGTGGAGTGCAGGACACCTCATCTTTCTCGGCATCTTCTACGGGGTGATCACGCTCGTGCTCGCGACGATCGTCGTCGCGTCCTTCCGCTCGTTGAAGAGCGCGAGAGCGGGCCGCGCGGAATCGCTGCGGTGGCATCTCGACTTCGAGGACCTCTCCCCGGAGGCGCGCCGCTGCCGGCACGAGCTGAGTGGCGAGTCGCGCTCGAGAGAGTGCCCGAACGGATTCGACTGCCGTCACTGCGCCGTTCATCCGCAGCTTCTCGCAGCAGGAGCGGGAATGAGCGATTCGCTGGAGGATCCGCGCGTCGGCGGGTTCCTGCTTCCGGCCGACCGCAGCTATCACCGCGGGCATACCTGGGTGCGCCGCGAGCCCGACGGACGGCTGACGATCGGCCTCGACGACCTCGGATCCCACCTGGTCGGAAAACCGGATCAGGTCGACCTGCCTGCGCCCGGGAAGCGAATCGCCGTGAACGGGACGGCCTGGGAGCTCCGGAAGAACGGCTCCTCGGTTCGCGTCCTTTCGCCCGTCGACGGGATCGTCCTGAGGAACGGTTCGCCCGAGGACGACTGGCTCCTCGAAGTCGCTCCGACGAGCGACGACCTGAGTCACCTGCTCTCACCTTCGGAGGCGCGAAGATGGATGCTCAGGGAAGTCGAGCGGCTTCATCTCTCCCTCTCGACCGGGTTCGCCGGCGGTGCGCTCGCGGACGGTGGCGTGCCCGTCGACGATCTCTCGACCGAGATCCCGCCGGAGGAGTTCGACCAGGTCTGCGGGCTGATGTTCCTGCAGCCGTAAAGCAGGGAGCGCGGTTCCGTCATTCTGAGGAAGCGCCGTGATACCCGAGGATGTACACGCAATGGTGGGCGCGACCGAAGAACCTCAAGATGAGAGGGTCGCGCCCCATGCGGGGGTCGGGGGCGGGGCCTGCTCCGGAACGAATCAGGCGGAGGATGAATCCTCCGCCACTTACGCTTCGACTTTCTCCGTTCCGCGGGTGATGCCGTATTTGCGGAGGCGGTCATAGAGCGTGGAGCGATCGATGCCGAGGGAGGACGCGGCTTCCTTCACGTTGCCGCCAGTTCTGCGAAGGGTGGCGACGATCACCTCCCGCTCGATCTCGTCGAGGGGCATGTTTTCGGGGGGCGTCCATCCCGAGCGAGGCGACGTGTT
>JBHEPS010000173.1:0-352 GCA_046260175.1 Thermoanaerobaculia bacterium
GAACATCGCCAATTCGGAGTTCGAGGTGCCTGCCGGCTACGAGAAGGGCCAGTCGCCTCTCGATGCGATGGAGAACCTCGGCCGCCGCTGAGATCTGCAGTCCTGCCAGCTCCGCCATTGGTTTCCAAGGGTCCGGCCTCCTGCCGGGCCCTTTTCATTTTCCGGGAAGGATCTCTTCGAGGACCTTCCTGACGACGGCAGGGTCGGCTTTTCCGCCGGTCCCCTTCAGAACCCGCCCGACGAAAAAGCCGAACAGCTGCGTCTTGCCCCCCCTGTAGCTCGCAAGCTCCTCGGGAGATTCGGCGAGGATCCGTTCGGCCACACCGCGGACGACGGAAGGGTCGCTGATCTG
>JBHEPS010000173.1:362-4712 GCA_046260175.1 Thermoanaerobaculia bacterium
ATTCGCTCTCCGCGCTCGAGCAGCCGCGTCTGGCGCTCGATCTCGAACTCGATCGCGCGCGCGAGAAAGCGGAAGGAGTTGAGATTCTTGATCTCGCTTCTCGTTCCGAGCGGCTCGCCCGCGCGGTGGACCGAGACGTTCGCGTCGATCCGGAACGATCCCTCTTCCATGTTTCCATCGCACACGTTCGTGTGCATGAGGATCCGCCGCAGGGCCCCCGCGTACTCGGCTGCCTCTTCCGGCGAGCGGAGGTCGGGTTCCGAGACGATCTCGATCAGCGGCGTGCCAGCCCGGTTGAGATCGACCAGCGAGCTTTGCGGCGGCATTTCCCTGCCGGGGAGCTCGTGCAGGAGTTTGCCCGCATCCTCCTCGAGATGGATTCGGAGGATCCGAATCGCGCGGGGCCCCTCCGGGGTCGCGATCTCCAGACGCCCGTTCGCAGCGAGAGGTTCGTCGTACTGGGTGATCTGATACCCCTTGGGGAGGTCGGGATAGAAGTAGTTCTTGCGGGAAAAGCGGGAGGAGCGCCGGATCGTGCAATCGGTGGCGAGTGCCGCTGCGATCGCCAGATCCACGGCGTGGCTGTTCATGACCGGGAGCGCGCCGGGATAACCGAGACAGACCGGGCAGCAATGCGTATTCGGCGCTTCGCCGAACGAAATCTCGCAAGGGCAGAACAGCTTGGTTCGCGTCCGCAGCCGCGCGTGAACCTCGAGCCCGATGACGGGGATCCACTGCATGTGAGCGGATTATAGGTTGCGAAGCCGCCGGCGCCGCTCCGCCCGCGGCGTCCGGGAAGGGAAATGGGAACAAATCCGGCCGGAAAGGGACTTGAGCATTTCCGAGACTCGGGAGGCGTGAACTGGATCAGGCGCCCGCCCGACGCCGAGCTATGCCGACACCCGAAGCGATCTCTTCCCCCCCCGTGACCCCCGAAACCGCCGGAATCAATCCCCGTGTCCGTGGTGATGCGCCGCTGGACCTGCCGGAGCTCTTCGACAACCGAAATCCAGTCGTGCTCGAGATCGGCTCGGGGAAAGGACGCTTTCTGATCGACGAGGGGAAGGCCCACCCCGAGAAGAACTTCCTCGGAATCGAGAAGTCCCTCCACTATCACCGCGTGATCGTCGACCGGATCGTGCGCCACGCCCTGACGAACGTGAAGACGGTCAACTACGACGCCTTCGACGTCATGCAGAAGCTGCTTTCGACCGGGTCCGTGAGCGAGATTCATATCTACTTCCCCGACCCCTGGCCGCGGCTGCGGGAACAGAAGCGGAGAATCATCCGTCCGGCGGCGGTCGAGGAGATGCGGCGGATCCTCGCGCCGGAAGGGGAGGGGTGGTACGTCACCGACCACCATGAGTACTTCGAGAAGGCGGTCCCTGTGATGGCGGACGTTTTCGCGATCGAAGCAGGCGAGATTCTTCATGATCCCCCCCGGACGAATTACGAGGCGAAGTATCAGGCTCAGGGTCGTCCGATCTATCAGGTCGCGTTTCGCCACAAGTGAGTGGCAGAGGATCCTTTTCCTCTGCCTGCTGAGGTGGGTATCGCTGGCCGGGCCATCAAGAGTGACTGACTGCAGCACTCTGGCCGGACTATGCATCCGGCAGGCAGAGGAAAAGATCCTCTGCCACGCGGGGCACACCTCTTGCTCTTCACCATTGCATCCCCAAATGGAGGTGGATGAATGAATGAACAAACCGATCGTGAGGCTTCGATCCCCACGAGCACTGAAAGAAAAGGGAACAAGTCGCTTCACGAGATCATGACGGCAAACCCGTCGACGGTGAGCCCGCAGGACGACATTCAGAAGGCCGCCAGGCTCATGGTCGAGTGCGATTGTGGCGCGCTGCCGGTCGTCGGTGACGACAAGAAGATCACGGGGATGATCACGGATCGCGACATCGTGATCCGCCTGCTTGCAAACGGACGGAACCCTCTCGAAGCGAAGGTGAGCGACGCGATGAGCTCGGAGATCCACACCGTGCGGGAGAGCGACTCGATCGATCAGGTATTCCGGATGATGCGCGATCACCAGGTGCGCCGGATTCCGGTCGTCAATGATCGCGACGAGGTCATCGGAATCATCGCCCAGGCCGACATGGCGCTCGAAACCCGCAACGACGAAAAAGTCGGTGAAGCGGTCGAGCAGATCAGCCGTCCCGACGAATCCCGCCCCGACCTGTAGGTTCCCTGGTCGGGAGCCGAAGAACGAAAAAGGCCGCGGATCGCTCCGCGGCCTTTTCTTTTATCGATCCTGCTGGCTGACTACCAGCCGCAGGTCTTTCCCTGATTCTGCTGGTCGAGCCAGGTCTTGAGCGGGGCGAAGTAGTCGATGATTGCCGTCGCGTCCATCTGTCGCTGACCGGTCACCGCTTCGAGAGCATCCGGCCATGGGCGGCTCGCCCCGAGCGCCATCATGTCGCGAAGCGCCTTTCCGGCGGCTTCGTTTCCGTAGATGGAGCAGCGGTTGAGAGGCCCTTCATATCCGGCCGTCTCGCAGAGCGACCGATGGAACTGGAACTGGAGGATCCGCGCGAGGAAGTAGCGCGAGTAGGGGGTGTTGCCGGGGATGTGGTACTTCGCGCCCGGATCGAACTCGGTTTCCGTCCGCGAAACGGGAGGGGTAATTCCCTGATATCGGGTTCGCAGCTCCCACCAGGCGCGGTTGTACTCGTCGGGAGTGGTCGTGCCGTCGAAGACCGACCAGCGCCACTTGTCGATGAGAAGACCGAAGGGGAGGAAGGCGATCGACTCGAGCGCGTCCTTCATCAGCAGACCGAGGTCTTTGGAAGCGGGCGGCACCTCGTCGATCATCCCGATCTGCTTGAGGTAGTCCGGCGTCACCGACAGAGCGATGACGTCGCCGAGAGCTTCATGGAATCCGTCGTTCGCACTGTCGCGGTAGACGAAGGGGAGCTGGTTGTAGGCGCGCTGATAGAAATTGTGGCCGAGCTCGTGATGGACCGTCCTGAAGTCCTCGGCGGTCGGCTCGATGCACATCTTGATGCGGAGGTCGTCTACGTTGTCGACGTCCCAGGCACTCGCATGACAGACGACCTGGCGATCGCGCGGCTGCGTGAAGAGCGAGCGCTCCCAGAACGTATCGGGAAGCGGGTCGAACCCGAGCGAGGTGAAGAATCGCTCGCCGATCCTGACCATCTCCCGCGCGTCGACATTGCGGGCCTCGAGCCGCTCGGTGAGGTCGTAGCCGGGGTCGGCGTCGGGGGGCGCCACGAGCGGGTAGATGTTGCCCCAGTCCTGTGCCCAGATGTTTCCGAGCAGGTCGGCGCGGATTGGCTTGTCGAGCGGCACGATCTGGTCGCCGTACTCCTGGTTGAGCTCCGAGCGGACATAGCAGTGAAGCGAGTCGTAGAGCGGCTTGACCTGAAGCCAGAGCCGATCCATCTCGCCGGCGAACTCGTCGGGGGGCATGTCGTACTTCGAGCGCCATAAGGCTCCCGTGTTCGCGTACCCGAGCTCGCGCGCTCCCTCATTCGAGAGCTCGACGAAACGGACGTAGAGCGGCTTCATCGGGATCGCGATTCGCCGCCATCCTTCCCACACGTCCGCCAGCTGTTTCGGATCGCGGCTCTCGGCGAAGACCTTCGTGATCTCGCTGATGTCGAGGCAGGCATCGCCGGTCGCGCCGGCCGGGCAGTACTTTCCTTCGCCGTACATCGCCTCGAGTTTCGCCTTGATCTGCGAAAGCTCCTCGGCCTTGGCAGGATCCGCGGGGGAGGGGGCGACCAGTCCCAGCTTGAGCAAATTGAGCTGGCGCCGGGTCTGTGGGTCGACCTGCACGTTGTCGAAGCGCTGGGCCTGCTTGGCCAGGTCGACCGCAAGACTGACCGCTTCCTGGTCCGCCGCCGCCGCGATCTGCTGGGTGTCGTAGGTGATGAAGTTCGCCGCGACCCAGGCCGCACGGCCGGCCATCGCGCTGGCGTCGAAAAGCTCGGCGTTTGCCCTTTCCACGAAAGTGCGCGCTTCCGCAGCCGTCGGAATGGCGGAAAACGTCGGCGCTGTCGGCGCGGCGGCAGGAGATGCCGGCGGCGGGACCGTTTGGCAGCCCGCTGCGCCGAGTGCCGCGATGAGGAGCAGCACGTGCACGAGCCGGACCCGGCCGAGGGCGTGCCCGTTCACCGGAGCGTTGTCAGTCGGGTTTCGAGGCGAACTCTCGCCGGATGATCTCGGTCCTGTAGTCGAAAATCCTCCGCAGCTGCCGCCGTACCCAGAAGCCGCCGGCAAGGCGGCCGACGACGCCGAGAGGAAGCTCGTAGTCGACCCTGTCGGTCACGAGCACCTTTCCGTCGTCCATCGGCTGGAAGGTGTGGCGGTGGATCC
>JBHEPS010000174.1:0-4681 GCA_046260175.1 Thermoanaerobaculia bacterium
CGGGTTGCGGGCGGGACAACGCCATCTCGGCGCCGCCTCCTCCTCAACGATGAACCACATCGCCTCGTCGTCGGCGGCGCCGATCTGACGTCGTCGCGCCCGCAACGCGGCCCCTCTGGTTTCTTTCACAGCCTCTCAGGATGACGCCTCAGTCAATCCGTCGCGCGTTTCCTCGCTCGATCTCCTCCCGGATCTTCGCATCGACGTCGTCGGAGATCGCGTCTCCGAGCGATTCCATTTCCCTCGCGAACCGTTCCATCTCGACCTCGAAAGCCCTCATCCGCGTCTCGAACTTCTCGATGTCGGCTTCGCGCATCCGAATCTTTTTCTCCGCCTGATGAATCGCGCGCTCGGACTCGCGCGCCGCGGATCGCTCCGCCTTCTCCGTAATTCGTTCGAGGCGTTCCTCGTCGAATCCTTCCATCACCGCCTCTAGCGCCTGGTGTGCGCTCTCGATCGCATGCTCGATCGCTTCATGGTCGATTGAGGCTTCCACCGCTTTCGCAAGCGCTTCGTGATCGATGGATCCTGCAATGGCCGCCGCCCTCTCGATCGCCGGCTGCATCTCGTGCACGCGCGCGGCTATTCGAGTTGCCGAGGCGACGTGAGCGTCGACCGATTCCCGGACCCGGGCGACGGACTCCGGATCGTCGATCACCCAGGTCGAACCATCCGATTCGACGATGATCGACTCACCCATGAATCGCACGTCGAAATCACCGCCCTTGATCGCCCCCTGCGCAGGACGGATCGGCGCCACCGGGGCGGGGCGCGGCGGAGCGGAAACCGTGGAAGGTGCCGCAGGAGCAGCCGCCGGCAAGACCCCCGGTATGGCCGGCGGCGCCGGTGGTGCGGGGACTCGGGCCGACAGGGCGGGAGCCGGCTTCGGTGGCGTGGGTGCTTCGGCGGGGGTGGCCCCGGCGTAAACGGCGACGGCCAGGCTCAACACTCCCGCTCCAGTCAGAGTCGCAATCACTACGGATTTCTTCATCGATGCCTCCCAAACCTCAGTTCTGAAGGTTGCTACGGCTCCACCGCTCCACTGTTTCCCGATCAGTCAATCTGTAACAGCTCGCCCCGGGCCGTAACAGCACGGGGGGAAGCTCAGAACGAGCGCGCGACGCCGACGCTGAAGTAAGGGCGGGTCTCCTCGAATCCGCCTCGGTGTTTCTCGGTCGCCTGGCCGGCCCGGATATAGATCCAGTTCCGACCCTGAGGCAGCTCTGCGATCGCGCCGAGCTCGTGGACCTCGACGTCGTCGTTCCCCTGAAAGCTCACCTCGGGACCGATTCGGAACGACTCGCCGATCTGCTGCCGAACGGACGCCCTTGCCGAGCGCCATTCGGTAGCGCCGAGGTAACTCAACCCTCCTCCGACGAACGTGCGCTCGAGGAGGCGATGATCGATCGTCCCCTGGAGGACGACTCCTCCCTTCGGGTCGTCAATCTCTCCTCCGCCCGCCAGGTCGCGGGTGATCCATCGGTACTCATAGCCCGGTCCGAAGGAGATTGCGGTATCGGGGCTTGGGTTCCAGAAAAACGTCACTCCCGCGCCGAGCCCGGGCGCGCGCACCTCGGTCGTTCCGGAGAGCTCGGAGACGCGATAGTACTGATAGCTGGCCGTCGTCCAGAAGATGCTGCGCTGCCCCTGGACCAGATCCACCGGTGTCGACCATGTGATCCAGGTGTAGCCGTAATCCCCTCCACCCTGAAAACCGGCGCCCCACTCGGCGACGGCGAGTTGCGGCAGCACGGCGAGAATTGCCGCGACGAGCGCGACCCGGTATCTCATATGACCCTCCTGGCCGGCGGAAAAAGGCCGGGCGGGTCATAATTTGCAACGGCTGCGCCGAGGTCGCCCCCGAGCGCGATGCGGCCCGCAATCACGGGAGAATGGGGAACCGATGCTGATCTGGCTGGTACGACATGGCGAAGCGGAGATTCGCGGCCAGGACGACCTGCGCGAGCTGACCCCGGAAGGGAGCCGCGCGATCGAGGCCATCGCCCGGCGAGTTGCCGACCGGTCCGACGGGATTCGCGCCGTCTACCACAGTGGCAAGCGCCGCGCGGAGCAGACGGCCGCGATCCTGGCCGCATCGATCAAGCTACCGGCTCCGCTGGCGCAGGAGCTTCTGCGCCCGAACGCCGATCCGTTCGAAGTCGCACGATGGATCGAGTCCTTCGAAGGGCCGGTGGTCCTGGTAACGCACCTTCCGCTGGTCGAGCGGCTCGCGGGCGTGCTGATCTCCGGAAGTCCAGAGGTTCCGGTTCTCGCCTTCTCGACGGGCACGATCGCCGCGATCGAGAAGGAAGGCGGGGGCTGGAAGCTCGCCTGGAGCGAGAGAGCGTAGGGGCGAGGGGCGAGGGGCAAAGCATGCATGACCAAGTCGAGTCATGCTCTGTTTTTTACCTCGTCCCTCATCCCTCATCCCTCATCCCTCGCCTCTATCTCCCCGTCAGATAATCGACGGCCAGGGTCGCGAGAGCGCGAACGCCCGTCGGCATCGTCTTCTCGTCGACGAAGAACCGCGGCGAATGATTCGGCGCAGCGTCGGTCAGCTTCACTCCCTCCGGCGTGCAGCCGAGAAAGAAGAACATCCCCGGAATCTGCTCCTGATAGGCCGAGAAGTCCTCGGCAACGACCGTCGGATTGATCACCTGCACGCGATCGGCGCCTGCCACGCGCTCGAGAGTCGGAGCCATCCGCGCGGTCAGCTCGGGATCGTTGTAAGTGACGCCCGTTCCATCGGGATGAAGGAGGTACTCGGCCTCCGCCCCGGCGCTCTCCGCGATGCTCTTCGCCGTCCGCTCGATGCGGCGATGGATATCTTTCCTCATCTCCGGATCGAGCGACCGGACCGTCCCCACCATCTTCACCTGATCCGGAATGATGTTGTAGCGGACGCCCCCCTCGAAGATGCCCACGGTGACGATCGAAGGCGCGAGCGTCGAATCGAGCTGGCGGCTCGCAATCGTCTGAAGGCCGAGAACGATCTGCGACCCGACGACGATCGGATCGATTCCGCGCCAGGGATACGCGCCGTGTGTCTGGCTTCCCTTGACCAGAATCTCGAAACGGTCGGAAGCCGCCATCAGCCCGCCAGCCCTGTAGCTGATCGTTCCCGTATGGGACGCTGACATGACGTGAAGGCCGAAGATCGCCTCGGGTCGCGGATTCTCGAGAACGCCATCCTCGATCATCGCAACCGCTCCTCCCTCACCCTCCTCGGCCGGCTGGAAGATGAACTTGACCGTGCCGGGGAGCTCGTCGCGCATTCCGGCGAGCACCGACGCGGCACCCATCAGCATCGCAACGTGTGAGTCGTGCCCGCACGCGTGCATGACGCCGACTTCCGCGCCGTTGTAGGTCGCCTTCTTCACCGAGCGGAACGGCACGTCGACTTCCTCGGTGACGGGGAGCGCATCCATGTCGGCTCGAAGGGCCACGACCGGACCAGGCTTTCCACCCTTCAGCACCCCGACGACGCCTGTCCTTCCGACTCCCTCGGTCACGTCCATTCCGAGAGACCGGAGGTGCTTCGCGACGATGCCCGCGGTGCGCTTTTCCCCGAAGCTCAGCTCCGGATTCTGATGGAGATCGCGACGCCATTCGACGACCTGGTCCGCGACTCCCGCGGCCAGCCGATCGATCTCGGCGGTGAACTGCTGTGCATTGAGAGAGGAGGCCATCATCGTGAGAACCAGCACCGCGGCTTGTTTCATGGGGAGATTGTACGGTAGGCGAAGCTTTTCAGCTTCGCTCACCGGAATCGAAGCTTCCAGCTTCGATTCGAAACGGCGACGCGCGGCTGAAAGCCGCGCCCTCGGTCATCCTGACCCCGCGACCTACTCCCCCAGCGCTTCATAGCGGACGATCGTGAAGCGATAGTCCTCGGCCGCGCGGAGCTTTGCGGCGATCACTCCGTGCAGCTCCTCGTCCCACCCGGTGAAGCGATTGATGAAGGCCTCGATCTCGTCGCGGTCGCCCGAGCGCTGGAGTTTCAGGACCTTTGCCAGCAGATCGCGGACGACCGCGGGGTAGCGTGAGTAGTCGACCGACAGCTCTCCCGCGGCTCGGTCCATCTTCAAGAGACCATGCTCGAGGAAGTAGTTCCACTGCATGAGCTGCATCGTCTGGTACGGCTGGTCCCTGCGGGGGCGGGAGCTCTGCACGACCCTGCGGATGCCGCTCGCGTAGACGGAGCGGAGCATCACGTCATCGTAATAGCCGCGCTCGCGCAGCTGCGGCGCGAGGAAGAGCGAGACGAGGTCCGCCTTCATCTCCTCCATCGTCGAGGCGTCCGCGCCGATCGCGACGTCGAGATCGACTCCCGCGGCCGTGCGATCGACGCCGAGGTAGTGACCGATCTCATGCCAGAGAGTTCGATAAAAGTTGCCGTCGACCGTGAGGTCGTTTTCGAACCGGCCGGCCATTGCCGCCATCCACGTCGCCCGCGTCGTCGCGAAGAGCCGCGAGTCGCGCATGATGTTCGAGCGGAGCAGGATCGTCCGGCCGTACCGCCGGGCGTGGTCGGCGTCGTTCGGAAGGATCGTCGCGGTGTTGGTCCCGCGCGCCTGCCCGAAATCCGCGATCACGTCGTACACGCTGACCGGGATGTCGTCCCGCACGCGCTTGTGCGCGTCGTAGGGAAGAGAGCTCTCGAGCTCCTGGAGGCCGGCGA
>JBHEPS010000175.1:0-4662 GCA_046260175.1 Thermoanaerobaculia bacterium
GCCGGGCGGGAATCACCACCTGCCCCTCGGCTGACTGCAGGATCACCGATGTCGTGGAAATCGCGGCGATCGTCCCTTCGATCTCGCCGAACCGGATCCGCTGGCCGATCTCGAACGTCTGCCGGACGTAGTGAGCACCGATGATGTTGCTCACCGCTTCGCGCGATCCGAGCCCGAATGCGAGGGCGAACGCTCCGAGCACTGCGAGAAGCGTGACCGAGAGAACCGCCGTGAGCAGCGTGATGTCGATCCCCAGCTCCGCCACCGCGAGCAGCCCCGCGGCCACCAGGATCGCTCCCCTTACGATCTGGCCGATCGCGAGGGCGAACGGCGATCCAGCCGCAGCGGCCGCCGCCGTTGCCGTCTCCCGCCCGAGGTTGCCGATGATGATTCCGGCCACCACGATCAGCGTCGCACCGACCAGACGTGGCACGTACGCCCCGATGGCCGCGAGCGAAGCGCCGAGCACCGGCAGCCCGAGCAGGTTCGCAGCTGCGGCTACGAAAAAGAGGAACACCGCCCAGAACACGATGAGGCCCACGCCGTCCGCGGCTTCGCGCTTGAGGCTGGGGCGAGGCACTCCGTGCCGCTGCAATCTTTCCGGAACCATCCGTCCCAACGCGCGGACAAGTTTTGCGACGACTTTCCGAAGCAGCAGTCCCAGAAGCAGGCCGACCGCCAGCAGCGCGATCGCTCCGAGGATTTTGACCTGGTGATCGCGAAACCACACGGCCAGTTCGGGCAGGGACTCGCGCATCGCGCCGACGATCTCGGGATCCACCACGGCTACGTCCATGGAAGGATTAAACCAGATTCCTGGGCCGGAAGAAGCCGGGGAAAGAGTGATTTCTGTCGGATGAGCCCGTTCAGGTGGCGATTTCCACTCCATACGAGGGGGAGCTGACGGTCCTCGGGCGCAATCCGTGGAGTGCGCCCGAGGCGCTCATGAGCGCGATCGCGACGGCGCCGCCGGAAAGGCGAATGTCGATCATCCGCGCGAGGTCCGCGTGTTCCGCCGCTGCCGGAGAGGCAGGCCGAGGCGCCGCGCCGCCTCGGCCATGACCCGGCTTACGGAATGTTCGATCCAGGAGGGACAGATCGCGGAGCCGACCCCTCGGCCGGTTCGCGAGTGCCGCTTCGCGCCTGCCGAGATTCCCGGTACCACTCGTCGAGCAATCGTCCCGCGAGCTCGCGTCCCCCCAGTCCGAATGCGAGACCGGCCGCCAGCGCCACGGTCCCAACCACGGCGATGAGCAGCGTATTGACCAGGGCTTCCCCGATTCCCACCTGATTCACGGCGATGACCACCGCGAAGGCCCAGACCGCAATCGAGGTGATGTTCGCCAGCGTGTTCGGATTGCGGAATCCCGCGTCCGCGGTAATCCCGCGAACGACGTCCCCGAGCAGGTTCGCCGCCAGGGCTCCGATCAGCAGCACGGCCATGGCGATGACCAGATGGGGCAACCAGGCGAGGAACTGATGCAGCACGGCTGAAAGGGTCGGCAGTCCGAGCGCGCTGAAGGCGATGACCAGCACGACGATTCGGATCAGCCACTTGATGATTTCGGCGAGAATGCCTGCCGGGTCTTTGGTTGCTCCCATCCTGCGCGTGGTGTCGGTCAATCTAGCCCGCTCGGAGAATTCGTTGAATTTCACACGGCGCAGAAGGGCCGCCACCCCGCGGGCGATCCAGGAGGAAATGATCCACCCGATCAGGATGATCAGCAGGAATCCCACGAATTTGAAGAATCCCCGCATCAGCATGGTCATGATTTCCGAGATCGAGACCACGAAGGCATCCCACCAACCGCTGAAATCCTGGGTTGCCGGGACCGCGGAATCCACGGGAACCGGTTCGGTCGCTACAGGAGCGACGGTCTCCACGGCGGGAGCCGCGGTATCCATAGGAGCCGGGGGGGGCTGTTCTGCCTGCATGAGCGCTCTCCTCTCGCTGTCTTGTTGTTGATTGAAAATGTGCGTTCAACAACGGTGCCACGCAAGTAAAATTTGGGTCAGGCCCGCGCTGCACTGAGGTCGGGATTGGAGCGCGGCCGTCTCGCCGCATCACCGTGGAGAGGGGTCAGGGTGGGTCACAAGGATGTGACCCACTGCGCGGCTGAAAGCCGCGCATCCTGTGAGCGAAGCTGAAAGCTTCGCCTACACTCATATCGGAGGACTCAAACATGGCTGACTCGACCTCACTCAAGCCCGACTCCTGGCTCGTCTCCGCGGGGCGGCCGTCCGAGGCTGGGGCGCCGCTGAATGTGCCGCTGGTGCCGGCTTCGAACTTTCTGATCGGGAGCGGGCGGTCGTACTCGCGCGACGATGGGACGCCGACCTGGGAGGCGCTCGAGGAGGTCGTTGGCGGGCTCGAGTCGGGGCGGGCGCTGGCGTTTGCGTCGGGGATGGCGGCGGTCGCCGCGGTGTTCGATCAGCTTCCGGTGGGCGCCGTCGTCGTGCTGCCCCATGATTGCTATCAGGGGGCCGTGGGACTGGCGGCGGCGGGGGCCGAGAGGAAGCGGTGGTCGGTCGAGCGCGTGGCGATCGAGGATACGGACGGCTGGATTCGCGCGTGCGCCACCGCCGATCTCCTCTGGCTCGAGTCCCCCTCGAATCCGCTGCTCGCCGTCGCCGATCTCGAGGCGATCTGCGCCGCGCCGCGGAAGCCGGGCGCGATCCTCGCCGTCGACAACACCTTCGCAACCCCCCTCAATCAACGGCCGCTCGACTTCGGCGCCTCGGTCTCACTCCAATCCGCCACGAAGTTCATCGGCGGCCACTCCGATCTCCTCGGAGGCATCGCGACGACGAAGGACGACGCGCTCTACCACGCGCTGCGAAGCTCGCGCGAGCTGACCGGCGCCACGCCCGGAACGCTCGAGGCCTTTCTCGCCGTCCGCGGCGCGCGGACCCTCGCGCTCCGCCTCGAGCGCGCCCAGGAGTCCGCGATGACACTCGCCACGCGGCTCGAAAGCCACCCCCGCGTCAGCCGCGCGCGCTATCCCGGCCTCCCATCGCACCCGACGCATGAAACGGCGCGGCGCGTCCTGAAGGGATTCGGAAGCATCATCTCCTTCGACGTCGCCGGCGGCGCCGATGCCGCGGACGCCGTCTGCGCGAACCTTCGCCTGATCCGCCACGCCACCAGCCTCGGTTCTGTCGAATCGACGATCGAGCGGCGCGCCGCGATCCCAGGACAGCAGCACCTCCCCCCGTCGCTGCTGCGCCTCAGCGTGGGGATCGAGAATATTGACGATCTCTGGCGGGACCTCGACTCGGCGTTGCGGTCGGCGGGGTGACGATGGCGGGCCATTCGGGGGATCACGATCCTGCCATTTTGAGATCCTTCGCCGTGCTTCGCCGGCTCAGGATGAGCGGGCCGAAATCTTTGTTGGTCCGTCGTCGTTTCCGGCGCTGAACTCATGGAAAGAAAAGGCTTCGTACTCCGTTTCGCGATCATGCTGCCGCTCGGCTTTCTGCTGATCGTCCTGCCGTGGGTCCAGACCCACGTTCTGCAGCCTTTCACGCAGTGGCTCGCGGTGGGGTCGGCCGCCCTTCTCGGAGTCGTCGGCCATGAGGTCTCCCGAGTCGGGACGATCATCTCGTCTCCGACGTTCGCGGTCGACATCCGCAACGGCTGCAACGGAGTGGAAGCGGCCCTGATCCTGATCGCCGCGATCCTGGCGGCGCCGGCTCCCTGGAAGAAGAAGCTCCTCGGAGTGTTCGGCGGGTTCGTCGTTCTCCAGGCGGTCAATCTCGTCCGGATCAGCTCCCTCTATCTGCTCGGCTTCTACAATCGCGACCTCTTCGAGTTGTTCCACTCCGCGGTCTGGCAGGTGCTGATCATTCTCGTCGCTTTCGGCATCTTCGTTTTCTGGAGTTTGAAGATTGCAGCGAGGGGCGATGTCCCGGCTGCTGCTTAGAGGCCTGATCGGTTTCGCGCTCGGCTTCGCTCTCTGGTTCGGGCTGACCGAGCCCTACAATCGCCTTGTCGCCTTCTCGGCCGAGAAAGCCGTCCGGCTCTTCGAGAATCCGGACCGGACGGAATTGCGCGCGGACGGGAAGCAGGTCGTGGTCTATCGCTCCGACGTTCCAGTCGGAAGCAAGCGGCCCGGAGTCCCGCTCCACGATCTGACCTTCAACGTCATTCTGCTGACCGTGCTGTTCGCGATCGACCCCCGACCCTTCTCGAACCGGAACGTCGGGATGTATCTCCTCAGCCTCCTGATTCTGTTTCCCACGCACGTGTTCGCGCTGATCGCGTGGGTGCAGGACCTCTACGCCTCCGGCTTCGGGGGGGAGATCAGCGAGCGCTACTCCGACCTGGAGAAGTCCGTCTGGACGAACGCGATCCTCTTCTACAGGCTGGTGGGACAGTTCGGGATCCCGCTGATTCTGCGCTGGTCGCTGACTCCCGAGGGGAGAGCTGCCGATCCTTCCGTCCCGGTGAGAGGCGCGAAGAAGCGGAAACCGCGCCGCGGATAAGTGGGGGGAGGGCCCCTGGGCACGGAGGTCGCAGCGCGTACCGGCATGAAGAAGTCCGCAAAGATTCGCTGGGGAATCGTAGGGTTGGGACACATCGCGCAGGTGGCCATGCTGCCGGCGTTCGCGCACGCGGAGAACTCGACCCTTCGCGCCATCTTTTCGAGCGACCCTGAAAAG
>JBHEPS010000176.1:0-4343 GCA_046260175.1 Thermoanaerobaculia bacterium
CTCTCGAGCTCGCACAGGTCTTCCGCGAGGTCGAGCTCTTCGGCCGGTGGTCGGCCGGCGAGTACGACTCCTCCGTGAGCGGCTTCGATGGTTACTCGATCAACTTATTCGCCCTCGGCGTTCGAACGACTTTCTGATGGAGATCAATATGACGAAGATCCGTCCCCCTCTTCCATGGGCTCTGGCAGCCAGCGCTCTCGTACTCGTCATACTCCTCCTCGTCGCGCCGGCCGGCGCGGACGAGAAGGCGGCGAGTGCCACCGCGCCACAGAACCTCACGGCCATCCATGACCCGGTCTCCCGCGCGTACGACGCAAACTGCCTCAGCTGCCACGCGGAGATCCTGAAGCAGAGCAGCAGCGACCCGCGCGTGCTCGCTTTCCACCAGGCGATGATCCCGTACACGCCGGGCTACAACGCGCGTAAGGGTGTGCAGAACAAGAACTGCGTGACCTGTCACCGCGATGCGATCGACTTCCGCCAGGAGTCGGGCATCTCGCTGCGCCGCTCGGTGAGCATCGAGTCGTGCGTCTACTGCCACGGCCGCTCCGGGCCGGGGCCGGTCTACTACAAGTAAGGAGGAGATCATGAGCATGTACGGATTTCTCGTCGATCTGAGGCTCTGCATCTCCTGCAAGGCCTGTGAGGCGGCGTGCAAGACATTGAACGAGGTTCCCACCGGTCGCGACGTCCGCTATCGCCGCGTCATCGACCAGGTGATCGGCGTCTGGCCGCGCGTGACCGCCTACAGCGTCTCCATGGCCTGCAACCACTGCGAGGACGCGCCGTGCGTGAAGGCCTGCACGTCGGGCGCACTCTCGATCCGGGCGAAGGACGGCATCGTCCTTCTCGACCGCGACAAGTGCGTCGGCTGTCGCTATTGCGAGTCGGTCTGCCCCTACGGGGCGCCGCAATACGACGCTGCCGAGAAGAAGATGTCCAAGTGTCTCTTCTGCGTCGCCCGGATCGACGCCGGCCTCGAGCCCGCGTGCGTCGACACCTGCCCGACGGGGGCGCTGCAGTTCGGAAAGCTCGACGACATCGACCGGCTCGGTGTGAAGCAGATCCCGAACTTCGCTTACCCCGCATATTCCAACCCGTCCATCCGCTTCGTGCCGAAGGAGGGATGACATGAATCCGTTCTATACGATCCCGACTCGACGCGATTTCCTCAAAAGCTCGGGCAAGGCGTGCGCTTTCGCGGCCGTCCTGCCCGGGATCCTGGAGGGCGTCGTCCACCAAACCGGCATCTTCCCCGTCGGTGCCGCTGCAACCACCCATCTGATCACGGCCTGCGCGATGTGCGCGTCCGTCTGCGGCATGAAAGCCACGGTCACGGACGGCATCCTGAAGTACGTCGAAGGGCTCCCCGGCGATCTCGATGGCGACGGCAAACTCTGCGCGAAGGGGAAGGCCGCACCCGGCTACCTCTACGACCCCGACCGGCTCAAGTACCCCATGAAGCGGACGAATCCGGTCAAGGGAATCGGCGTCGACGCCGGCTGGGTGAGGATCAGCTGGGACGAAGCGCTCGACCTGGCCGCGAACAAGCTCACGGAGACGATCGCGACCCACGGCCGCGACAGCGTCCTCGCCCTCGGCCGTCCATCGCCCGACATCTGGGCCCGCTTCGTCAATGCCATCGGCACGCCGAACCGGAGCGATCACGTCGACGTCTGTTACCTCGGCGACAAGATCCTCTCGAAGCAAATGATCGGCGGCAAGACCTGGGGCCACGACTTCGCGAACTCGAAGTACATCCTCGTCTTCGGGTGGGACATCGTCGGCAAAGGGAAGGTCGTCTGGGCGCGCGCATTCGCCGAGGCGAAGCGAAAGGGAGCGAAGATTGTCTCGTTCAATCCGTGGAAGAGCGCCGGAACGTCGGTCATCGCGGATGAGTCGATCTCGATCCGGCCAGCGTCCGACCTCGCGGTCGTCAACGCGATGATCCACGTGATCCTCGAAGAGAACCTCTACGACAAGGACTTCGTGGAGACTTACACGAACTTCCCGCAGTACGAGGCGGAGATCCGCGCCCATTTCGAGCCGTACACGCCGGAATGGGCCGAGGCGCTCTCGGACGTGCCGGCGCGCGACATCGCGCGGATCGCGCGCGAGTTCGCGCTCACGCGTCCCGCGGTCAGCCCGCTTCACAAGAAAACGCCGACGGCGAACTACGCCAACGGCACCGAGACGACCTTCGCGATCCACATTCTCAACATCCTCGCGGGGACGATCGACAGGCCGGGCGGGCGCTTCTTCCCGCGCGGGTACTCGATCCCCGGGATCGACGCCATCGTGCCGCCGCCGGCCTATCCGCCGAAGTCGGGCACCTGGATCGACGGTCGCGACCTCCACCCGTTCATCAAGACCGCCGGCAGCGGGATGTTCTCCTGCCTCGCGGACGGGTTGCGGCGGTATCCCGGAAAGGCGCAGTACTGCATCATCAACCGCTACAGCCCGATGGGCTTTCCGAACCCGAACGAGGTCGCCACCGAGCTCGCGAAGATCCCTTTCACGGTCTGCATCGACATCCTGCCGAACGAGGTCATCGACCTCGCCGACCTGGTGTTGCCGCAGTCGCTCTACCTCGAGTCTTCCGACGCCGCTGCGCGGGACTACAACCAGCTCTATCCGCAGGTCGTCGTCAGGCAGCCGGTCGTCCCAGCGCAGTTCGAGACCCGGGGGCTCGGCGCGATCCTCAACGCGTGGGGACGGAGGGCGTTTCCCGAGTACTTCTCGAACCCGGACGGCTCGGCGATCAACATGTCGTACGTCCTCGACGAGAAGGTCAGGCGCGCCGGGATCGCGGAGAACTTCGCCGAGCTCAAGCAGCTCGGCATCGTGGAGAAAAAACAGGAGTTCGTGCCGAAGACCAAGTTCTCGACCCACGACGGCAAGATCAACATCTACGTGAAGGAGTTCGCCGACAAGGGATTCGATCCGCTCCCGAAGTGGACGCCGAAACGGGACGAGCCGAACGGCACATACCCGTTCTACCTTCTGACCGTGATTCCGCCGATGCACATCCGTGCGACGACCGAGAACAATCGGATCCTGAACGAGATCATGTCGACCAACCAGGTGCACATGAATCCGCAGGCCGCCCATGGGCTCCGTCTGGACGAAGGAGACACGGTCAAGGTGCGTTCCCGTGTCGGAGAGATTCAGCTTCCCGTGCATCTCACGGAGGCGATCCGTCCCGACTGCGTCCTGGTTCCGCATGGCTTCGGTCACAGGTCCCGCCTGTTGACCGCTGCGTATGGCAAAGGGGCGCAGGATGCGTTCCTGATCCCGGGCCAGTCGATGCACGACGTGATCGCGCGAAGGGACGTGGGCGGCTCGGGCTGCGTGATGGACGCGGTCGTCTCGGTGGAGAAGGTCTGATGATCGCAAGCGGCGGCCCCGGTCCATTCCTCCTTGCACAGGCCGTTGCGGATCCCGCAACGGGCGGGCCGGCGGTCGCCGCTTTCGTCTCCGCGTTCCTGGCGCGGATCCTCCTCGATCCGCCGTCCGAGGGCCTTCAGGAGGCTCTGGAACGGCGACCGGAAGTTCCGCTTCTCGATGGCCTGGATGGTCGGGTCGAGACGATTGCGCGTCTATACCGAGAGACCGATGAGAGCGAGCTCGCGAAGGAATGGACGCGCCTGTTCGTCGGCCCGCGAGCGGCGCCCTGCCGCCCGTGGCACGACACGTGGGAGAGCGACGACGCGTCTCCCCGGCTGATGGGGCCGAAGCATGAGTCGATGCTCGCGTTCTACCGCCGAGCCGAGCTCGAGCCGGTCCACGCCGCATCGCAGCCCGCCGATCACGTCGGTCTCGTCCTGGCGCTCTTCGCGGCTTTGGCGGCGAGAGCGGCCGAGGGCGAGAAGATCCAGCCCGACATCGACGCGCTCTGGAAGGCACATGTCGCGCCGTGGATTCCGCGCTTCGCCGAAACCCTGGTCGCCGAGGCGAGGGTGCCGGCGCTGGCGGCGGCGGGAAGGCTGCTTCTCGATGGGGTGTCCGGATCCACGTCGATTTCCATCTCGAGGGGGTCGGCCGGCGAGCGTTACCAGGCAGAGGCTCACGATCGGTAGGGGTTTCCCCGGTGCGAAGCGGCCGTCATGAAGACGATCCGCTCGTCCTCATCGACCTCGAAAAAGAAGCGCCAGGAGCCGATCCTGTACCTCCAGGTCTCGGGCTCGTAACCCTTCAGCTTTTTGATGTGAGGGCCGAAGCGGGGATGGGAACGGAGCTGCGCATAAACGACCGACGTCAGTTTTTCGACGATCCTCGGCTCGCCCGCGCGTGCGATGGCCCGGAGGTCCTTTTGAAACTGGTCCGTTTCGAAGATCCGGAAC
>JBHEPS010000176.1:4353-4653 GCA_046260175.1 Thermoanaerobaculia bacterium
CCCGCCGCTGCATCCGCATTCGGACCCGGCTCGGTAAACCGCCGGAAGGAGAGTTGCAATGAATCCATCGACCGTTCCCCCGGACTGGGCCTTCGAGTTCCACGGCCATCGCTGTCCGTTCATGCCGATCGGCTATCGCATGGGTGTTCTGGCTCTGGCGCATCTCGGAGTCCGAAGGGAAAAGGACCACGGCCTCTTCGTTTTTCCCGAGCTGGGCGAGGGGCATCCGCAGACGTGCATGATGGACGGGGTCCAGGTCGCGACGGGCGCGACGTACGGGAAGGTGCTGATGGCGAAAAC
>JBHEPS010000177.1:0-4627 GCA_046260175.1 Thermoanaerobaculia bacterium
GCCCCGGCTCGTGCCACGCCAGCGGAAACAGGCAAGCCAGAGGGAGATGCGAGTCTCGACCTGTCGTCTCCTTGGCTTGCGCCGACCGGAGGCAAAGGCCGAAGGCCTGCAGCCGGAGCGAGGGCCGAAGGCCCGCATGGCGGATAGCCGGAGGTGAGCCCCGAGGGGGCGCTGCCTCCGGGTCACCATCGCGCTTCGTGGCGCGACGCCGGGGCTGGAAAGCCCCGGCCACTACCCGCCGCGGCCACTTATCCCGCCCCTACCACCCCGGCGGAATCCCGGACGGCTTCCTCGCGATACTGCAGCTCGTAGAGCCGTCGGTACAAGCCGTCCACCCTCATCAACTCCTCGTGGCTCCCCTGCTCGCGGATCTCGCCGTGATGAAACACCACGATCTGATCGGCCGAACGGATGGTCGAGAGCCGATGAGCGATGACGAGCGAGGTCCGCCCCTCGGTCAGGGTCTCGATCCCTTCCTGGATCAGCCGCTCGGTCTCGGTATCGATCGAGGACGTCGCCTCGTCGAGGATCAGAACCGGGGGATCGTAGGCGAGCGCGCGCGCGAACGAGACGAGCTGCTTCTCGCCCACCGACAGTCCCGCTCCCCGCTCCCGAACCTCGGTGTCGTAGCCGTCCGGGAGCTTCCGGATGAAGCGATCCGCCTGCACTTTCTCGGCGGCGCGAATCATCATCTCCCGCGAGATCCTCTTCTCGCCGAGTGTGATGTTGTCGCCCATCGTCCCGGCGAAGAGGAAGAAGTCCTGCTGAACGATCGCGAAGAGTCGGCGGAGCTCCGCGAGGTCCATCTCGCGGATGTCGATGCCGTTGATGAGGATGCTCCCCTTCTGGATGTCGTAGAAGCGAAGGAGGAGGTTCGTGACAGTCGTCTTACCGGCGCCGGTATGGCCGACCAGCGCGACCCGCTCGCCGCGGCGGACGATGAAGGAGATGTTCCTGAGAACCCACTCCGGCTCGTTGTAGGCGAAGCTGACGTTGCGGAACTCGATGGATTCGACCTCTCCGGCAGCCCTCCCCTTCCCCCGTACGATGCGCGCGTCGGTGTCGAGTAGCCGGAAGATTCGCTCGCTCGCCGCCATCGCCGCCTGGAGAATGTTGTACTTCTCGGACAGGTCGGAGATCGGCTCGTAGAAACGCTGCGCATACTGGAAGAAGGCGATGAGAGCCCCGAGCGTGAGGGTGCCCCGCATGACCTCTCCGCCGCCGTACCAGACGATCAGCGCGATGCCGATCGACTGAATGAGCTCGATCATCGGGTAAAAGACCGAGTAGTACCAGATCGACTGGATGTTGGCGTCCCGATGACGAGCATTCAGATCCGAGAACTTCCGCGCTTCCTCTTCCTGCCGATTGAACAGCTGGACGACCGACACTCCGGAGATGTGCTCCTGGAGGAACGCGTTGATCGCGGCGATCCTCGCCCGCACCATCCTGTAGGTCTTCCGCGCGCCGTTCCTGAACCAGATCGAGGTGATCGCGATGAACGGGAGGATCGAGAACAGGACCAGGGCCAGCTGCCAGTCCATCCAGAAGAGCACACCGATGATTCCGGCGAGGACGACGATGTCGCCGAAGATCGAGACGAACCCAGCGGTGAACATCTCGTTGAGAGCGTCGACATCGGTCGTCACCCGTGTGATGAGGCGCCCGACCGGATTGCGGTCGTAAAACTGGACGTCGAGCTTCTGCAGGTGCGCGAAGATCTGCTTTCGCAGGTCCGACATGATGAACTGTCCCATCATGTTCATCAGGACCATCTGGCTATAGAGGACGAAGAAGCCGCCGACCAGTGCGAACAGGTAAAGCCCCGCGGCGAAGTTGATCCCCGTGAGCGGCTCGAGCGTCAGCCCTCTCCCATCGAGCCAGAGCGCGATGTCGCGACTCGGGCCTGCCGCTGGAAGCCCGGACGGATTGACGACGTAGAGGTCGATGGCGATGCCGACGATGGCGGGCCCGGCCAGTTCGAGCAGCGACGAGAGAATGATCAGCACGACCGAGAACGCCGCACGCGCCCGGTAAGGCCGCAGATAACTGAACAGCCGGCGCGCCAGGCGCGGGTCGAACTGTTTCGTCCCCTCGTCTTCCTGACGCTCGATCAAGCGATTTCCTCCAACTCTTCCTCGAGCGCCTGCCGGCGATAGAGATCGGCGTAGATTCCGCCGTGAAGGAGAAGCTGCTCGTGGGTCCCGCGCTCCACGATCCGCCCTTCCTGGAGGACGATCACGTGGTCCGCGTCCTTCACCGAGGAGACTCGGTGAGAGACGATCAGCACGGTGCGATCTTTCCTGAGGGAGCGAAGCGCGCTGAGCACGCGCTCCTCGGTCTGCGTGTCGACAGCACTCAGGGCGTCGTCGAGCAGAAGGATCGCCGGATTGCGGATGATCGCCCGGGCGATCGCCGTCCTCTGCTTCTGCCCGCCCGAGAGGGTGATGCCCCGCTCGCCGATCACGGTCTCGATTCCGAGCGGAAAGCCGCCCAGGTCACTCTCGAGGCCCGCCATCGAAGCCGCGCTGCGGATCTCGGGCAGGGTCGCGGAGGAACGGCCGAACCGGATGTTCTCCGCGATCGAGTCGGAGAAGAGAAACGTCTCCTGAGGGACCATCGCGAGAGAATCGCGAAGGGTGGTCACCGGAATCGACTCGAGCGGGCATCCGTCCAGGAACATCGTCTGCTGCGGCGGCTGGATCTGACGGGCAAGGAGCGCCAGGAGTGTCGACTTCCCGCTCCCCGTCGCCCCGACGATGCCGAGCGTCTCCCCTGCTCCAACGCGAAGGCCGATATCTTTGAGGACCGTCCTCCCTTCGTAGGCGAAGGTCAGGTTTCGGATCTCGATCTCGCCGCGAATGGGCCCTTCGAGCCCGCAAGGCTCTCCGGCGGTTTCCGCCTCCGGCTCGACGACCCACATCTCGTGCATTCTCTTCATCGAAGCCATGCCGCGCTGGAAGAGATTGATCACCCAGCCGAGCGCGACCAGCGGCCACACCATCCGGGCGAGGTAGAACTGGAAGGCGACGAAAGCTCCCAGCGTCATCTCTCCGGCGATGATCCTCCTCGACCCGAGCAGGAAGATCAGCACGAACAAGAGGCCGATCACGGTATGGAGGATCGGATAGAAGAAGGCGGTCAATTTGATCAGCGACCGGTTCCGGCGGACGAACTCGGCGTTCATCGCGCCGAACGATTCGATCTCGTGCTGCTCGCGACCGAACGCCCGCACGACGCGAACCCCCGAGAGGTTCTCCTGCACCTTGGCCGAGAGCTCTCCGAAGTAATCCTGGACCTCCCGCGAGCGGACGTGGATCCGCTCGCCGAAGCTCTTCGCAAGCCAGGCGACGACCGGCACGGCCAGAAGGGCGATCGTCGCCAGCCGCGGCTCGATGCGCAGCATCATCACGAACGATCCGATCACGACCAGGATCGACGAGAAGGAGTGCATGACCGCGGGGCCAGCGAGCATCCGCACCGCGGCGAGGTCGTTGGTTGCCCGCGACATCAGATCGCCGGTCCTCTGCTTTTGAAAGAAGTTGAAGGGAAGCGACTGGAGATGCTCGTAGAAATCGCCGCGGATCGCATACTCGACCTGCCGGGACGCACCGATGAGGATCCGGCGCTGGGCGAAGAGGAACATCCCCTGAATTGCCGACGCCCCGGCGTAGAGAAGCGCGAACTCGATCAGCACGCCCCGCTCGATGCCTTCCCGCAGCCGGTCCACGGCCACCCCCACGATCAGCGGCTTGACGAGCGAGAAACCGACCGAGCCGATGACCATGAGACCGCCGAGGATCATCGTCCCGCGGTATCGCTGAAAGTACGTCAGCAGGCGTTGCAACGGCGTCATGACGGTCCACAATACCCGCCACCCTCCCTTTTATGCCCCTCACTCTCTACGGATCTCTTCCCTCCGCGCAGCAGACCGGGCTATGCTGAACCGCACATGACCGAGTTGCCGAACGTGATGGGGAAAGTCGACGCCGTCGACATCGGCGAGCGCAAGCTCACCCTGCAGACCGAGTTCTTTCCCCGCCCCGAGCCGCGCCTCGAAACGAAGGTCTACCTCGGTGGGGCGCTCAAGAAGGTCTACACCGAGCCGGTCGCTCCCGACGAGCCCGACGTCCAGGGTCTGCTCCACCGCTTTCACCAGCAGCGGATGGCCGAACTGGTCCAGGGACTCAAAGGGCTGCAGCCCAAATGAGGCTCGACAGGCTTCGGGGCGACGACGAGTCGAAGTGGCGCTCGGAGTTCATGAAGGCCAACTGGACGTTCGGAGGCCTGACCCTGAGCATTACCCTTCCCGAGTTCGCCGAGGGACAGCTCGTCGTGAAGGGGATGCACTTCGGCTATTACCTTCAGCCGCTCCACCTGAACGCCTTCGACCGCGAGGACCTGCCGCGACGCCTCATGTCGGTGCTGGCCCGCAGAAAACCGCCGCTCGACTTCCTCGAGCTGATGGGAGCGGGCGTCCGCATCCCCCACGCGTTCCCCCCGGGATTCACGATCGACAGCGTGCTCCGGATCGCGCTGTTGGAGTTGAAGCGGCTGCCGGTGAGCGAAGAATAAGGCAAGGCAGAAGAAAAGCCAGAAGCCAGAAGCCAGAAGGCAGAAGAAAAGG
>JBHEPS010000178.1:0-4541 GCA_046260175.1 Thermoanaerobaculia bacterium
GGCTCATTCTTCTCGGCTGCTTCGAACCAGTTCGCCAGAAGGCTCTGCCGCCCGCCGTAAACACAGCCGGGCCGCAGAACCGTCGTCGTGAAGTTGTCGCGCATCTCCCCGAGAACGTAACGCTCGTGGCTCGCTCGCCAGCGGACGAGCTCGATCGGGTTGGCGGGGGCCGCCTCGTTCGCGACCGCCGAGCCCGTGCTGCCGATCACCCAGACACCCGAGGTGTAGATGAAGTGGCGGTTGTCGTGGTTGCTGGTGAAGACGTGAATCGCCTTCTCGTCGAGGTCGACCGTTTCGCTCCCGCTCTGCGCGATGTGGATGAAGACCTCATTGCTGGTGACCTGGCTTCGCAGATCTTCCAGCGAATCGAGACCCCCCTGAATCACGCGGGCGCCGAGTTGTCCCAGCGCGCCGGCCTTCTCCGGGCTTCGCGCCAGCACGGTGACCTCGTGCCCTCCGGTGAGCAGCGTTTTAGCGACAGCGTTTCCAATGTAGCCCGTCGCGCCAGTCATGAAGACTCTCATGAGAACCTCCTGTTCCGTTCCTGTGGGCCGTACCCACCATCTTATCCTCAATCGGTCGCCAGGTCCGGTGCGTGCGCACAGCCCGAAGGCTTCCCTTTTTGATATTCTTCGGGCGATTCGACCGGCCCCCACGACCGGCTCGGAAATTCGGTCCATCAGGAGCGTTTCCATGCCTCATCGCTATCCTTCGGAGGCGGCCCTTCGCGACGGCCGCCGCGTGCTGATCCGTCCCTTTGAAGAGCGCGACGTCGAGGGTCTCTGGGCTTTTTTTCAGGCTTTGCCCGTTGATAATCGCCGCTTCGCGTGGGATCGGATCGACGACCACCAGACGGTCGAAGAGTGGGGCCGCAACATCGACTACGGGAAGACTCTCCCCCTTCTCGCCGTCGACGGCACCCGGATCGTCGCCGACGCCACGCTCCATCGCCGAAAGGGGGGGCCTCTCCGCCTGGTCGGCCGCATCAAGTGGCTCATTCATCCCGACTACCGCGGCGCCGGGCTCGGAACGCTCCTCATCAACCAGTTCATCTCGGTGGGACGGGAGAACGGCCTTCGCTATCTGAGCTGCTTTCTCATCTCGGACCTCGAAGCCGACGCCGTGCAGACGCTCGAGGGCCTCGGGTTCTCAGCCATGAGAATCCCGAACTACGGGACCGATCCGGATGGCGGCCAGCACGACATGACGAAACTGGTTTACAAGCTCTGAAAACGGTCTGGACGGATCGAACAATCACTCGCCCGCGGCGACGCGACCGCGCCTGGGGAACCCGCTCGCTGTCAATCCTTCAGAAGCCGGGGAATCCTCGCCTGCGAAGTACGGCTCCTCTTCCAAGGAGCCTTCGCGCTGGACTGGAGATGAGAACTTTGAAACGAACCGCGATCCTCTTTCTTGCAATCCTCCTCACCACGACGCTGACTTTCTCCGCCGAACTCCCGAAAGAAGAGGAGAAGAAAACCGGAGTGATGGCCGCCGAGACGTTTTCGGGGCTGACGCTGCGGAGCATCGGTCCCGCCCTGACCTCGGGACGCATCAGCGACATCGCCGTCGACCCGACCGACAAGAGAGTCTGGTACATCGGCGTCGCCTCGGGAAACGTCTGGAAGACCACGAACGCCGGCACGACCTTCACTCCGATTTTCGAAGATGAAGGGTCTTACTCGATCGGCGCGATGACCATCGACCCGAACGATCCGCTCGTCATCTGGGTCGGCACGGGAGAGAACAATAGTCAGCGCAGCGTCGGTTTTGGCGACGGCGTCTACAAGTCGGTCGACGGTGGTCGCAAGTGGACGAAGATGGGGCTCGACCGGTCGGAGCACATCGCGAAGATCGTGGTCGATCCGCGGGACTCCAGCGTCGTCTGGGTCGCGGCTCAGGGTCCTCTCTGGAGCAGCGGAGGCGACCGGGGACTCTACAAGTCGACAGACGGCGGCAAGAACTGGAAAAAGGTCCTCGACATCAGCCCGAACACCGGCGTCACCGACATCGCGGTCGACCCCCGGAACCCTGACGTCGTCTACGCGGCCGCGTACCAGCGTCGGCGCCACGTCTGGACGCTGATCAACGGCGGACCGGAGTCGGCGATCTTCAAGACGCGCGATGGCGGTGTGACCTGGGACAAGCTCACGAGCGGCCTGCCTAAAGAAGAGATCGGGCGCATCGGTCTCGCGCTCGCTCCGACGCGACCCGACACGGTCTATGCGATCGTCGAGGCGGCGAACAAGTCCGGCGGGTTCTTCCGGTCGACCGACGCGGGAGCGAGCTGGGAAAAGCGGAATGACTATGTAGCCGGGTCTCCGCAGTATTACCAGGAGATCTACGTCGATCCGAAGAATCCCGACCGCGTCTATTCCATGGACACGTTCACGATGATCACCGAGGATGGCGGCAAGACGTTCAACCGGCTCGGGTACAAGGCAAAGCACGTCGACGAGCACGCGATCTGGATCGATCCAGACGACACCGACCACTTTCTCATCGGGAATGACGGCGGCCTTTACGAGACGTGGGACCGCGGCGAGACCTACCATTTCAAAGAGAACCTGCCGGTCACGCAGTTCTACAAGATCGAGGTCGACGAGTCATTCCCGGCCTACTACGTCTATGGCGGCACGCAGGACAACTTCACCCTTGGCGGCCCGGCGCGAACGCTGAACACTCACGGGATCAGGAACGCTGACTGGTTCGTCACGGTCGGCGGAGATGGTTTTCAGACCCGCGTCGACCCGACCGATCCCAACATCGTCTACTCCCAGTCGCAGTACGGCGGACTGGCTCGATTCGATCGAAAGAGCGGCGAAGCAATCGACATCCGCCCACAGGCCGAGCCCGGCGGGACGCCACTCCGCTTCCATTGGGACTCCCCACTCATCCTCAGCCCCCACTCCCACACACGGCTCTACTTCGGCGGGCAGATGCTCTTCCGCAGCGATGATCGCGGAAACAGCTGGCGTGCGGTCAGCGGCGACCTCACTCGCAACCTCGACCGGAACAAGCTGAAGGTGATGGATCGAGTGTGGTCCGCCGACGCAGTGGCGAAGAACCACTCCACCTCTTACTTCGGTAATCTGGTTGCGCTCGCCGAATCTCCGCTCGTCGAAGGGCTCCTCTACGCGGGCACAGACGACGGACTCGTGCAGGTCACCGAAGACGGTGGAGCGAATTGGCGCAAGGTCGAGAAGTTCCCAGGCGTTCCGGACATGACGTACGTCTCGAATCTGCGCGCGTCGCTTCACCATGAGAGCACCGTCTACGCCACTTTCAACAACCACAAGATGGGCGACTTCAAGCCGTACGTGCTCGAGAGCAACGACCGCGGGCGGACCTGGAGGAGCATCGCAGGCGATCTCCCCGCCCGCGGTCCGACGTGGGCGCTGGTCGAGGACCACGTCGATCCCGACCTTCTTTTCGTCGGCACGGAGTTCGGCGCATTCTTCACTCTAGACAGCGGCAAGAAATGGATCGAGCTGACCGGCGGGATGCCGACCATCGCGGTCCGCGACCTCGCAATCCAGCGGCGGGAGAACGACCTCGTCCTCGGAACGTTCGGCCGCGGATTCTACGTCCTCGACGACTACTCCTCCCTCCGGCGCGTTACGCCGTCGGTCCTGCAGGCCGAAGCCGTCCTGTTCCCGCTCGATAAGAAGGTCTGGATGTACATCCCTTCGACTCCTCTCGGACTGTCCGGCAAGAGCTTCCGGGGCGAGAGCTTCTACACGGCTCCGAATCCTCCCGACGGCGCCGTCTTCACCTACTACCTGAAGGACGAGCTGAAATCTCCCCGCAAGCAGCGAATGGAGCGCGAGACGAAGTTGGTGGAGGAGGGAAAGGAAGTGTTCTATCCCTCCTGGGACGAGCTGCGGGAGGAAGCGCGAGCCGAAGAACCGTCGATTCTGCTGACGATCCACGACGAGAGCGGCAACGTCATTCGCCGGATTCAGGGACCCGCGAAGAGCGGTTTCCACCGGGTGAACTGGGACCTCCGTTATCCCACGGCCGAGCCGACCAGCCTCGAGCCTCCGCGCGAGAACATGTTCGGCACCCCGCCAATGGGACCGATGGTCGCTCCCGGGACGTATCGAGCTTCGCTCGCGAAGTTGGTCGACGGAGTCGTCACGCCGCTCGGCGAACAGGTCAGTTTCGAGACCGTCCCTCTCGGCCTCGCGAGCCTTCCGGCTGAGAATCGCGAGGAAGTCCTGGTGTTCCAGCGGAAGGTCGCCGAGCTGCAGAGGGTGACTCTCGGCGCGGTACACGCGGTCAACGAGACAGGCAAGCGGATCGACCACCTCGAGAAGGCGCTGATCGACACTCCGGGCGCCGACCCCGCCCTCCGCGCCGAGCTCCGCGCAATCGAGCTGCGACTTACCTCCATCAGGGAGAAGCTCTCGGGCGATCCGGTCGTTTCGCGGTATCAGGAGCCGACTCTCCCCGGAATCATCAGCCGCGTTGAGTACGTCGTCGAAGGGCAGTGGCTGACCACGGCCGCTCCTACGAGCACGCATCAGCAGGCATACGAG
>JBHEPS010000179.1:0-4477 GCA_046260175.1 Thermoanaerobaculia bacterium
GCCTCGGCCTTCCTGGCGGTCATGCCGCTCGCGATGCTGATTTCCGCGAGGACGCTCGGCTGGCGGGAGATCCTCTTCGTCTCGTTTCCTGCCGTTCTCTATCTTCCCCTGGTCCTGGTTCCAGCCGCGATTCTCTACCGGTTCGGCGTCGCGATCTCCGACGTGTCTGTCGAGCCCGAAGCGATCGAGAGAGCCATGCGGCTCCAACGCTTCTTCTTCATGAGCCTCGGCATCATTCTGCTCGTGATCGTCGTCGCGACGGCGGCAGGCGTGGCGGCTGCATTCCTTCTTCCATAAGGAGATTCTTCATGAGTGAGAAAAGCTACAAGATGATCGAGATTGTCGGAACGTCGAAAGATTCGTTCACCCGGGCGGCAGACAATGCGGTGACCAAGGCCGCGGAGACGGTCCACAATCTCGACTGGTTCGAAGTCGTCGGGATGCGCGGAAAAATCGACGGCGGGAAGGTCGCCGAGTTCCAGGTGACGGTCAAGATCGGCTTCCGGCTCGACTAGAAGTGGCCACGGTTTGGCTTCATCAACCGTGGCTGTCGTCGGGGCCCGCGCTGCGCCTCACCGAACCCAGATCGTCTTCACGTTGACGAACTCCTGGATGCCCCAATGCCCCAGATGAAAACCTGCCCGGCTTCGATCTCGGCGATGAAGCGGTTCCTTTCGTCTTCGTCCGTGGTCCATGCCGAAGAGCCGAGGCCGAATGAGGTCGAGTTGGCGACCTCGATCGCCTCGTCGATCCCGCTGACTTTGAAGACGGATGCCACGGGGCCGAACAACTCGTCGGACCAGGCCGGTGACTCGCGCGGGATGTCGACGAGGACCGTCGGAGCGTAGAAGTTTCCGGCCGACCCGATCCGCTTTCCGCCCGTGAGGAGCCGCGCTCCCGCATCGATGGATTCCCTTACCTGCTTCTCCAGGTCCTCGACGAGATCGGGAGATGCGAGGGGGCCGACTTCGGTCGCCTCGTCCATCGGGTCTCCAACGACGAGCGCTTCCATCGCGGAGACGAACCCCTCGAGGAACTCGTCGTAGATGTCCGCGTGGATGATGAAGCGCTTCGCGGCGATGCAGGACTGGCCGCTGTTGACGGTTCGCGCCTTGACGGCCGTCGCGATGGCGTCGGCGAGGTTTGCCGAAGGCATCACGATGAATGGGTCGGAGCCGCCGAGCTCGAGGACGACTTTCTTGATCTCTTCGCCGGCGATCGAGCCGACGGACGCGCCGGCCCCCTCGCTTCCGGTCAGCGTCGCGGCCCGGACGCGTGAATCCCTCAGGACTCTCTCGATTCGCCCCGACTCGAGGAGGAGCGTCTGAAAAATCCCTTCGTCGAAACCAGCTTCCCGGAAAATAGCCTCGATTGCGAGCGCGCACTGCGGAACGTTCGAGGCGTGTTTGAGCAGGCCGACATTGCCCGCCATGATTGCAGGCGCAGCGAACCGGAAGACCTGCCAGAAGGGAAAGTTCCACGGCATCACGGCGAGCACGGGCCCCAACGGCTCGTACCGCACGTACGACTCACGAACCTCGGTCTCGACGTGTTCCTCGGCGAGGTGGTCAATCGCATGGTCCGCGTAATAGCGGCATACGGCGGCGCATTTCGTGATCTCGGCCTCCGCCGCCTTCACGGGCTTTCCCATCTCGAGGGTCATCAGCTCGGCGAGCGATCGGCGGTCGCGCTCGAGAATGCCGGCCGCCAGACGCATTTTCCTCGACCTCTCGGCGAACGACGTGCGGCGGTGGGCGGCGAAGGCCGAAGCGGCGAGCGCGAGAGCGCGCTCGAGCTCGGAATCCGAGATCGGTTCGAACGTGCGAACCGTCTCTCCTGTTGCCGGATTGACCGTGGCGATACCCATGTGACCTCCTCGAGGGACTCGGGGGCGGGCCCCCCGGTCCCGGGAACGGACGGAGAAGATTCTAAAGAACGTACCGGGAGAGATCGACGTCTTCGACGAGGTCGGCGAGCGCGCCTCGTACATAATCGCCGTCGATCACCACCGTCGAGCCGCCCAGCTCGTCCGCGCGGAACGAATAGTCGTCGAGCAGCTTCTCCAGGATCGTATGAAGCCGTCTCGCTCCAATGTTCTCGGTTCGGCGGTTCACCTCGGCGGCGAAATGCGCGATCTCGACGATCGCGTCGTCGCTGAAGCTCAGATCAACCGATTCGGTCGAGAGAAGCTCGCGGTACTGGCGGGTGAGGGCGTGCTTCGGCTCGCGCAGGATTCGCTGGAAATCTTCTTCGTTGAGCGAATCGAGCTCGACGCGGATCGGGAAACGGCCCTGAAGCTCCGGGATGAGATCCGAGGGTTTCGAGACGTGAAACGCGCCCGCGGCGATGAACAGCACATGGTCGGTGCGCACCATGCCGTACTTCGTGTTGACGGTCGTCCCCTCGACGATCGGAAGAAGGTCGCGCTGGACCCCTTCGCGTGAGACGTCGGGCCCCTGCTTCGACTCGCGGCCGGCGATCTTGTCCAGCTCGTCGAGGAAGACGATCCCGCTCTGCTCCACGCGCTCGATCGCATCGCGCGCGACCGAGCTCTGGTCGATCAGCTTGTCGGACTCTTCCCCGATCAGGATCTGCCGGGCGTCGGAGACGCTCATCTTCTTCCGCTGCGTCCGGCCTCCCATCAGTCCGGGCAGCATGTCCTTGATGTTGACTCCCATCTCTTCGACGCCCTGGTTGCTGAAGATCTCGAAAGAAGGGAATCCCGACTCGCGAACCTCGAGCTCGACCTCGCGCGTTTCGAGCCGGCCCTCGTCGAGCCAGCGGCCCATCTTCTCCCGCGTTTCCCGGTTGGCGTCGTCGGTCTCCGGCACCGGTTGCGGAGCATACGGGCTGAATCCGGTGCTGGTGCGAAGCGGAAGAAGGAGCTCGAGGAGCCGCCCGCGGGCGTTCGCTTCAGCCTGCGCGCGGACGGTGCGGATCCGTTCTTCCTTGACGAGCTTCACTCCGAGCTCGGTCAGGTCCCGGATGATCGATTCGACGTCGCGACCGACGTAACCCACCTCGGTGAATTTCGACGCTTCAATTTTGAGGAATGGAGAACCTGTCATCCGGGCGAGCCGCCTTGCGATCTCCGTCTTTCCGACGCCGGTCGGCCCGATCATGATGATGTTCTTCGGGGCGATCTCCTCGCGCAGCTCGGCCGAGAGCTGTTGCCGGCGCCAGCGATTGCGCAGGGCGATCGCCACGGCGCGCTTGGCCGCGTTCTGGCCCACGATGTAGCGGTCCAGCTCCACGACGATCTGCGCCGGCGTCATGGAATCGGCTTTGAGTGTCTCTCCGGGAAGGTTGATGACCATGGGTTCGATTGTCTCCGCCTCCGGGCCGCTCACGACTCAAGCGACTCGATGGTGATGTGGTCGTTCGTGTAAATGCAGATCGAGGCGGCGACTTTCATCGCCCTCTCCGCGATCTCCCTCGCGCCGAGGTCGGTGTTGTCGACCAGGGCCCGCGCGGCCGCCAGGGCGAACCCGCCGCCGGAACCGATCGCGAGAAGACCGTCGTCGGGCTGGATGAGATCGCCCGTTCCGGAAAGGAGATACGACTTCTCCCGGTTCGCGACGATCAGCATCGCCTCGAGCTGGCGGAGGTATTTGTCCATTCGCCAGTCCTTTGCGAGCTCGACGACCGCTCGCTCGAGATTCCCCTGAAACTCCTGGAGCTTCGCTTCGAAGCGTGAGAAGAGCGCGAAGGCGTCGGCGGCCGAGCCGGCAAAACCGGCGAGGACGGCTCCGTCGTAGAGGCGCCGGACCTTCGCCGCTCCGTGCTTCATGACCGTGTTCCCGATCGTGACCTGGCCGTCGCCGGCGATCGCAACCTGGCCATCGCGACGGACCGAGAGAATGGTGGTGGCGTGAAAGGTGTCCATGGCTCTTCCTTCAAGTCGCTGCGGACGTTGTTTTATTGCCTCAGGTGAGCGACGAGGGGCGAGGGGCGAGGGACGAGAGGCGGGCTCGTCGTCATCCTGAGGGAGCGCCGGGGCGACAGTCGACCCACGTAAACCGCGAGCGCGACCGAAAGACCTCAAAATGGCAGGATCACGCCACCTGCCAAAAGCCAAAAGTTAGAGGCCAGTCCATCGCTATGCACCGCCGTTGCTCTTTCCTCGCTCCTCATCCCTCGCCCCTCATCCCCTCCGGCGGCTCGGCCGTCCATGCGCCGACGCTCGGATGTGCGAGCTTCCAGGCGTGCAGCATCATCCGCGGTGCTGCGACCCCACCGTATTTGAGATCCCCGACGATCGGAAAGCCGGCCGAGGAGAGGTGAACGCGGATCTGGTGGGTGCGGCCGGTAGAGATTCGGATCTCGACGAGCGTGGAGCCGCCCGATGTGTGCAGCGGACGGAGGAAAGTTTCGGCGAACCGGCCCTGCTCGGAAGCTTCGAAACGAACGGCGCCGGCGCGGGCGATGGGGTCGCCGAGCAGCAGCTCTTCCTCGATCTGTCCCTTCACGAGCGCCA